>NZ_MLHS01000033.1 GCF_001999335.1 Rodentibacter sp. Ppn85 | reverse complement strand
TAAAACTTGTGGAGCAATTCAGGATATGTGCATCAGAGCAAGGATTAGGCAATGCCTCATCTAATTTAGGATCGAGCTTTAAATTAGATAAAAAATATGTAGAAGCAGTAAAGAGTTACCATCAAGGCGTTAAAAACGGTGACATTATATCTGCATTAGCCCTTTCTCATGCTTTTGAAAAAGGAATGCAAGCAGATAATCTTAATTTTCTAGATGTTTCTCCTGATGAAGAGCGTTCAAGAAGATATGAAATTATTACTAACTATTTAGATGATAATAATTATCTTCAGCCCAAAGTCCCCGACTTAGACGACATCGTGCCGTTGCCGCCCGCCCCCTTGCAGGAATGGGACGGCAAAATCGCCTTTCAGCGTTGGTATGAAGGCGACGCCCCGCCTAAACCGAGTGAAGCCCTGATGTTAAAACTGGCCAATCAGGCAGGGGTTCGAGTGGATAACGGATTAGATTTAGAAACGGGCTTGCCGAAGAAACCAAAAAAATAACGGAAAAATCACTTATAAATCCCTGAGGTGATTGATTTACGCCTTCGGCAAAGCCAACGTTCAACATCCGTCGGATTTTGTGACCGCACTTTTAGGCTGAACGGTTTAAAAGTGCGGTTATTTTTTAGCGTGTTTTATGGGAGATATTTTCTATTTTTATCTTGTGATTTTTTGAGCAGTATTTTCATTTTTCACCATTTGTTTGGGAGTTTATCGCCCATTGGGAAACCCACAAAGCAGCGGACAGACAGGGGGGGACGATTCACTGATTCATCGTGGTTAATTCTTCCGATGCAGGTATTGGCAATGGAATTATGCTACTAATGAAATGTTTACTCATAATCATACCTTTGGCTACTTCGGTGGGATACTGTCTCAAGGGATTTACGATAATCCTAAGACTATTGTTAAACAAATAAAATCCTATAAAGAGGGGTCGTTTTAGGGACGCAATGTTTGTATTCGTTTAATAACCTATTGAAATAATTTGATTTTATAAGGAACACAAATATTGTACTCTTCTGGTATATTGAAATATTCGTTTCTGTACGTTCGCTCCATAATACCGTGATTTTTAACCTCTCTTGGAAAACGGATTAAGTCCAGTCAACATTGGTAAAGGCATTATAAACAGCCCAAATAAATAGAAGTGCAATAATGACTATTACACATTTTTCCCATTTGTTCAGATTGAAATTTTTTCCTTGGTGTTGATAGCGGGAATATAAAAATAACCCAATCCCCGGTACATAGAGCAAAATGGAAAGGAGCAAATAATCCAATCCTGCAGCGTATAAAATCCACAAACCGTAAATAGATGCTATTAAGCCTGTGAGTTTAATGTACCAAGGGGCATTTTGTTGAATGGCAAGTTTAAACAGATAGGCCCCAATCAAAAAATAAGGCACGAGGATCATTGAGGTAGAGATCAATAATAATGCGTTATAACTTTTTCCTGTCAGCAAAACTAATAACAAACAAAGTTGTACGACAAATCCGGTAAACCAAAGGGAGTTAATCGGCGTGTTGTTTTCATTGAGTTTGTCGAAAATTTTGGGGAAAGCACCGTTTTTAGAGCCACGATAAGGTACTTCGGAAGAGAACATCGTCCAACTAATGTAAGATGCGAGTACTGAGACAATTAAGCAGGAGATGATGATTATTTTTCCGCTATTCCCGATCATATGTTCAAGTAAGCCTGCCATAGAGGGATTTGACATTGCAGCGATGGTTTCACGGGGTAAAATTCCTAAGGAAAGCACAGTGATCGCCACATATAATGCAAGGGTGATTAAAATCCCCAATACGGTGGCAAGCCCGACATCAGTACGTTTTTTGGCATGTGCCGATAATATCACCGCTCCTTCTACGCCGCTAAACACCCAAAGGGTGATTAACATAGTATTTTTTACTTGATCGGAGACGTTATTATTTAATGCGGTTGCTTTCACATCATGGTTAAAGGTTTCAGGGTTGAAGAACCATAGTGCGAACAGGATAAACAAGAATAGCGGAAAAACTTTCACAAAAGTAGCGATAAGGTTTACGGTCGCCGCTTCTTTTATTCCTTTGGCGATTAAAATATGTACAAGCCAGACAACAATTGAAGAACCGATAAACGAAGCGATAGTATTTCCTTGCCCGAAAATTACCATATTTTCGCTATCGGTGAACGTACCTAGTCCTTCAAAGGCAACCACTAAATAACCCACAATACCGATAGTGGCGCATAGCCAATAGCCCCAAGCAGATATAAATCCCATGAGTTCGCCAAAACCTTCTCGTGCATAGGTGTAAATACCGCCGTCTAATTCGGGCCGAAGTCTGGAAATGAAAAAGAAAGAGAGACCGAGAAAAATAATTCCCACACCCGTAATCGTCCAACCGATAATGAGAGCTTCCGAGCCGGCAACTTGCGCCATATTTTGCGGTAGGCTGAAAATACCCGAGCCAATCATAGAGCTTAAAACTAATGCGGTTAGAGGAAGCAAACCAATTTTTTTATTTGACATATTATTTCCTAAAACAGTTTTCCGAAAAAATAAGATAATCAATGGGATAAAATTGTTTTCACAAGTTGTTGTAAGGTCGGTACCACTTCTTGTTCAAACCATAAATTTTTCTTTAACCAAAGTTGATTACGTGGCGAAGGATGTACTAAGGGTAAAAAGTGCGGTAGAAATTCACGGTAGTTTTTTACTGTTTCCGTCACGTTTAAGGTATTTTGCGGTAAATAGTATTTTTGCGCATATTGCCCGATTAAGAGCGTAAGCCGAATATTTGGTAAGGCTGCTAGAATTTGCGGATGCCATTTTTCCGCAAAGCCTTTACGGGGCGGTAAATCGCCTGATTTTCCTTTGCCCGGATAGTAAAAATCCATTGGAATGACGGCAAACAGCTCCGAATTATAGAAGGTGTCGCGATCAACATCTAGCCATTCGCGTAAGCGATCACCGCTTTGATCATTCCAATAAAGACGTGTTTGCTCCGCTTTTACACCGGGAGCCTGACCGACAATGTTAATTCGAGCGGTAGAGGGAGCGGCAAAAAGCGGTTCGATATGACGTTCAGTGAAAGATTTATTTTGAGGATCGGCAATAATTGCGCTTTTGATTTGATTAATCGTTTGCATAATTTATCCAATTTATCTCGTTTCTGTTCATTGATGGAGAGGATATTTTATTGATATTCTAGCCGAATTTTTCCGCTAATGCTTTGATATGCTCGGGACCAATGCCACAACAACCGCCAATAATGGTGGCGCCACTTTCAACCCATTTTTCAGCCCAGAGGAGATATTGTTGCGGATTGAGATCCTCTCGGATTTCATCCAGACCGTCATTTGCGGTGGCATTTTTCGGTTGCGGAGGAAAAGCATTGGCATAAGCACCGATACGAATAGTGGTGATATGATGGTTTTTTAAGGTTTCCTGCGTGGTGAGTAAAGCTTGTTGAATTACTTCAGGTTGGCAACAATTGAACAAAATTGCCGCTACACCTAATTCGATCATTTTTTCGACCGCAATTTGTACCGTTTCACCGGAACGTAGGCGGGGAATGTCGGTGGGCTCGTCGTCTTGTAACGTGAAAGACACCCAAAGCGGGCGTGTATCTTTAGGTAATAAAGGTTTGATCGCTTGGGACTCGGTGGCGGAACTTTGGGTTTCACACAGCCAGAAATCAACATAAGGCGAAAGCCCGTCAATGATCGGTTGTGCAACTTCTTGTACGCGGTTAGGCTGATATAAATCAAAACGGTAAGAACCGAATAATGGGGGAATTGAACCTGCGATTTTGATATGAGAAACACCCGAATTTTCTACCGCACTTTTGGCTAAACGCCCGGCCAGATCCGCTAGATTTTTGCCATCGGTATGAAAGCGTTGTTCACCGATATGGAAGGGTACGACAGCATAGCTATTTGTTGTAATCACTTGAGCACCGCTTTTAATAAAATCTTCATGCACAAGTTGAACGGCGGAAGGCTGTTGATACAATGCAAGGGCGGACCATTCGGGCTGTTGAAAAGGCGCTTTACGGCGCGCCAATTCACGCCCCATTCCACCGTCTAAAATGATGATGTTTGACATTTTGCTTTCTCAAATTTTCTAAAAAAAGACCGCACTTTAGGCGTCGTGCGGTCGTGTTTGATTAAATTTATACGTTGAAACGGAAGTGCATGACATCACCATCTTGTACGATGTAATCTTTCCCTTCTAAACGCCATTTACCGGCTTCTTTCGCACCGTTTTCACCTTTGTATTGAATAAAATCTTCATAGGCGATGACTTCGGCACGGATAAAACCTTTCTCAAAATCCGTGTGAATGACGGCTGCGGCTTTTGGTGCGGTTGCGCCTACAGAAACCGTCCATGCGCGTACCTCTTTTACGCCGGCGGTGAAGTAAGTCTGAAGATTTAATAGGGCATAGCCGGCACGAATAACGCGGTTCAAACCGGGTTCTTCAATGCCTAAATCTTGTAAAAATTCGACTTTTTCTTCATCGTCAAGTTCGGCAATTTCCGATTCAATGGCGGCACACACCGGCACAACCACAGAACCCTCTTTTTCAGCAAATTCGCGGACTTTATCAAGGTACGGATTATTTTCAAAACCGTCTTCGTTGACGTTTGCGATATACATAGTCGGTTTGAGGGTTAAGAAATTATAGCTTTTAATGGCAAGCAACTCCTCTTTATCAAGAGCAACGGAGCGAATCATTCCCGCTTCAGAAAGGACGGGAAGGATTTTTTCCATCACTGAAAGCTCAAATTTCGCTTCTTTATCGCCGCCTTTTGCACGTTTTTGTAAACGCTGAATGGCTCGTTCGCAACTATCTAAATCGGCAAGCGCAAGTTCGGTATTGATGGTTTCAATATCGTTTAACGGATCAATTTTTCCGGCAACGTGTACAATATCGTCATTTTCAAAGCAACGAACGACATGACCGATGGCATCGGTTTCACGAATGTTTGCTAGGAATTTATTACCCAAGCCTTCGCCTTTACTCGCTCCGGCCACTAATCCTGCAATATCCACAAACTCCATAGTGGTCGGGAGAACGCGTTCAGGTTTCACTATTTGCGCGAGGGCATCGAGGCGGGGATCCGGCATTGGGACAACGCCAGTGTTTGGTTCAATCGTACAGAACGGATAATTTGCCGCTTCAATACCTGCTTTAGTGAGCGCATTAAAAAGGGTGGATTTCCCTACGTTTGGTAAGCCCACGATACCACATTTAAATCCCATATTTTTTCCTTATATTGAGTCAAAAAAGTTGCGACAATGACCGCACTTTTAAATTTTAAAACTGTTTAAGCGATTGGTCGCTTTTACTATGCCGTCTTTAAAAATCATTTCCACGCAATCTGTGGCTTCGTCTAGGGCTTTTTCAAGAGCGCTACGCTCTGTCGGAGCCGGTTTATTAAGAACATAACCGGCAACTAAATCACGATGCCCGGGATGTCCGATTCCTAAGCGTAAGCGATAGAAATTGTTGTTATTTCCTAGTTTTGCCACAATGTCTTTCAAACCGTTATGTCCGCCGTGTCCGCCGCCCAGTTTGAGTTTTGCGACACCGGGCGGTAGATCCAGTTCATCATGAATCACAAGAATTTGTTCCGGTTGAATGCGATAAAATCCACTCAAGGCTGCCACCGCTTTACCGCTTAAGTTCATAAAAGTGGTCGGCACAAGTAAGCGGACTTCTTTTCCATTTACTAAAGTGCGGACGGTTTTACCGAAGAATTTGTTCTCAGGATTAAGCGTAGTATTGAAACGATGTGCTAAACGTTCTATCAACCATTCACCGGCATTATGACGTGTCTCGGCATATTTATCTCCGGGATTACCAAGTCCAACGATGAGTTTTATTTCAGACATATTAAGTAATGAGGTTAAAACGTAATAATTAAAAAATAGTAGCGCATTGTAGCGAAATGCGGGTAAATTCTCAATCTATAACGCTAGAACAAGCACACCCGCCAGAATCAATATACTGCCTATTATGAGTTTTAAGCTCAAGGGTTCGCCTAAGACGACTACGCCTAAAATAATCGCAATCACAACACTCAGTTTATCAATAGGTGCAACCCAAGATGCCGGGGCGAGTTGCAAGGCGCGATAGTAACATAACCATGACAGCCCGGTGGCAACGCCTGATAAAATTAGGAAAGTAAAAGGTTTAGCGACGATATGGTGCGGTAATTGCCATTCGTTACGGGCGGAAATGATGCCGGCGGTAACAAGCAATACAACGATAGTGCGAATAAAGGTGGCAAGATTACTATTTATTCCCTCCACACCGAGTTTTCCTAGAATTGCGGTTAAACCGGCGAAAAATGCTGATCCGACAGCGAAAAATACCCAATTCATTTTACTCCCTATTTTATCGTTAAAACTGACCGCACTTTTCCGCTATAATAGCCGAAAATTTTTGTATAAAGAAAGCATAATGAATCAGATTAATATTGAAATTGCCTATGCGCTGCCGGATCACTATTATTTGAAATCGCTCCAAGTCGCTGAGGGGACAATGGTGCAAACTGCGATTTTGCAATCCGGTATTTTGCAACAGTTTACTGATATTGACTTACGTCAAAATAAAATTGGAATTTTTAGTCGTCCGACAAAATTAACCGATCTATTGAAAGAGGGCGATCGTGTTGAAATTTATCGTCCGTTGCTGGCTGATCCGAAAGAAATTCGCCGGAAACGGGCAGCAGAACAAGCCGCTCAAGCCAATAAAGAAAAAGGAGTCCAAAAATGACCGCACTTTCACTTTTCCCAACGGATTTTTGCTTACCCGAATCCATCACCCCTGAAATTTTCTTGCGGGATTATTGGCAGAAAAAGCCACTCATTATCCGAAACGGTTTGCCTGAAATTGTGGGGCAGTTTGAACCGCAGGATATTATTGAGTTGGCGCAAAATGAAGATGTTACGGCACGTTTAGTCAAAACCTTTTCGGATGATGATTGGAAAGTGTTTTTTAGCCCTTTAGCGGAAAAAGATTTTAAGGGGGGGCCGGAAAAATGGTCTGTGCTAGTGCAAAATATGGAACAATGGTCGCCGGAATTGGGGCGGCTTTGGAACAAATTTGGTTTTATTCCCCAATGGCAACGTGATGACATTATGGTGTCTTATGCGCCGAAAGGCGGATCGGTGGGTAAACATTATGATGAATATGATGTGTTTTTGGTGCAAGGTTATGGTCGTCGCCGTTGGCAATTGGGGAAATGGTGTGATTCAAGCACGGAGTTTAAACCGAATCAGCCGATTCGTATTTTTGATGATATGGGGGAGTTGGTGATTGATGAGGTAATGAATCCGGGCGATATTCTTTATATTCCCGCCCGTATGGCACATTATGGCGTGGCGGAAGAGGATTGTTTAACCTTTTCTTTTGGCTTGCGTTATCCGAATTTAACCCACTTAATTGATGGCATCAGTAAAGGTTTTTGTCATCAGGATCCGGATTTGAATTTAAGCGAATTTGATTTACCGCTTCGCTTAACGCAGTCGGTACAGCGTACCGGTAAGCTTGCCGATGAAAATATTCAGGTGATGAAACGGCAACTGCTGGATAAACTTGCCCATTCCAAGGCCTTTGACAAGTTATTCAAACAAGCAGTGGCAAGTGCGGTGAGTTCACGCCGTTATGAACTCTTGGTTTCTGAAGAAATGAGTGATCCTGAAGAAGTGCGTGCCGATTTAGAAGAGGGGGCGCTACTTTGTCAGGATAATAATTGCAAGTTGCTTTATACGGAAAATCCCCTTCGTATTTATGCCAATGGCGAATGGTTGGACGAATTGAATGTCATTGAAACGACAGTGTTGAAACGTTTGGCAGATGGGGAAACCCTAGATTGGACATTCCTGCAAAATTTAGCGGATATTACCGATGATTCGGAAACAACCATAGAATTATTGTTAGATTCAATTTGTAACTGGTTGGATGATGGCTGGGTATTGATAGATGAGTATGTCTGAGAATATTTATTCCGTATCCCAACTCAACAATGCGGCACGTCAAATGTTGGAAAGCAATTTTTCACAAATTTGGCTGACGGGAGAAATTTCTAATTTTAGCCAACCGGTATCGGGGCATTGGTATCTCACATTAAAAGATGAAAATGCACAGGTGCGTTGTGCGATGTTTCGGATGAAAAATTTGCGTGTGGCGTTTCGCCCGCAAAATGGTATGCAAGTATTAGTGCGTGCTAATGTGAGTTTATACGAACCGCGTGGCGATTATCAGCTCATCATTGAATCAATGCATTCTGCGGGTGAAGGGGCGTTACAACAGCAATTTGAAGCCCTGAAGATGAAGCTGGCGGCAGAGGGGCTATTTGCCCAAAATCTCAAGAAAAATTTACCGCACTTTAGTAAAGCGGTAGGGATTATCACTTCATCCACCGGTGCCGCATTACAAGATATTTTGCATATTTTGGCAAGGCGGGATCCGAGTTTGAAAGTGGTGATTTATCCCACTGCCGTGCAAGGTAAGGAGGCAACGGCTGAGATTGTGCAGATGATCGAACTGGCAAATGCACGACGGGAAGTCGATGTGCTTATTATTGGACGAGGCGGCGGTTCGTTAGAGGATCTTTGGTGTTTTAACGAGGAGTCTGTCGCGCGCGCAATTTTTCGTTCCGCCTTGCCGATTATCAGTGCAGTAGGTCATGAAACGGATGTAACCACTGCGGATTTTGTTGCTGATCTTCGAGCTCCTACGCCCTCCGCAGCCGCAGAGTTAGTTAGCCGAAATCAAGAGGAACTACAACAACAACTCCGCCATCAGCAACAGCGATTAGATATGGCGTTTGACCGACTATTAGTACAAAAAAGCCAGCATTTAAAACAGCTGACATTACGTTTGCAAAATCAGCATCCACAGAATCGACTTCGTGTTCAACAAGCAAAAAATGAACAACTTGTACAGCGTTTACACTTTGCGATACAACGTCAGTTTGAAAAAACACAGCAAAAATTGACCGCACTTGCCGTTCGTCTAGCACAAAATCCCTTACCTTACCGTGTCCAACGTCATCAACAACAATTAGTCCAATTACAAGGTCGACTACATTTCAGCATAAACCGCCAATTGACCGAACGTCAAAACAGGCTTGCAACATTATGTGGAAAATTAGATGGATTAAGCCCGTTGAAGGTTTTAGCACGCGGTTATTCCATTGCAACAACGGAGCAAGGAAAAACAATTGCAAGTATAAATGACGTTAAACAAGGGGACGTGATTACGACAAAAGTCGCAGATGGAAATATTCGTAGTCGGGTTGTGTGAAATTTAGATGAAAGTGATTGATAGGGTTATTTTGATGTATTTTTAAGAAAAGGTGCGGTTTATCCAACCGCACTTTGTTTTTTTATGATTCCTACTTATTTCCTCGCCATATGATCTTTATTTGATACTCATTTTACTACCCTTTCAAAATTCAGAGAGTAGAAGATAGCTGTACTACGCATTTTTAGCCTTTGTTTTATTGTCCTCCGAAAATAGCATCAAGCCAGTTAATTAAAGTGCGTTTTTGCTCATTATTCATTTGTTGCCAATGGTGATTAAGACGAAAACGTAAGGCATCATTATGTATAGGAACATAGAGAGGTTTATCATCATCTAGGTTAAAAGTTTTGCTATCACTAAAAAACCAATCAATAGGGGTATTTAAAATAATGGCTATATTGACTAAATGGTTCACATTCATTTTAGTTGCCCCTCGTTCATAACGAGAAAATTGTTGTTGTGACACTCCAATTTTTTCAGCTAATACTTCAGCACTGATGCCCAGTTCTTTGCGGCGAAGTTGAATTCGCTTGCCGATAGCAATATCAGTTTCCGCTGCGGTAAATCTTGCCATATTATCTCTCATTGTATGAAATCAAAATTATTCTCATTGTTTGAGATAGTAAGATTTCAATCTACTCAATGAGTGATATTTTTTATTATTTATTAAAAATAGTTTGTCTCGTTGATGGTGTAATATTAAAATTTAACTCAACCAATGATTTTTTTTCATTAATCCACAATCTTATTTGTGAAAAATTTAGTGAAAAAATAGCAATTGCTTTTGCATTGGGAGTTTTATCAATCACAAATGGTCATCTTTAAACCAAAACTAGTGGATATTACCGAACCATTTAAAACGACGGTTATGTTTTAGGGGGAGGAAGCCATGGGAAATATTGTGATGAGAAGGTAACTAAATTTTGTTGGCTAAACGTTAAGCTAAAAATATCGACAAAACGGATTTTTACGATCTAGAAGGTAAGCGCATATAACTTCACTGTTTTGGAAATGAGTTTGCGCCGTTATATCAAAAGATATTCGGCGTGGCGTTTGTGCCTGATTTTTTAGCAAAGATAAAGTTATTTTTACTCGGCTTGTACCGTAATGACGGTGACTGCAAATTTGCTCGTATTGAGCGTTTAACTTGCGACTAAAAGCCAACAAATTGAGCAATGAAACCATCATGGTGAGTAAAATTTCTGTTAGTGATAAATAATAGTTTTGGATGTTTATATTTTAGTCTGGAGGACTAGCCCCACGATACCATTGGTAGTTAAATATGTGGAAAACTTATTCAAGTCCAATAATTATTAATATCAGAGTGATAAATCATGATTATTCACGCTATGGGAATTTTACTTGAATGCAGATGGTTCAATTTCTGAAGACAACTCTGAATTTAAAGGACAAGTAAATATATGAATAAAATTTTTAAAGTTATTTGGAATCATGCGGCTCAAACATGGACTGCTGTATCGGAGCTTTCTAAAGTTAAAGCAATTTCCTCTACTTTGAATAAGCCTGATTCATTGAGTGCTAATTTAATCAAAACAATTGCAATTACACTGCCGTTTGTAGCTACACCTTTTGTGGCTAATGCTTATATTGAAATGGGAGGAACAGCAAGCCCGGGGCAGTTTACTACCCCCAGTGCTAAGGCTAATCCTGGACGCGGAGGTTCTAGTACTTGGGCATACGACTATAAAAACCCCGGTAATAAATCTTACCATGATGCCGATAAATCGGGTAATTTATCTAATGGATATTCGAATACTGGAGAATATGCATTTGGTATCGCAATTGGTAATCAGACTAATGCTATTTACAAAGACGGCTCTTCAAATGGTATTGCGATGGGGGACTATGCTAAAGCCACCGGTGGATTAGCTACTGCCATCGGTGCGTTCTCAAATGCAGAGGATACAGGATCAACTGCAATTGGTACTGCCTCTCGCGCCAAAGGGTTTAACTCTCTTGCAATGATGCGTCAATCCGCTGCGATTGGTGATTACTCTGCTGCGATTGGTTCTGTCGCTTATGCAAAAGGGAATGCTAGTTTTGCGTTTGGGGCATCCGCGACATCAAATGGTAATCAATCTATTGCTATTGGTAATACCGCACCTAAAACTCTTGATGGTTTACCTGGAACAGGGGAAGCGAAAAGAACTAAGTATGATGGCTTAAGTAATACTCAATCAAATGGTGATCGTTCTGTTGCAATTGGTTCAGGAGCGAAAACAAACGGTAATGATTCCTTTGCATTTGGTTCATTGGCTAGCACAGGGGAATTTTATTCTACACATGATAATTATTTAGGTGAACAAGTAACTAAGCCTAGTTCTTCTAGTGCGGAAAAAGCCATTGCGTTTGGTACAAGTTCAAGAGCAACAGGTAATTCATCTATTGCTTTTGGTTACAATTCATTAGCTGCGAAAATCAATTCCATTGCATTCGGTGTAGAAGCTAAGGCACATAAGAATGATGCTGTTGCATTTGGTAGCAATGCTAATGCAAGCGAAGCCAACGCCATTGCTTTCGGTACTAATGCCCAAGCGTTACATGAAAATGTGATAACTATCGGTAAGAACTCAAAAGCGACTAAAAAAGGTGCGATGAGTATCGGTGAGGGGGCAATATCTAATGCTAATAATTCATTGTCTTTAGGTAATGGTACCGTTGTTAATCAAGAAGATATTAAAAACGAAAATGCAAAATATACAAATGATGGTTTTGGTATTGAGCGTGGTGTCGTTGCAATCGCAAATAAAGGTGTAGAGCGCCGTTTGGTTAATTTAGCAGCAGGTCGTGAAGATACAGATGCAGTAAATGTTAAGCAGTTATCTGAAGTTAATGATAATTTAGCAAAATCTATTGCCGGAGATGGTTATATCGGTTATAGCATTGATAGTGCTACCGGTCGTTACACTTATAAAGCACCTGAGTTTGATATTAAAAATCAGAAACTGAATAATGTAAAAAAAGCGGTAGAACTCGCACAAACTAATTATGTAAGTGTTAATGCTGATAAAAATAAACAAAAAGAAGCAAATAGTAATTATGATAATTTAGGTGCTAAAGGCACGGGATCTATTGCCTTGGGTGAAATGACCGGGACGGCAGTAAGTGCAAAAGAGACAATTGCAATCGGGCATAATACTAATGTAATCGGAGCTAATACCATTGCTATTGGTGCAAATATTAATGCGGGTACAGCCGGTTCGGTCGTTCTTGGTGATAATTCTACAACCACAGGATCACATGCAACCGAGACTGTCGCAAGTAAAACAATTGGCGGACATACTTATACTTTCACCGGAACTGTTCAAGATGCAGGTCGCTTTGTAAGCATTGGTGAAAAAGGTAAAGAACGTCAAATTAAAAATGTAGCGGCAGGGCATGTTGAAGTTAATTCAACTGATGCGATTAATGGTTCTCAATTACATGCCGTTGCATCACGAATTGAACAAGGTTGGAAAGTCGCAACCGATAAAACGGGAACAGGCGAAGTAACAGGCAATAAAGAACAAAAAATTGCAATGGGTGATACTGTTAAAGTCATTGCAGGTAATAATATTAATATTACTCAAAACAATGCTGATTTGACAATTGCTACCAAGGAAAATGTGACTTTCACAAAAGTAACAACCAGTAATACAACTTTAGATGATAAAGGCTTAACGATTAAAGATGGGCCAAAAATGACTAAGGATGGCATTGATGCTAGTAATAAAAAAATTACCAATGTTTTAAATGGCACTATTGATGCAAATAGCCAAGATGCGGTAAATGGTTCACAACTTTTTGCAACGAACCAAAATGTTACAAATAACGCCAATAATATTGCTAATAACACTCAAAATATTTCTAAAAATACAAACGACATTATTAAAGGTTTAAACTTCCAAGGTGATAATACAGGCGTAACTGTAAATCGTAAACTAGGAGAGACGTTAAACGTAACCGGTGGTGCAGCAGAAAATAACTTATCTGATAATAATATTGGTGTTGTCGGGACAGCTAGCGGCAGCTTAGCGATTAAATTAGCAAAAGATCTTAAAGAATTAAATAGCGTTAATACCAAAGAAATTAAACTTGGTGATCAAACAAGTAACACGACTATTAAGTACGATGGTGATCGTATTAAATACGGTGATCGAAGTATTGCTAATTTAGGTGACGAAAAACATATTACAAAAGGTGAATATGCTGTTCAGAATGATGGTTCTGTAACAATGACTTATACCGATGGTAATGGAAAATTAGTCACAAATGAAACAGCAAAAATCACGGGTATTGCCAAACAAGATCTTTCCAATATTAATAATGGCGGTGAAACTAAGATCAAAAACTTAGCGAAAGCTACAATTAATATGGAAGATGGTAAAAATACTAAAGTATCGTATCGTGATGTGAATGATGTTAAAACATTTAAGGTAGATGTCGAAGGTGCTTTAGCGAATATTACTTCAATTACTAACGGTAACGGCTCAGGTAAAGTTGAGTTCGGCGCAGATGGTGTTGTGAATATCAGCGGTAATAATTCAATCAGCCTAAATGGTAAAGATGGCCACATTACAGGCTTAACCAATACTGATTGGAATGTAACCAACCCAACTCCGGTATCCGGTCGTGCAGCTACGGAAGATCAATTAAAAACGGTATCTAATGTAGTAAACACTAAAATTGGTGATAACGGTATCAAATTAAGCGGTAATTCAGGTACAACTAATGAACAAAAACTATCTAAATCGGGTGGTTTGCAATTTAACGTCGTAGGCGGAGATAGTGCTAAATACGTAGCAACAACTGCAGCAGGTGCGGATATCACTGTTGACTTAACAAAAGATACAAAAGATAAAATTGATAATGCATCAGATAAAAACCTCAACAATATTACTAATGAAGGTAAGAAAGTTATTACCGGTTTAGGCACAATTGTTGAAGCCGGCAATAACGTAGTTGTAACCAATACAACCGATGCTACGACAGGGCAAAAAACCTATACCGTTAGCGCAATAGCTCAAAACTTAGGTGATGCAGAGCTATCATACAAAGCCAATGGTGAGAATCCACAAAAAGTTAAAGTATCGCAAGGCTTAGATTTCACAGATGGTAATTACACAACCGTAACAGTAGCTGAGAATGGCAAGGTTCAATACGACGTAAACGTAGGCAATATTACAACCAGAGCAGATGGTAAAGCCGGTATTGATGGAGCAAATGGTAAAAACACTGTTGCGACAGTGAAAACTGTCGTTGAGGCAATCAATAATAGTGGTTGGTTGGCAAATGCGACAAAATCAGCAGGTGGGCTTGATGGCACATCAGTAGCAACTAAAGTAGCGCCAAGTGCGGTCGTAAATTTTGATGCCGGTAAAAACTTAACGGTTAAACAAGATGTGACGGATCCTAATAACCAAACTTATACTTACTCTTTAGCAAATGATATTACTATTGGTGAGAAAGGTGAATCTGGCATCCCGGGTAAAGACGGAATTGACGGTAAGATCGGCATCAATGGCAAAGACGGTTCGGCCGTAGTTATTAATGGTAAAGACGGATCTATCGGTTTGAATGGAACAAACGGTAGTAACGGTTTAACTATCAGAGGTGATAAAGGCGCAGTTGGCGTTGATGGTACCGATGGTGCAAATGGTAAAGACGGTATGACCCGTATCGTTTATAAAGATGATAAAGGGACTAACCATACCGTTGCGACATTAGAAGACGGTTTGAGATTCACAGGTAATAATGAGTCTGTTGAAAACAAACACAAACTGAATACTTTGGTAAAAGTACAAGGTGAAGGCGTTAGTGAAACTACAGCTAAAACGTTTGAATCTGCTGCCGGTAATATCAATGTTGTTGCAGACGGTAATAATAAGTTAGAGGTTAAACTTAACAAAGATATTAACTTAACTGATAAAGGTTCTGTAAAAGTAGGCAATACTACTGTAAATAATAGCGGTATTATTATTACTAACCCGACTGATACGGCTAAAACAGTATCTTTAACAAACTCAGGTTTGAATAATGGTGGAAATCAAATTAAGAATGTGGCCAATGGTACGAATTCTACTGATGCAGTTAATCTAAGTCAGTTGGATTCGGTAAAATCGGCAGAACGTCATATCAAACCGGGTGAATACAAAGTAGATGATGCAGGCACAGTCACCATGCGCTATGTTGATGGTGATGGCAAGGATGCTGCGGGTGAAGCTAAAATCACAAATATTGCAAAATCAGATTTAAAAAATATTACTAATGACGGTAAGAAAGTGGTTACCGGTTTAGGTACGATTGTTCAATCAGGTAGCAAAAATGTGACGGTGACACCAAACGAAGATCAGACAACAGGTCAAAAAACTTATACGGTTTCTGTTGCAGAACAAAATCTTGGTGATGTGCCATTAACCTATAAAGCAAATGGTAGCAACGATCAAACCGTTACTTTATCAAAAGGATTAAATTTCACAGATGGTGACTATACAACCGCATCGATAGGTAAAGACGGTATTGTTAAATATGATGTTAAGTTAGGTGCAACGCCAACTACTCCAATTAATGGAAAGAACGGCAAAGATGGGGCGGATGGAATCGCAACCGTTCACCAAGTGATTGATATCGTAAACAATAGCGGATGGAATGCGAATGCAACCGGTAATGTAAACGGTTCTTCAGTAGCGAAAACAGTAAGAGCTGGTGCAGTAGTTAATCTGGATGCAGGTAAAAATTTAACTGTCACTCAAAGCAGTACTGATGAAGCTCAAACTTACAGCTTTGCGTTGAACAAAGACTTAACTAATTTAGATAAGATTGTTGTAAACGGCACAAATGGTGTGAACAGTAAAGATGGAGTGACAATCACCGGTCCTAACGGTCAAAATGGTGAAGATGGTAAAGTCGGAATCAGCGGTAAAGACGGCAAAGATGCGGTTTCTATCTCCGCTAAAGATGGAGTGGGTCATATTGGCTTAACGGGACCTAAAGGTGCTGACGGTAGCGACGGCGTATCCGCTGATATTTCGGTAAAAGAAGGCAAAGCTGGTGTTGACGGTGAAGATGGAAAAGACGGAATTACCCGTATCGTTTACAAAGATAAAGATGGCAAAGAACATGAAGTGGCGACTCATGATGATGGTATGAAATACTATGGTGATGCAATTGCAAATACAAATGTCATTAAAAAACACTTAAATGAACAAGTAAACATTATAGGTGGTATTACGGACAGAAACGAACTTTCGGAAGAGAATAACATCGGTGTTATTTCTGATGGTTCTAATAATTTAACCGTTCGTTTAGCAAAAAATCTTAACGGCATTAATTCGGTTGGTGGAAATAACTCATCAATTGTCTTTACCGGTAAAGATAATAATGATCCTTCCCAACCGGCTGTAACCATTAAAGGCGGAGACGTAAGTATTGATGGTAATAAAATTACCAACCTTAAAGATGGTGATGTAAATCCAACATCTAAAGAGGCTGTAAATGGTTCACAACTTTATAATGTAACCAATGCAATCAATACTAAAGGTTTAGATTTTGGTACGCAATCAGTAGGTAATGATTCTGTTATCCACAAAAACTTAGGTGAAAAACTTGAGATTGTAGGTAAAGGAGAAAAATCAGATACTGAGTATGATGCCACTAACATCAAAACTATTACTGAAAATGGAAAAGTTGTTGTTGCCTTGGCGAAAGATTTAACGGCAAATAAAGTCACTGTTGGTGAGAAAGGTGCTAATGGGAAAGATGGTGTTGACGGTACTATCGGCGTGAATGGCAAAGACGGATCATCAGTAGTCATCAACGGTAAAGACGGCTCAATCGGCTTAAACGGTAAAGATGGGGCAAACGGTCTAACCATTAAAGGTACTGATGGAAAGGCGGGTGTTGACGGAAAAGACGGTGAAAGCAAAACACGCATTGTTTATGAAACCAAAGATCCGAAAGACTCGAATAAAACCATTATTGAAGAAGTGGCAACACTTAACGACGGCTTAAAATTTAAAGGTGATAAAGGCGACGCTATAGCTAAAAAACTCAATGAAGAGTTAGCAATTTTAGGGAAATTAAATGCAAATGCCGATGTTACCGATAAAAACTTACGTGTTGATAATGAAAGCGGTAAGTTAATTCTTAAAATGGCTAAAGCGCTACAAGATTTAACAAGTGCGCAATTCATTGATGAAATAACAAGTAGTAAATCCGTTATCAATGGCAATGGTTTAACCATTACACCTAAAGATGATCCTGTAAATAAAACCGTTAGTGTGACGGATAAAGGCTTGAACAATGGCGGAAACCAGATTGTTAATGTTGATAGTGGTTTGAAGGATGCTAATGGTAACAAGGTATCTTTAACGGATGCTAAGGGCGATACGTTAAATAATGCGGTTAATGTCGGTGACTTAAAAGAATCGATTAATAATATTACGGATCCATCAAAAGGTGGCGGATTTGGTTTAACGGATGAAAATGGTAATGACGCTAAAGCAAAACTTGGTGAAACGGTAACCGTAAAAGGTGATGGAAGTGTAACCACTAAAGTTGTCAATGAAAATGGCAAAGCTAAGTTACAAGTCGGTTTAAATAAAGATGTTACCATTGGTAATAATCAAGAATCTGGCGCTATTACGGTTAAAGGTGAAAATGGTCAGGATGGCGTTTCTATCAATGGTAAAGATGGTTCTATTGGCTTAAAAGGCGCTGATGGTAAAGATGCGATAACATTGAGTGGAAAAGATGGCACTATTGGTATTAACGGTAAAGATGGTTCGACTGGGGAAATTACAGTTGTTCAAGGTCAGGCTGGGCTTGATGGTAATGACGGTAAAGATAGTAAAACTAAAACCCGTATCGTTTATGAAAAACCAAATGGTGAAACAGAAGAAGTAGCAACACTTAACGACGGCTTGAGATTTACCGGCAATAATGAGGTTGTTAATAGCCACAAATTAAATTCTGTTGTAACTATTAAAGGTGAAGGTATTGATAAAGATACATCTGAAAACTTTAAATCGGCAGAAGGCAATATCAATGTTAAAGCTGATGGTAAAGGTACTCTAGAGGTTCAACTTGCTAAAGATTTGAAAAATGTTGATTCTATCTCAAATAAAGATGGTCAAAAAATTGAGTTTAAAGCAGGCGGAACAACGATTTCCGGTGGAAACTTAAGTGTTGATGATAACAAGATCACTAACGTGAAAGCAGGTGAATACGATACTGATGCAGTTAATGTAAAACAGTTAAAAGACGGTATTGCTCAAGCAACAACAACGGTTAATGCCGGTAAAAATATTGATGTGATACCGACTAAAAATGCCGATGGTAGCACGACATATACTGTGAAAACGAAAGATAATGTTGATTTCACTTCTGTAACTACAGGCAACACAACGATGAATGATAGTGGTATCACAATCAGAGCTTCTGACAATGGTAAAACCAATGTGATATTAACCAATAAAGGTTTAGATAACGGTGGTAATAAAGTTGTAAATGTTGCTGATGGTGAGATTAGTTCAACATCTAAGGATGCTGTAAACGGTTCACAATTACATAATGTTAAGCAAGAACTGGCTAGAGAAGGTTTAAACTTCAAAGGTCAAAGCGGACAGAGTATTCATAAAAATCTTGGTGAAACACTTGAAATAGTTGGTAAAGGCGACAAAGCTGATACTGAATATGATGCTGCGAACATCAAAACTTATGAAGAAAATGGCAAAGTTGTTGTCGCCTTAGCGAAAGACCTAACGGCAAATAAAGTCACTGTAGGTGAAAAAGGTGCTAACGGCAAAGATGGTGCTGATGGCTCTATCGGTGTGAACGGTAAAGACGGTTCATCAGTAGTTATCAATGGCAAAGACGGCTCAATCGGCTTAAATGGGAAAGACGGTAAAAATGGCATTTCTATTAAAGGTCAAGATGGAAAAGTTGGTGTTGATGGTAAAGATGGCGAAACTCGTTTAGTTTATGTGGAAAAAGACAATCCAAATAAAACTCACGAAATCGCAACGACTGATGACGGTCTAAAATTCACCGGCAATAATGAAGTAGTAAACAGCCGTAAACTTAACAACAAAGTTACAGTGAAAGGTGAAGGTGTTTCTAAATCGCAATCTGAAAACTTCAAATCTGCGAAAGGTAACATCAATGTTAAGGCTGATGGTAAAGACACCTTAGAAGTGCAACTTGCAAAAGATATTGAGCTTGGTAACGATGGTTCTGTAAGAGCAGGTAATACTGTTGTAAACAATCGTGGTGTTTCTGTGAAAAACGGTCCAAGTATTACTCAAGACGGTATTGATGCAGGTAATAAACGTATAACTAACATTGCGCCGGGTGTGAAAGATACGGATGCTGTGAATGTAAATCAGTTAAAAGGTGAAACAATGAACATCCGTAGCGATATGAACAGACTGGATAAAAATCTCCGTGCGGGTATCGCAGGTGCAATTGCAACAGGTGGTTTATATCACGCAACATTGCCGGGCAAATCAATGGTATCGGCAGGTGTTGGTACTTATAAAGGTGAGGGGGCAATTTCTGTAAGTTACTCGCGCTTATCCGATAACGGCAAAGTGGGAATTAAATTCTCTGTGAATACTAATTCTCGCGGTGATTTCGGTTCGGCAGCAAGTATGGGATACCAATGGTAATTGGCATTCATAGCTAATCAAATATTATGTTATAAAGCTCAATCTTTATCAAAAGATTGAGCTTTTCCGTAAGCTGTGTAAATATCTGTTTCTGAACTGGGATAATCAGCCGGATAAAATGCTGATAAGAAGATATGGCTCAAATTATAAGCCAACGAGGAACGATTATTATAATGAGGAACGTATTAAACCGAGATTAAAAAACGTGAACCCTATACAATATTACAAACTTTATGTTCTTCTTT
Organism: Rodentibacter sp. Ppn85; assembly: GCF_001999335.1. Taxonomy (GTDB): domain Bacteria; phylum Pseudomonadota; class Gammaproteobacteria; order Enterobacterales; family Pasteurellaceae; genus Rodentibacter. Next base: position 11,740 of record NZ_MLHS01000033.1, on the reverse strand, counting down.
CCTTTTCCACTTTTGTGATGCTCATCACGATTTCAATTTTTTTCAATCAAGCTTGAACGTTTCGACATTTCTTCTCAACACTAACTTCGTTATTTTACGACTGAAATAACGTGTTAATTACTATTGAGGAGAAATAGATATGTTATTAAAAAATAAAGTTTCCATTATTACCGGAGCCGCTTCACCAAGAGGTCTTGGAAAAGCGACCGCACTTTTATTTGCCGAACAAGGGGCAAAAGTGGTGATAGCGGATTTAAGTGAAGAAGCTGCAATTGAAGCGGCAAATTCCTTACCTGGTGAAGGACATATGGGCATCGCTATTAATGTAGCGGATGAAACACAAGTTCAAGCCGGAAAAGAGAAGATTTTAGCGAAATATGGGCGTATTGACGTGTTAGTCAATAATGCGGGAATTACACAGCCGCTTAAAACTCTTGATATTAAAGGCTCAAACTATGATGTGGTTCTAGATGTTAGTTTACGGGGTACTTTATTGATGTCGCAAGCTGTCTTACCAACAATGCAAGCTCAAAAATCAGGCAATATTGTGTGTATTTCATCCGTTTCGGCACAACGTGGCGGCGGTATTTTTGGTGGGCCTCATTACAGTGCCGCCAAAGCGGGCGTTTTAGGCTTGGCAAAAGCAATGGCACGTGAATTTGGTGTCGATAATATCCGAGTCAATTGTATTACTCCCGGATTAATTCAAACAGATATTACGCAAGGAAAATTAACGGAAGAAATGAAATCTCAAATTCTAGCAGGTATTCCGCTAAATCGTTTGGGTGATGCCATTGATATTGCTCGTGCCGCATTATTTTTAGCAAGTGATCTTTCTTCCTATTCGACAGGTATTACTTTAGATGTAAATGGCGGAATGTTAATTCATTAATTCATTTTATAGGAGATTTTTTATGACAACTGAAGCACTCGTAAAGTTAGCCAAACACGCCTATCATATCCGTCGTTATGCATTAAGAATGGGTGAGGTTCAAGGGCAAGGCTATATTGGGCAAGCATTGGGTTATGCCGACGTACTAGCCACTGCTTATTGCCATTCAATGAAATTTAAATCTGATGATCCAAACTGGAAAGGGCGAGATCGTTTTCTTCTTTCTCATGGACATTATGCCATTGCATTTTATGCCGCATTAATTGAAGCCAAAATTTTACCTGAAAATGAATTGGAAACCTATGGTTGTGATCATAGCCGTTTACCAATGTCCGGTATGACGACTTATACACCGGGAATGGAAATGTCGGGCGGTTCCTTAGGTTTGGGATTATCTATCGCAGTAGGTATTGCTCTTGGTTTACGCTACCAAAATAATCAGGCTTTTGTTTATAACTCTATGTCCGATGGCGAGTTAGATGAGGGTTCTACCTGGGAAGCTGCAATGGCCGCAAGTCATCATAAGCTCAGTAATTTAATCAATCTTATTGATGTGAATAAACAACAAGCAGACGGTAAATCAACCGATATTTTAAACTTTGAACCATTAGCGGAAAAATGGGAAGCATTCGGTTGGTATATTCAACGTGTCGATGGTAATGATCTCACCGCTGTTGTTCAGGCTTTTGATAAGGCAAGACATTATGAGGGCGATAAACCACGAGTGATCATCTTCGATACGTTGATGGGGAAAGGCGTACCATTTCTCGAACAGCGTGAGAAAAATCATTTTATCCGTGTGGATTCCGATGAATGGCAAAAAGCTATTGCCATATTAGATGAATCACAACAATAGAGGAAAGTTACGATGACAAAGAAAAAATTAACTACATCGGCGATGATTGCATCTATTGCAGAAGAAGGACAAGAAACAATTTCCGCTCCTTTTGGTCACGCATTAAATCAATTAGCCGAAAAACATTCCAATATTGTAGGCGTTACCGCAGATTTGGCTAAATATACGGATTTGCATCTTTTTGCACAAAAATACCCTGATCGCTTTTTCCAAGTAGGGATTGCCGAGCAATTAGCCATTGCAACGGCAGGCGGATTAGCCAAAACCGGATTGATCCCTTTTGTTACCACTTATGCGGTTTTCGCAACCCGCCGAGCTTATGAATTTATTCACCAAATTGTCGCTGAAGAAAATTTAAACGTTAAAATTGCGGTCGCTTTACCCGGCTTAACCACGGGTTACGGACCAAGCCATCAAGCTACGGAAGATATTGCAATGATGCGAGCAATTCCTAACATGACAGTCATTGACCCTTGTGATGCTTGTGAGATTGAACAGATTGTTCCAGCGATAGCGGATCATCAAGGACCTGTTTATCTCCGTTTATTGCGGGGTAAAGTGCCTGTAGTGTTAAAAGATTACGGCTATAAATTTGAATTAGGCAAAGCTAAATTATTGGAAGACGGTAATGATGTATTAATGATTTCAACGGGCATTTTAACTATGCGAGTGTTAGAAGCAGCAAAACAATTACGCCGTGAGGGAATTAATATTGCAGTGCTACATTGCTCGACGATCAAACCGCTAGATAATGAAACAATTTTGCAAGAAATTACAAAATTCAACCGTTTGGTTGTGGTGGCGGAAAATCATTCTGAGATTGGTGGGTTAGGTGAGGCGGTGGCCAGCCTACTCGTGAAACAGCAAGTGATGGCAAATGTAAAACATATTGCTTTACCAGACCAATTCTTACACGCTGGTGCATTACCAACGTTACATGACCAGTATGGTATTTCCACTTCAGCAATTTGTTATTCAATTAAAACATGGCTGGCATAATAAAGTAGGGCGAGGTAACTCGCCTAAAACAATCAGAAAATCTGACCGCACTTTTGCTATTCACCATAACAACGGAGAGCATATTATGGCAATACGTAGCATTTTAGAATTAGAACGGGATACTGTTCGAAAAGTAACAAAACGTTTACTTCCTTTTCTTTTTATTTGCTTTTTTATTTCTATTCTTGACAGAGTTAATATTAGCTTTGCCGCACTACAGATGAACGCGGATTTAGGTTTCTCTAATACTGTATTCGGTATTGGTGCAGGAATATTCTTCTTCGGTTATTTTCTGTTAGAAGTCCCCGGTAGTGCTGTGATGGCAAAAGTCGGCGCACGAAAATGGATTTGTCGCATTATGGTGAGTTGGGGCATACTAGCTATTATTATGGCATTTATTCAAACATCTTGGCAATTTTATATTATTCGTTTTTTATTAGGTGTTGCAGAAGCCAGTTTTTATCCCTGTATGGTTCACTATTTAAGTGGTTTTTATCAGACCAAATATCATGCTAGAGCAATAGCTGCTTTTATGCTAGCTATACCAGGGGCAAATGCACTAGGTTCTCCTCTCTCCACATTTTTGATTGGTATTGAAGGATTAGGGTTGGCTGGCTGGCAATGGATGTTCATCATTGAAGCATTACCTGCCGTAATATTAGGGGGTATTTGTTACTTTTATCTCACTGACAGTATTGAAAAAGCACATTGGTTAGATAATGAAGAAAAAAACTGGCTCATTGAAACCCTAAATATTGAACAAAAGGTAAAGCAAGATGTGAAACATTATATGTTTATGGAAGCCTTAAAAGATAAAACCGTGCTATGGTTATCCGTAAGCTATTTTTTCTGGATGATGGGCTATTACGGCATTAATATGTTTTTACCAACAATTTCTCAAGCTATTTCAGCAACAGCATCAATTAGTCTGCAAAGTCTCGGTTGGATTATTGGGTTACTTTATTTTATTTCAATGATCGTAATGTTGCTTGTTGGCAATCATTCTGATAAAACCCAAGAACGCCCTTGGCATGTTGCCGGTTGTTTAGTTATTAGTGCATTAGGTTTAATGGCAGCAACTTATGTAGCTGATATAAATATTTGGCTCGCTTTTATTTTTCTTGCCGTTGCACTTTGCGGAGCATTCGGAGCATTCCCACCATTTTGGGCAATTCCACCGTCATTTATTACTGGCGCAGCAGCCGGAGGTGCTATTGCGTTAATCAATAGCATTGGGAATCTTGGCGGTTTCTTTGGCCCTGCTATTGTAGGTTATCTGAAAGAACTAACTGGTTCATTTAATACGGCTATTGCATTTTTAGGGATAAGTATGCTTGCAAGCGGTATTATTATCGTATTAAGTGCAAGAAAAAAACAAAAAGAACTGGCTTAATCAATATTAATTTTCAGAACACAATATTTTAACTTTATTGTGTTCTTTTACATTGATAATATTTCCACTAAAAGTGATTCAAGAGAAAATTTCTATGGTACAGAATAAGGTTCTTATTCCCCCACTCAAAGCCCTCCAAGCATTTGAACAAGTGGCTTATTTTGGAAGTGTTGTCAAAGCAGCAGAAAGTCTCAATATTACAACTTCTGCAATTAGCCATCAAATCGCAAACCTTGAAATATTATTAAACAAAAAGCTATTTTATCGAACGGGGCGCGGCATTGTATTAACCGGGACGGGTGAAAAGTATTTAGAACAAATTTCAGGAGCATTACATTCTATCGGCATAGCGACGAATAATATTATTGAAAAACAGGAAAAAGAGACACTCAATATTCACACGTCGCCAGCTTTCGGAAATCTTTATTTACTACCAAGAATAAAAAAGTTTCAAACTTTATTCCCTGAATTACAGATTAATTTCACTTGTTCTTATGAAAATGTACAATTTAATTTAGAGCGTGTTGATATTGACATTCGTCATGGATATTTTTCGTGGAAAAATTTAAATGTCATTTCAATAAAAAACGAATATGCCACAGTATTTGCGAACCCTAATTTAATCGTTCAACATCCAATTAGCCATCCCAGGGATTTATTGAAACATAATCTCATTTTATCGCAAAGCACGTTAATTCAATGGCCTCAATGGTTTTCTTATCATAACGTCAATACATTAAAAGGACTACAATTCTTATTTAGTTTTGACCGCTCTTATATGAGTTATGAAGCTGCAAAACAAGAGCTTGGTTTTATTTTAGAAAATTCATTATTAGCAGAACAATATTTGCAAAAGGGAGAATTGACACCAGTATTCGATAAAGAGTTTTCTATGCCGATTAATGCCCATTATATCGTTTTCCCACATTCACATAAAAAATATTCTCGAGTAAAAAACTTTGTTGAATGGCTAAAGGAAGAATTAAAAAATTCAAGTTTTTACTAAGTACCAATAGATACTAAACTTAAGGACTAAGCTAGATATAATGTCGAGCTAAGTCCTTAAGTTTTAGTAGTAAATTAAATTATGGTTAAGCAATGTTGAAATGAATTGAACTGTTATGAAATGCGTGGTTTTTATTCCCACTCAATCGTTGCAGGTGGTTTTCCACTCACATCATACACTACGCGGGAAATGCCATTCACTTCATTGATGATTCGGTTGGAGATCTTGCCTAATAAATTGTATGGTAAATGCGCCCAATGTGCGGTCATAAAATCAATCGTTTCAACGGCACGGAGAGAGACAACCCAATCATATTTACGACCGTCACCCATTACACCAACGGATTTCACAGGAAGGAACACTGTGAAGGCTTGGCTGACTTTGTAATACCAATCTGCTTTGTGTAATTCTTCAATAAAAATCGCATCGGCACGGCGGAGTAGGTCACAGTATTCTTTTTTCACTTCACCCAATACACGCACACCTAAACCCGGACCGGGGAAAGGGTGGCGGTTAAGCATTTCAGCAGGTAGGCCTAACGCCAAGCCGATTTTACGCACTTCATCTTTGAAAAGTTCACGCAACGGCTCGACTAAGCCGAGTTTCATATAATTCGGTAGACCACCTACATTGTGATGTGATTTGATCACATGTGCTTTGCCTGTTTTGCTGGCAGCAGATTCGATTACATCGGGGTAGATAGTACCTTGCGCTAACCATTTCACATTTGGCAATTTTTTTGATTCGTCATCGAATACATCTACGAAGACTTTACCGATAATTTTACGTTTCGCTTCTGGTTCATACACACCGGCTAGTTCGCTTAGGAAACGATCTTCTGCGTTCACACGGGTGATGTTTAAGCCGAATTTATTGCCGAACATTTCCATCACTTGATCGCCTTCGTTTAAGCGTAATAAGCCGTTATCCACAAATACACAGTGTAAGTTTTTGCCGATTGCACGGTGTAATAATAATGCAACAACCGAGGAGTCCACACCGCCTGACAAGCCTAAAATCACTTCATCATTGCCCACCTGTGCTTTAATACGGTCAACTGCATCTTCAATAATGTTTTCTGCGGTCCATTTAGTTTCGCAACCGCAGATGTTTACGACAAAGTTGGTGAGCAATTCTAAGCCGCTTTTCGTGTGAGTAACTTCCGGGTGGAACTGTACGCCGTAGAAACGACGGTTTTCATCCGACATTGCCGCAATCGGACAGGTTGGGGTTGTGCCCGTGACATTGAAATCGGCCGGTAAACGGGTGACTTTATCGCCGTGGCTCATCCAGACATCCAGTTTGCCGTCACCATCATTTAGATGAGCCAAAAGTGCGGTCGAATTTTCTAAAGAAACGGAGGCATAGCCAAATTCACGGTGATCGGAGGTTTCCGTTAAACCGCCCAGTTGCATTGCCATAGTTTGCATACCATAGCAAATACCAAGTACCGGTACGCCTGCATTAAAGACATATTCCGGCGCACGCGGGCTGTTTTCTTCCGTGGTGCTTTCAGGACCACCTGAAAGAATAATCCCGGTTGGGTTAAATTCGCGGATTTGTTCCTCTGTTACGTCCCACGCCCAAAGTTCGCAGTACACTCCAATTTCACGCACGCGACGGGCAATGAGCTGGGTATATTGAGAACCGAAGTCGAGGATTAGAATTTTATGGTGATGAATATTGGTCATTTTTTACCTTAATAAAATGGTTAGTGATGTAATTTTTGAATAATAGTTAAAATTTCGTTCATATCCTTGCCGCAATAATCGGCTTGGGATTGGTCAATATGCATTCGCTTTTCTTCGTAGGCAATCACAGGAATGCAGGCAGATTTTGCCGGTTGAATACCGAAAAAAGAATCCTCAATCGCGACGGCATTTTTTGCCTGAACGCCTAATTTTTCGAGTGTGTAGCGACAAATTATCGGATCAGGTTTGCTACTTTCAAATTGTTCGCCACTGACGATAAAGTCATTTTGTCAAATTTATATCAAACCTAATTTTTCTAAAAACTCTTTTTCTGTTAATTTAGGTATATTATTACCTAGGTAATAAAAAGAAGGTTTACGATCAATATAAATTTCTTGCTCTAAAGTAAATTCATTTTCTAAGCAAAATAAACCTGCAGACAGTTCATAATTATTAGTACCCAATAAGTGATAATATAAGTGTGTTCCACATTTCTTACAAAACGCGCGCTCCGCCCACTCTGAAGATTGATAACATTGAATGAAATCCTCTCCTACAATATCTAATTTCTGTTGATAGCTTAAACTAAATAAAGGGCTACCATTCCAACGAACACAATTTCCACAGTGACAGGCGTGAACATTTTTGTTTTTAGGTACGGAAATAGATACGGATCCACATAAACATGTACCTTTCATTTTTACTCCTTAAATTACTTACGCCACAAAATAACAGGTGTGGTTTAATCAAAACTTCATAAAGAACAACCGCACTTTCTTTTTCAACAATTAATTCTTTTACTGATAAATCATCATGATCTAACCTATATTTCAATAGTTGTCTATCAGTTTAGCATTTGCTATTCACTATCCCATCCGATAATTCGGTGCTTCTTTAGTAATGGTGACATCGTGAACGTGGCTTTCTTTAATGCCTGCACCGCTGATTCGCACAAATTCTGCTTTGGTGCGAAGTTCGTCAATCGTGGCACAGCCGGTTAAGCCCATACAAGAACGCAATCCGCCCATTTGTTGGTGGATAATTTCTTTGAGGTAGCCTTTATACGGAATACGTCCTTCAATACCTTCCGGTACGAGTTTGTCGGCGGCATTATCCGATTGGAAATAGCGATCCGATGAACCTTTTGACATTGCACCTAACGATCCCATTCCTCGATAGGATTTAAATGCACGCCCTTGATAAAGTTCAATTTCACCCGGTGCTTCTTCCGTGCCGGCAAACATTGAACCGACCATCACACAGCTTGCGCCGGCGGCAATCGCTTTCGCAATATCGCCTGAGAAACGGATCCCCCCGTCTGCAATGACCGGAATACCACGATCTTTCAAGGCTTCCGCCGCATCGGCAATCGCCGTGATTTGAGGCACACCCACACCTGTTACGATACGGGTAGTACAGATTGAACCTGGTCCAATCCCGATTTTGACCGCACTTGCCCCCGCATCAGCAAGCGCAATTGCACCTTCTGCCGTTGCCACGTTACCTGCGATAATCGGTAAGTCAGGATATTTTGCCCGAGTTTCACGTACACGTTGTAATACACCCTCGGAGTGACCGTGTGACGAGTCGATAAGCAAAACGTCTACACCGGCTTTTACTAAGGCTTCAATTCGCTCTTCATTGCCTGCACCGGCACCAACCGCTGCGCCCACGCGTAAACGCCCGAATTCATCTTTACAGGCATTCGGCTTGCTTTCGGCTTTTTGGTAGTCTTTTAAGGTGATCATCCCTTTTAGTTTGAAACCATCATTGACCACCAATACTTTTTCTACCCGATTTTCGTGCATTAAACGGAAAATTTCTTCACGGGTTGCCCCTTCTTTAACCGTAACCAAACGCTCTTTCGGCGTCATAAAATTAGCTACTGTTTTGCTTAAATCTGAGATAAAGCGGGTATCACGACCGGTAATAATGCCGACTAAATTTTTTTCCGCATCAACTACCGGATAACCGGCAAAACCGTTTTTCTTAGTGAGTTCGGCCAATTCTGCAAGAGTAAGTGTTGGTGAAACGGTAACAGGTTCGGAAACGATACCGCTTTCAAATTTTTTCACCTTACGTACCCGATCTGCTTGGCGTTCAATCGACATATTTTTGTGGATAAAGCCAATTCCGCCTTCTTGGGCAAGGGAAATTGCCAATTTAGTCTCGGTTACGGTATCCATTGCCGCAGAAAGCATAGGAATATTCAGGCGAATCGTTTTAGTGAGTTGGGTTGAAAGATTGGCGGTGTTTGGAAGCACGGTAGAATGTGCCGGGACAAGAAGAACATCATCAAACGTGAGGGCTTCTTTTTTGATTCTAAGCATAGCAATATTTCCGTCGTTAAAAGTGAATGTTAAAAAATATTGCGGCGGGATTATACAGATTTTACGCCGTTTTGAAAACGAAATTTTTAGATTTTATGCTATGATTTGCAAACGTTTACGTGATGGGAAAAAGTATGAATTTGGCATTATTAACCTGTTTATCCGATTGCACGCCTAAAATGCGGTCAGAATTGGCGGCATTTTCGCAAAATGTTGCCTTTGATGTGCAGCAGTTGCGAGAGTTGGGGCTAAATATTGAAGAAAATACCTCACACTATCAGTTAATACCGCAATCACCTCTGCTAAATTTACAGCAAATTTCAACCGCTCTTTTGCCCTATCGGGTACATTATGAACCGGTAATTTCTTCTACCAACGAATGGATTTTGCAAAATATTGCTCGGCTTCACAAAGGCGATCTTTGCCTTGCGGAATATCAAACGGCCGGTCGTGGACGGCGCGGTCGTCAGTGGTTATCGCCTTTTGCCGGTCAACTAATTTTTAGTTTTTATTGGACATTTGATTCTAAAAGATCAATTGAGGGATTGAGTTTAGTTGTAGGGCTTGCGATTGCCGAGACGCTTGGCGTGCAAGTGAAATGGCCGAATGATGTTTTATTTGACGGACGGAAACTTGGCGGTATTTTAGTTGAGATTGCGAATGTAGGAAATGGTTGTTTAAACCTTGTTGTTGGCGTGGGAATAAATGTGTCGTTGCCGGCAAAAACAGATATTAACCAACCCTATGCGCAACTATGTGAAATCGATCCGAATGCAGAGCGCCGGATTTTAGTACCCAAATTAATAAAACATCTGTATACACGTTTGACTCGCTTTGAAAAAGAAGGGATTAATGAGGAATTTCAGCAAGCATGGCAGGCGCGTAATGCATTTTCCTATAGTGAAGTGAATGTATTTACCGAACAGGGCATACTTTCAGGCATTGAGCAGGGCATTGATAAACGGGGATATCTACAATTGCTATGCGCAAATGAATTACGAACCTTTAACGGTGGTGAGGTGTCACTTCGTAGAAAATAAGTGTGGTTAAAATTTCGCGGTTTTTAACCGCACTTGATTTAAATCACTTTTTGTATGAGGGCCGAAATATCCTTCGCAAATTGTTCTTGTGCTGCCATTTGGGCGATCTGTGCGTGGGAATAGGTTTTGCCGTTGTACACCGCCACAATACTGGTATCGCCGATTTGCAGGAAGTGATGCTCGCCAAATGCAGTGTAGCGGGTTGCGCCAATGCTGATGATGGCTTTCGCCGGATAATGAGCTTGCTTGAGCATTTCGGCAATATTATTCATTGGGCCTTCGTCCGGCTGATGATTCATTCGATCGACAATCCAATCCAATAATTTTTGGTGAAAATAGCTGTAGCCAACCGCCGGGCTGTCGATACCGTACTCATTCAATACGCCGTTGCGTTTATGAAAACAGGCAATACGATAATCGTCTAAAGCGCCGCCGGCAGTAAATTGGTCTAGAGCGATCCGCGTTGCTGAAATACCTTTTGATTTTGCACCCCAATTCTTTTTCTCACAAATTTTGAGGGCATTCGGGTGGCGAATAGAACAGTCATTATAAGCCGCAAAATGAGTCGGTGTTAAGGCAATAACTTGCTGATTTTCATACTGAATATAGCAAATTAGCGCAATTTCCGGCTCAATTTGCAGGTTATCCGCATCATTAGGAAAACGGATTTCTTCATTGGAAAGTGGATAAGTGGATAGAAATTGATAATCGCCAAGTTGATCGCTCGGCACATAAAACGGGAAAATCGCTTTTGGTTGCACTGCCTCAACGGTTTTGACGTGCAAAAAATCTGCCGCTTCGCCCGCCTGTTCTAAATGACCGGCAAAATTGCCCGCCACGCCTAACCCAATAAATGTCGTGTTCATCGTGTTTTCCTCTTTTTGTAAAAAATGGGTTAAATTCTATCGCTTACATCATAAAAAAGCATCAAAAACGATCCCGTTCTCTACTGTGATAAATAGAAAAGAACTATTTAGATTAGAATATCAAGTCTATTTGATTAACAATGTTTAATGATTAACGCGTAAGTTTTTAATCGATAGTTGTAAATAAATGATAAAAACGCATCACTTATCGCTGTAATTTTATACTGTTTGGTTTTATTTTCACCGAATGGTTTGATTTTTCCGAATTTTTTTAATTTTTTTGTAAGAAAGTGCTTGCATTCGTTTTTGTTTTCCCTATAATGCGCACCACACAACGACGCGCTGTTGTGAAGTTTGAAGATTTGGCGGTGCGTCGTTGTTTTTTGCTCTTTAACAACGAATCAGACAATCTGTGTGGGCACTTGTTAATTGACTTGTTGAAATCTATTTTTAATTTTGAAGTCTTAATAGGTGCTTAAACTAGAAATTCATTATTACTTTTTAGAGTAGTGTTTATTAATAGCTAAGCAGTTTATTGAGCGATTGAACTTTGAATTGAAGAGTTTGATCATGGCTCAGATTGAACGCTGGCGGCAGGCTTAACACATGCAAGTCGAACGGTAACGGGAAGGAAGCTTGCTTTCTTTGCTGACGAGTGGCGGACGGG
>NZ_MLHS01000032.1 GCF_001999335.1 Rodentibacter sp. Ppn85 | reverse complement strand
GGACCAAGCATATCAATTTTATAACGAGGAGAATTCCCTATGAGTAAACCAATTGGAAAGTTTATTAATCTTTCTGAAGATTGGGAACTAAATTATTGTCTAAAAAAATATTCCTATTCTGAAAGTAAGGATAATAGAGACAATTTGACTTCCTTAATTAAAAACCATATTAAACCATATTTTAGACTAAAAGATAGTGAAAATTTAAGTTGGGATCAGATTGATGAATACTATAAGATTGAGCCGAAGGGATTGAAACCCAATAAATATTAAATAACGTAAACTAGCCCACTGAAATAAGTGGGCTTTTAGTTAGCAATAATTGATTGTTACTTCAACTCAATATCTTTTTCTGGTAAAGAGAAATCATTGTAATAGCAACAGTAAGAGATAATTAAAGCAAATATTCCAATACCTATAGAGAATGCTATTTTTGCTTCTTTATCGACTCTTTCTATATGCTTTGTTTTTCTCTCATATTTTTCTCTTTCAGTAGAATAAAAAATACGTACTAAAACAGACAAAATCAGAATGGATAATAGAATTATACTTAATACCACCTTAGCAAAAAACATGATAATTGTATAAGGTACATGATGTAAATTAGCTCTATATGTTATTCTCCAAATAAATATAGAAACTATTATAGTTGAAATAATCATTAGTTTTGACATTACTTCAACTGAGATTATCTCTTCTTGACCTAAGCAATAAAATATTGCTATTAGCACAGGATTTATCATTGAAATGCCTATATCAGCATAACTATAGAAAAAGATGGCTTTTTCTGTTTGATGTAGATACACACAATAGGCTAGGTAACTTAACCCAATAATAAATAATAAAATTTCCATAGAAAACTCCTTAGATTACAAAACCTAATTATTCAAAAAAAAAACAATTTCTTGTCAACAAAAATTTTGTAAATTTAAGAAAAATATCATGTATTTCTAACTCTATTTCTATAGAAATATCTTCCTACTTCATCACCACCCCCAACCACTTCTCCACCTCTTTCCCACTCCACCCTTTCCGTTTAGCATAATCCACTGCCTGATCTTCATCAATTCTCCCCAATGTGAAGTAATTGGAAGCAGGGTGAGTGAAATACCAGCCACAAACACTGGCGGCAGGCCACATTGCGTAGCTTTCGGTGAGTTTCATTCCGATGCGTTGTTCTACTTCAAGCAGATCCCAGATAATCTGTTTTTCGGTGTGTTCGGGGCAGCTTGGGTAGCCGGGAGCGGGGCGGATACCGATGTAATCTTCTCGGATCAAGCGCTCGTTTTCAAAGGTTTCTTTGCTATATCCCCACACTTTAGTGCGTAGCTCAAAATGCAGATATTCCGCCATCGCTTCGGCAAGGCGGTCGCTCACCGCTTGCAGTAAAATAGCGTTGTAGTCGTCCCCTGCCGCTTTGTAGCCTTCGACTAAATCGTGTTCCTCAACCCCTGCACAGACGGCGAACATTCCGAACCAATCCTGTTTTCCACTTTCTTTGCTGGCGATAAAGTCGCTTAAGCAGAGGTTATACGGGCTTTTGCTGTTTTTGCCCCGCTCGCTTTGTTGGCGGAGATGATAGGCTTTGCCTGCGACTAAAGTGCGGTCAGCATTTTGGTAGATTTCAATATCATCGCCTATGCTGTTAGCAGGGAAAATGCCCATTACACCGCTTGGGTTGAGTTTGCGGTTTTGTTCGAGTTCGTCTAGCACTTTCTGCGCGTCATTATAAACTTTGCGGGCTTCCTCACCGCCTTCCGGATAATCAAAGGCATCAGGGTAGCCGCCCATTAAGCCCCATAAGCGGAAAAATGGCGACCAGTCGATAAATTTTCGCAGCGTGGCAATCGGCACATTTTTATATTCAATAACGCCGGTTTGGTTCGGTACAGGGACTTGATAATCTGCCCATTCGCCTCTGAACCCATCAAAACGGTTCGCTCTGGCTTCCTCGATTGGTAACTGCTTGCGAGGTGCTTTTTTGTTGGCAAAGGCGTGCTGAATTTGCTCGTACTCTTTTTTCGTTCTCGCCCACAATTCCGATTTGGTATCGGGATTCATCAAGGCTGCACACACGGTAACGGCACGGGAGGCGTTGGTGGTGTAAATCACTTCATGTTGATATTTCGGGTAAAGTTTAATCGCCGTATGCTCTTTGGAGGTGGTTGCCCCGCCGATAATCACCGGAATATTGAGATTAAGGCGGTTCATCTCGCCCAAAAAATATTCCATTTCATCAAGAGACGGCGTGATTAAGCCGCTCAAACCGATAATATCCGCCTTTTCGTCAATCGCCGTTTGAATGATTTTATCCGCCGGCACCATCACGCCAAGGTCAATTACCTCAAAATTGTTACATTGCAACACCACGCTCACGATATTTTTGCCAATGTCGTGCACATCGCCTTTCACAGTCGCAATCACCACTTTGCCGCTTGATGAGCCTTTTTGCTTGGTGGCGTTGATAAACGGCTCTAAATAGGCGACCGACTGTTTCATTACCCGTGCCGATTTCACCACTTGCGGTAGGAACATTTTGCCGTCCCCAAACAGATCGCCGACCACGTCCATTCCGTCCATTAGCGGCCCTTCGATCACCTCTAGGGGTGAACTGAATTTTTGGCGGGCTTCTTCGGTATCTTCAACAATAAAGTTGGTAATCCCTTTCACCAAAGCGTGTTTTAAACGTTCTTCCACCGCCCACGTCCGCCACTCCGCCACGCTGTTATCCTCGTTGCAAGCGGTCTGATTTCGGTATTTTTCTGCAATATCCAGCAAACGTTCGGTCGCATCACTACGGCGGTTTAGCACCGCATCTTCCACCACTTCACGCAGTTCGGGATCGAGATCGTCATAAATTGCCAACTGTCCCGCATTGACAATCCCCATATCCATTCCCTGTTTGATGGCGTGATAGAGGAACACGGCGTGAATCGCCTCACGCATCGGGTTATTGCCTCGGAAGGAAAACGACACATTCGACACCCCGCCGGAAATCTTGGCGTAGGGCAAGGTTTGTTTAATCCGCCCCGTCGCATTGATAAAATCCACGCCGTAATTGTTGTGTTCCTCAATCCCTGTGCCGATGGCAAAAATATTCGGGTCGAAAATAATATCTTCCGGCGGAAAACCGACTCGATCGACCAAGATCCGATAGGCTCTCGTACAAATTTCGACCTTGCGTTCCTCCGTATCCGCCTGCCCGACTTCATCAAACGCCATCACCACCACAGCTGCCCCATAACGGCGGACTAATTTAGCTTGTCGGATAAATTTTTCCTCGCCCTCTTTGAGTGAGATAGAATTCACAATCCCTTTGCCCTGAATGGACTGCAAGCCCGCCTCGATCACCTCCCATTTTGATGAGTCAATCATTACCGGCACTTTTGCCGCTTCCGGCTCGGTCGCCATAATGTTGAGAAAACGAGTCATACATTTTTGTGAATCGAGCAGTGCCTCGTCCATATTCACGTCAATCACCTGCGCGCCGTTTTCGACTTGATCGATGGCAATTTCAATCGCTTCTGCAAATTTTTCTTCTTTAATCAAACGTTTGAATTTTGCCGAGCCGGTAACGTTATTGCGCTCGCCCACATTCACAAAGAGGCTTTCATCATCAATCGTCAGCGGCTCTAAGCCCGACAAACGCATTGCGGTTTTAATGCTTGGGAGCGGGCGAGGTTTCACGCCCTTCATCGCCTCCGCAAAGGCTTTGATATGCTCCGGCGTTGTGCCGCAACAGCCGCCGACAATATTCAAAAAACCGCTTTCTGCCCACTCTTTGAGCTGCCCCGCCATTTCCGTTGCCCCTAAATCGTAGCCGCCAAAGGCATTCGGCAAGCCGGCGTTCGGGTGAGCCGAGACATAGCATTCGCAGATTTTGGACAGTTGCTCCATATATTGACGCAACTCTTTCGGGCCAAGTGCGCAATTTAAGCCAAAGCTGATCGGTTTAACGTGGCGGAGTGAATTATAGAAGGCTTCGGTCGTCTGCCCTGACAAGGTACGACCGGACGCATCGGTGATCGTGCCGGAAATCATAATCGGCAACTCAACGCCTAATGCTTCAAACACGCTGTCAATCGCAAAGGCAGCGGCTTTGGCGTTGAGGGTATCGAAAATGGTTTCGATCATAATAATATCCGCCCCACCTTCGATCAGCCCTCGTGTCGCCTCGGCATAGGCATCAACCAATGCCATAAAGGTGATGTTGCGAAAGCCGGGGTCGTTCACATCGGGGGAAATCGAGGCGGTACGGTTGGTCGGGCCTAAAATCCCTGCCACAAAGCGCGGCTTTTCGGGGGTACTATACTTATCGGCGGCAAGGCGTGCTAATCTCGCCCCTGCAACATTCAGCTCATAAGCGACCGCTTGTAAATCGTAATCCGCTTGGGCAATAGTGGTGGCGCTAAAGGTGTTGGTTTCAATAATATCTGCGCCTGCTTCAAGGTATTTTTCGTGAATGGCAGAAATCAATAGGGGCTGAGTGAGGGTGAGCAAATCATTATTACCGCGCAAATCCACCGCGCTGTCTTTAAAACGCTCGCCGCGGAAATCCGCCTCCGTCAGTTTATATTGTTGGATCATCGTCCCCATTGCGCCGTCTAGGATAAGGATACGTTGGGAAAGGGCGGTTTTGAGTTGGTGTAAGGCTGTTTTTTGCATAATTTTAGAATGTAAGAATAGCGAAAGAATGATGGATGGATAATAGGCACAAGTATTGGTACTGTCAAATGTTGAAAGAGAAAGAGCGGTTAAAAATTAGCGTATTTTTATTTCAATGTAATAGCACCGGTGAAACAGGCTATTTTACATTCGCCACAACCATTACAATGTTCATTATCTATGATTAAATCGGTGGAAATCGCCTGTTGCGGACAGGTTGTTTGGCAGTCGGTGCAGGTTTGATGTTGTTTGATTAAACAGGCGGAAGAAAATTGTGGGCGAAGTCGGGTATCGGCAGGGAAGTTTGGGTGTAATGCATTGGTTGGGCAAATTTCCGCACATTTTCCGCATAAATAGCAAGGGGCGTAATCAATTTCGAGTATTGCCTGCTGTTGTACTAAATGAATAAGACGATTAGGGCAAACGGAAACACATTTTCCACAGCCGTTACAGGCAGCAGAAAATAAATCTTCTTGTGCGGCAAAAGGAGGGCGTGAGGCGTATTTTTCCGTTGAAATCCCTTTGTTTACCGTAAAAAAACTTCGCAGTAATCCACGACGTGAGATTTGGTTGTGGCTAAAATAAGCCTGATAATAGGATTCTTTTTTCATTATCGGTAAAATCTCACCTTGGGTGTATCAATGTGGAGAGCCCTTTGCCATTGTTGTAAGCTGTGTAATGTTAATATTGCAAGCCCTTGATAGAAAGGAGTATTTTCTACTTTTTCCAGTCGTTTTAAGAAATGTAGTGCCCAAACTAACAGATGATCACGAAGAAATTCTATGACCAAGTGCGGTTGATTTTCTGCAAGATAAGCGGCAAGCATTAACATTAAGCCAATGTGATCTTCCGGTTCATCCTGTTGTGTCTGGAATGCAATGTGATGGTGGCGTAAAAAATCACGCAAGGTCAACAATGAATTACCGAAAATGACAGATTCAGGATCGAGATACACGGATCCCCAAGGCGGAGCGGGTAATTCATTCGGCCCGATAAACAAGCGTTGATACTGTTCTGAAAGATTTTGTGTTAAACCTTGTGTGATAAGTGCGGTTATTTTTTCAGACGTTTTTACATCAAGTTGAATTTCCCATTCTTGTGCCCAATTAGGTTGACGGAAAAAATCCAAAATACCACTGACTTGGTCGTTACTTGGTTCATAATAAAACGCCGCACCGAGTAAGCGTCCGTAGAGGGAAATCTGTTGAAAGATGTCTTGCATAAATTCTCCGAAAAATTCAACCGCACTTTATTTCAATATTCAGGTTTCAGGATTAACTGCCGATAGCCGTACCTAATGTCATATGTAAACCGTAAAACAAAACGCGTCCAATGCCTTCCGCAACTAAAGTAAGAATGACGGCAAAACTTAATAGTATGCCATTTTTTGTGCGGAATAATAAGTATGCGGTAATTGCCAACAAGCATAAGCGTATGGCGTTCATCACTGCATAATTCGGCACTAAGTCAGCAGCCTGTTGGATGGAACTATGAATCTGTTGCAAGTTAAACCCTTGATACACTACAACAATGGCTGCAAATAGCAATGCAAGTACGAATAAATTAGGGATAAAATGGAGCGAATATTCACGGTATTTGTTTGGCATTAATAATGCGTAAGCTAGTGCCAATCCGCCCAAAGCGACAGTGAGATAGAATGACCACGATGTAAGAGAAGTATTCCAAGTTGGTACGCTGACGATATGATAAACCTGATTCATTACGTACATAAAGACTATCCCTGCAAGTGCGGTCATTATTCGCCATAAATTACCAAGTGCAGAGGGCATTTTACCTGTGAGGGCAATGAGCCAATAAAAACCGGCAAGGGCGAAGAAAATTGCACCGGTAAGGATCTCGTTACTCATCATAGATTTACCTATGCGATTAAGTGAATTAAATGCACGCATTGGTGAACCGAGATGAGTCATGGAAGCAATAAAGCCAAGTCCTAAGAAAACCAAAATGACAAACATCACCTTATGAGTGTAGGTACGGCTTTTTTCATTTTTGGTTTTAACTAATGCAAAGGTAAAAATGAGCCACGCACCGACCGCACTTTGCACCAGCAGCGTGAAAAAAACAAGTGGAAGTTCATGTAATCCTGCATTCATCTTACACCTCTCTTGGGTTGCCTAAGAACCCATTTGTATCACCGCTTGGGAGAGCATTTTTATTTGGTTTTACCACGAGATTTGGTTGGGTTATCTTTGCCGGTGGTAATGGGGCGATAGAGGCTTGTTCGCCATATTGTTTCCTTAATTTATCAATGGGGGCAAAATCAAGGGCGCGTAGTGGGCAGGCATCTACACAAATCGGTTTTTGTCCTGCTTTGATGCGCGAATAACAGCCGTCACATTTTGTCATATGACCTTTTTGTGCGTCATATTGTGGGGCATCGTATGGGCATGCCATATGACAGTAACGACAGCCAATACAGATTTCTTCATTCACAATAACAAAACCGTCTTCGTTTTTGTGCATTGCCCCGGTCGGGCAAACTTTTGTACAAGCTGGGTCTGCGCAGTGATTGCAGGAAATCGACATATAGTAGGCAAACACATTTTGACTCCAACAACCGTTCGATTGTGGGCTCCAGTTGCCACCGGTATATTCATAAATACGGCGGAAATTGACTTCCGTGCCTAAGTCTTTGTAATCCTTACAGGCTAATTCACAAGTTTTACAGCCTGTGCAGCGATCCGAATCAAAATAAAAACCATATTGTTCCATCAGTTACTCCCTTACAAGCGTTCCACTTGAACTAAATTAGAATGTTGAGGATTGCCCTTAGCTAGTGGTGACGGACGTTGAGTAGTCAACACGTTAATACAACCAGAATGGTCGATGCGATCTTTATCCGGTGCATACCAAGCTCCTTCACTCAATGCGATAACACCCGGTATAATGCGTGGCGTTACCTTGGCGTGAATACGCACTTCTCCACGATCATTAAAGATACGGATCATATCACCGTTTTTGATGCCTCTTGGTTCGGCATCAATCGGATTCATCCATACTTCTTGAGGATTGGCAGCCTTTAATACGTCCACATTGCCGTAGGTTGAGTGGGTACGGGCTTTGTAATGGAAACCACTAAGTTGTAACGGGTATTTTTCCATAAGCGGATCGCCATAATGTTCGAAACTTTGTGTATGAATTGGCAATGGATGAATCACTTCATCTGTTTCTAATTTCCAGGTTTTGGCTATTTCAGCCAAACGGGAGGAATAAATTTCAATTTTACCGGATGGCGTTTTGAGCGGATGGGCTTGTGGATCTTCACGGAATGCTTTATATGCCACAAAGAAACCGTTTGGATCAACTTTTTTGAAAATTCCTTGTTGTCTGAATGCCTCAAAGGTTGGTAATTCAGGCAATTTTTCGCGAGATTGTTCATAAATATAGCGTAGCCATTCTTCTTGCGTGCGACCTTCAGTGAATTTTTCTTTCACGCCCATTTTTTCGGCTAAATCACTTAACATATCGTAAACCGTGCGACATTCAAAAGAAGGTTTAATCACTTGGTCGGCAAAAATAACATAGTTCATATTCGCTACGAAGGCATCCAGTGCAAAATCCATCTGTTCTGAGGCGGTGCAATCAGGCAATAAAATATCACTGTATTTAGCAGTGGATGTCATATGATTATCAATGGTGATGATCATTTCGCATTGAGAATCATCTTGTAAAATATCATGAGTACGGTTGATTTGTGAGTGTTGGTTTATTAGGCAGTTACTCGCGTAATTCCAAATCACTTTGATAGGTGCCGAAAGTTTATCCACACCGCGAATACCGTCGGAAAGTGCGGTCATTTCCGGGCCGCGAATAATAGCATCCGTCCATAAGAACATTGGAATACTGGCTTTTACAGGGTTTTCTAATGTCGGCATACGTACAAACGGAATGCTATATGCGCTTTCCCGAGCCCCTGTATTACCGCCATGAATGCCTACATTACCGGTTAAAATCGGGAGCATCGCAATCGCACGAGAAATTAATTCGCCGTTACTGCGACGTTGCGGGCCCCAACCTTGTGAAATGAATGCAGGTTTAGTACCGGCGATTTCACGGGCTAATTTAATAATACGATCTGCCGGAATACCGGTGATTTGGGCTGCCCATTCCGGTGTTTTCGCAATACCGTCGTCGCCTTGCCCTAGAATGTAGGCTTTGTAGTGACCATTTGGGGGGGCATCTGTTGGCAAGGTTTTTTCATCGTAACCAATACAATATTTATCGAGAAAAGGTTGATCAACCAATGATTCGGTAATCATTACATAGGCTAAGGCGGAAACCAATGCTGCATCAGTGCCGGGGCGAATAGGTATCCATTCATCTTCGCGACCGGCGCCGGTGTCGTTATAGCGTGGATCAATGATGATCATTTTGGCATTAGAACGGGCTTTTGCTTGCTCAATGCAATAGGTTAAACCACCGCCACTCATTCGAGTTTCAGCAGGGTTGTTACCAAATAGTACGATGAGTTTAGTGTTTTCAATATCCGCCATTCCATTGCCAAGCGCCCATCCTCCCCCATAAGTGTAATCTAACCCTACTGCAATCTGTGCGGTACTGTAATCGCCGTAATGATTTAAATAGCCGCCGATACAGTTCATAAAACGTGCAATCATAGTAGAGGAGGGAGGCCAAGATTTCGTCATGGTGCCGCCTAATGTGCCGGTACCGTAGTTCAGATAAATGGATTCGTTGCCGTATTTTGCAATATTACGTTTTAATGCTTCGGCAATTTCTGTTAAGGCTTCATCCCAACTAATACGTTTGAATTTACCTTCACCGCGTTTACCCACGCGTTTCATTGGGTATTTTAAACGATCGGGATTATATATGCGGCGACGCATGGAGCGACCGCGTAAACAGGCTCGTACTTGATGATCAAGATTATATGTTTCTGTGCCCGTATTATCGGTTTCCACAAAAGTGATGCGATTATCCTTAACGTGCATACGCAACGGACAGCGACTTCCGCAGTTAACGGTACAAGCGCTCCAGACTATTTTTTCTTCTGGCATTTCGGACATAGCCGGCGTATCTGCCGCAATTGCTTTGAAAGGTAAAGCGAGATCGGAAACCGCAAGGGCTGCCCCCACCGAGGATGCCTTAATAAAATTTCGGCGATTGATTTGATCAATATTATTCATAATATTGTTCCCAATAGTTTAGTTAGGTTGAGTCATTACTAAAGTGCAGTCATTAAATCATTTTAAGAAGAGGGAAAATTTGATACAGATCACATAAGTAAAAATAAGGTAATAAAACTTAAGTTAAATATGATTAGAATCAAACTGAAATAATGAGAAGTATTATTAAAACCGAATAGTTATTAAATTTCTTTGATCTAAAAGTGAAG
>NZ_MLHS01000031.1 GCF_001999335.1 Rodentibacter sp. Ppn85 | reverse complement strand
ATATCGTCAAATTCAAAATGTTGCGGCAGGTCGTATTTCTGAGCAATCTACCGACGCAATCAATGGTTCACAACTTTATGCCGTTTGGAAAACATTAGATGGAAAATTTGACAGTATTAGTAGCGCAGATTGGAATTTAACAACATCTAATTCATCAGGCTCGGTAACTGGAAAGAAAGTTGAAACGATTAAGAAAGGTAGCATAGTTACGGTTGATGCAGGTAAGAATATTCATATCACGCAAAATGGTACTAATATTAGTATTGCAACTGCAGATAGAGTGAATTTCACTAACGTCGAAACTGGTGGTTTAACAGTAAGAGCAAATGCGCCAGTACTAAATTTCAATCATAATAGATTAACTAATGTTGGTGATCCAACAGCGGATAAAGATGCAGCCAATAAACAATATGTAGATAATAAAACGTTTGCATTAAAGGCGAATGATAATAACACGGCTACACAGAAATTAAATAGTTCTATTTCAGTCATTGGTGGCAATTCTAATATTTTGACATCAGTTGCTAATAATGCTGTTAAGATCAATCTCAATAACACTCTTAATCTCACCAAAGCAGGTAGCGTGCAAATAGGTGATACGTTAGTTAATAACACTGGTGTCGCAATCACTGGTGGTCCAAGTGTCACTAAGGTCGGTATCAATGCAGGTGATAAGCAGATTACCAATGTATCAGCTGGTACAAAGGATAATGATGCGGTTAACCTTTCTCAATTAAATGCCACGAATCAAAATGTTACTAACTTAAATGAAACTGTAGCAAAAGGTTGGAATGTGGTTACGTCTAAATCTGGTACGGGTAATGTGACCAATAATAGTACGACGAATGTGGCTATGGGGGATACAGTAACCATTGATGCAGGCAATAATATCAATATCACCCAATCAGGTAAAAAAGTCAGCATTGCTACCTCTTCTACACCTAACTTTAGTAGTGTCAATACCGGTAATTTAACCGTTCGACCAAACGGTAATGTGAATTTTGGTGGTAATGTTTTAGCGAATATTGGTGCGCCGGTTAACGACAATGATGCGACAACCAAAAAATATGTTGATGATGGTCGTACAAAAGTTACGTCTAACGATGGTACGGTGAAGATTACTGAAGGTGGGAATAATAAACAAAAAACCTATGATTTATCCGTCAATATCAGCAATGTTCCGCAAAATATTAAATATAAAGGTGATACTGGGAGCGGCTCGAATAAACTGAGCGAAGAGCTTCATTTCAAAGGGTCTGATTTAGTTAAGACTAAAGCTGAAAATGGTACGATTACCTTTGATTTAGGTGATAATGCGACCTTTGGTTTAAATACTCAAAAAGGCAATGTCAGTAAGAAAGTCGGCAATACTATTGATATTGAAGGCAATAATTCAAACATTAATACGCTTGTAGATAATGGGAAAGTTAAAATCAACTTAAACAATAATTTGAATTTAACTGATGGCGGTAGTGTAACTATCGGCGATACCGCATTAAACAGCACAGGTTTGACGATCAATAACGGACCTAAAGTCGTTAAAAACGGTATTGATGCGGGTGATAAAAAAATTACTAATGTATCTAACGGTACGATAGATGCGAATAGTAAAGATGCAGTAAACGGTAGCCAACTTTATATAACTAACCAAAATGTAACAAACCTTACGACAGAGGTAGCGAAAGGTTGGAATCTCACCACATCTAAATCAGGCACAGGTAATGTTTCTAATAATACAACTGAAAAAGTTGCCATGGGTGAAACAGTTACTATTGAAGCGGGCGACAATATTAATATTACTCAAGCCGCTAAGAAAGTAACTATTGCCACCTCATTAACGCCTAACTTTACTTCTGTGGATACCGGAAATTTAACGGTTCGAAACGGTGGTAAAGTCGATTTTGGTGGTAATAACATTACTAATGTTGGTGCGCCGGTAGCAGATAATGATGCGACAACCAAAAAATATGTGGATGATGGTCGTACGACAGTGAATTCTACGGACGGCAGCGTAACAGTAAACGGCACAGGCACAAATCCGAAAAATTACGATTTGTCTGTGAATATGACTAAAGTTGCTGAAGATGTGAAATTTAAATACTCAGGCGACAATAACTCTAGCGGTGAAAACAAATTAAGTGAAACCGTGAAGTTTAAAGGTTCTGATTATGTTACGACCAATGCCTCAAATGGACAAATTGCTTTTGATTTAAGTGATACTGCTAAAAATAAAATCAATAATGCAATTCAAAACTTTACCGTAGGAGCTGATAAAAATAACCAAGTAACAGGGTTAAATATTACGAACGGCGGACGTTTTGATATTGTCGGCAAAGACGGCAACTACATCGAAACCAATGTGAGCGGTAAAAACATCACAGTTGGTCTAAATGCTAATGCGACGGAAGCAATTGAAAAAGCGCACAAAGGCTTTGGCTTAAAAGCAGAAGATGGTAACAATGTTACTCATCAATTAGGCGAGCCAATTGAAGTTGTTGGTGGAAATAATAATCTCAATACTACTGTTTCCAATGGCAAAGTGAAGATCAATCTAAACAATACTCTTGATCTTACTGATGCAGGTAGTGTCAAGTTAGGCGATACCGTACTAAATAGTAGTGGTTTAACCATTAACAACGGTCCAAGTGTAACTAAAGACGGCATTAATGCAGGCGATAAGAAAATCACTAATGTTACCGATGGTGCAATTTCTGCTGATAGCAAAGATGCGGTAAATGGTAGCCAGCTTTATGCAACTAACCAAAATGTAACTAATATCAGCAATGAAGTAGCGAAAGGTTGGAATCTTACCACTTCTAAATCCGGAACGGGTAACGTTGTTGATAATACAACTGAAAAAGTTGCAATGGGCGACACCGTTACTATTGAAGCAGGTGACAATATTAATATTACTCAAGCCGCTAAGAAAGTAACTATTGCCACTTCATTAACGCCTAACTTTACTTCTGTGGACACCGGAAATTTAACGGTTCGAAACGGTGGTAAGGTCGATTTTGGTGGTAATAACATTACTAATGTTGGTACGCCGATTGCAGATAATGATGCGACAACCAAAAAATATGTGGATGATGGTCGTACAACTGTTACTTCAACAGATGGTAGCGTAATGGTAACGCCAAATGGAACGCAACCAAAAAATTATGACTTGTCTGTCAATATGAGCAAACTTACCGGAGATGTGAGTTTAAAATATAAAGCTGATACAGGTAACGGAACGAATAAATTAAGTGATGAAATCACTTTCAAAGGTTCGGATTATATTAATACGACTGCTAAAAATGGTGAGATTGGCTTTGATTTAAGCAAAACAGCGAAAGATAAAATTGATAATGCAATTCAAAACTTTACGGTTGGCGCGGATCAAAATAATACAGCTACGGGAATTAATGTTACCAACGGCGGACGTTTTGATATTGTCGGCAAAGATGGCAACTACATCGAAACCAATGTGAGCGGTAAAAATATCACGGTTGCGCTAAATCAAAATGCAACCTCAGCGATTGAAAAAGCACATAAAGGCTTTGGCTTAAAAGCAGAAGATGGTAGTAATGTCACCAAACAATTAGGCGAAGCGATCGAGATTGAAGGCGGTAATAGCAACCTAAATACTACAGTAGCTGATGGCAAAGTTAAGATTAACTTAAATAATAGTCTTGATTTAACCGATGCCGGTAACGTAAAAATCGGTGATGTTAATCTGACCAAAGACGGTTTAACCATTAACGGCGGGCCAAATATTACAAAAGCAGGTATTGATGCCGGCAATAAGCAAATTACCAATGTTCAAGACGGTAATATCGCAAAAGACAGCAAGGATGCAATTAACGGCGGTCAGCTTTATACGGCGATTACAAATTCAGGCTTCGATCTTGCAACTAATGGTGATGCAAGGCAGGCTAAAGACAAACGTATCAATAATAATGAAACCTTTAACCTAAATCAAAGCACCAATATTCTGGTTAAACAGATTGATAACGGCTATGAAATTGCGACGGCTGATAATGTGACGTTCACGAACATTACAGTAGGTAAAGATGGCAAAGACGGTATTATCGGTGTAAACGGTACAGACGGTAAAGGCGTTGTATTGAACGGTAAAGACGGCTCGATTGGTCTGAAAGGCAAAGACGGCGTATCGGCTAACTTTACCGTGGCAAACGGCACCGGCACGTTAGATGAACCGAATAAAGGCAAAGAAGGTATTGAGCGTCTAGTTTATAACACCACAAATAAAGATGGCACAACGACTTCCCGTGAAATTGCGACTAAAGATGACGGTTTAATCTTCAAAGGTGATGACCAAACAGAGATTGCGAAGAAACTTGGCTCAACTTTAAATATCACCGGTGGCGCAAGTAAAGATGCACTAACCGACAAAAATATCGGTGTGAACAATGAAAACGGCACATTGACGGTGAAATTAGCCAAAGATCTCAACTTAACCGAGAACGGTAGTGTGACGATCGGCGATGTTAATTTAACCAAAGAGGGTTTAACCATCAACGGCGGGCCGAATGTCACCAAAGACGGCATCAATGCCAGTGATAAAGTGATCACGAATGTGTCCAACGGCACGAACGGCACCGATGCGGTAAATCTATCGCAATTAAATGCGTCTGCAAAAGCGGCTAAAACCGAGGTCGTAGCAGGTAGAAATATCAATGTTACGAATGCTACTGGCACTGACGGTCAAACTATTTATACGGTGAATGCAGAGAAATCCGTTGTGAGCAATGGGTCAAGCAATATTACTGTGACTGCGACCCCAAATGCAACCACAGGTGTCACTGATTACAGCGTTGATCTGTCTGAAGAAACCAAAGCACAAATCAAGAAAGAAGAGAGCGTGGTTGCAGCAAGTGATCGCGTGACCGTCACGCAAAGCAAAACAAATAGCACCGGCGGCAAAGAATTTGAAGTCGATGTAAATGCGCAAAAAGTAGTGGAAGCGGCACAGTTACCGGTCGTTTATACCAATAAAGACGGCGACAAACTCGTGAAAGTCGGGGATAAATTCTACAAAGCGGGTGATGTCACAAACGGCACGGCAAATGCTGGAGCGACAGAAGTCGCAAAAGCGGATGTGATTGCATCATTAAATAATGGTGACAACAATACTACTGCGCCGATGACGTTAAGCAACCTACAAAGCACGTTAGACAAAGTAACCAACGCCACAACGTCTAATCCGGACAAAACCGGCACGAAATATGACAACGCAACGAATAATGCGGCGACTGTCGGCGATGTGTTAAATGCGGGTTGGAACTTAAAACAGAATGGCAACGAAGTGGACTTCGTCACCCACGGTAACACGGTCAACTTTAATGACGGCCAAGGCGTGAAAGTCAGCACAGAGTATAACGGCACTACCGGTACAACCAATATCACCTTTAATACGACAAACAGCTATGTGGATGCCAGCGGCAACCCAACCAGCGATCCAGGTAACAAGGTGAAATTCATTGGGGCAGAAAACGGTAAACCGGTATCAATCACTAATGTTGACAGCGGTGTATTGCCGAACAGCAAAGCGATTCCGGAAGGTCAATCCTTTAATGATGTACTCAATAATGTTACGGGTAGCGATCTCAACAACGTTGTGAATGTTGGCGATTTACAAAACGCGACCAAAAACATTATGAATACCTCATTACAAGCGGTCGGATTTGCATTAAAAACTGCAAATGTGAGCGGCACGAATGGGGTAGCCGAAGAATTAACCGGTTTAACAGAGGATGGTAAGCGTTTAACCAATAACGAAACCTTTAACCTAAACGCAAGCAATAATATCCAGATCAAACAGGTTGAGAACGGCTTTGAAGTGGCGACAACCGAGAATGTGACCTTTACGAACATTACTGTCGGCAAAGACGGTAAAGACGGCACGATCGGCGTGAACGGTCAAAACGGTACGGGTGTTGTGCTAAACGGTAAAGACGGTTCTATCGGCTTAACCGGTCCAAAAGGTGCGGACGGTAAAAATGCGTCAGCTAATATTAGTGTCGCAAACGGTAGCGGTACTTTAGATAACGCAACTCACGGTGGTGATGGCATTAGCCGTTTAGTTTACAACACCACCAACACCGACGGTTCAATCACTACCCGTGAAATAGCAACCAAAGATGACGGCTTGAAATTCCAAGGCGACAGCGGTGATGAAATTGCGAAGAAATTAGGTTCTACCCTAAACATTACCGGTGGCGCAAATAAAGATGCCTTAACCGATAATAATATCGGTGTTATCAGCAAAGATGGTAATTTAACCGTTAAATTGGCGAAAGACCTGAATCTGACC
This sequence comes from Rodentibacter sp. Ppn85, assembly GCF_001999335.1. Classification (GTDB taxonomy): domain Bacteria; phylum Pseudomonadota; class Gammaproteobacteria; order Enterobacterales; family Pasteurellaceae; genus Rodentibacter. The sequence continues at coordinate 892 of NZ_MLHS01000031.1, read as the reverse complement.
GAAAACGGTAGCGTAACAATCGGTGATTTAACGATCAATAAAGGCGGTTTCAATGCCGGCAATACAACCATTACCAATGTAAAAGGTAATTTAGAGAATGTGACGAATACAACCACCTCTAATCCGAATACCACAAATTATGAGGATAAGAAAAATAATGCCGCGACGGTAGGTGATGTATTGAATGCCGGTTGGAACTTACAAAACAACGGTCAACCGGTTGATTTTGTAACACACGGTAATACGGTGAACTTTAATAATGGTACAGGTGTATCGGTTAATGCAGTTTATGACAATGCAACAGGGACAACCAACATTACCTTTAACACTACAAACAGCTATGTAGATAATAATGGTGCATTAACTAACGTACCGAGTAACACTGTGAAATTTATTGGTGGTAATGCTTCCGCACCGGTATTAATTACCAATGTGGATAGCGGCGTATTATCAAATGGTATGACTATTCCGGCAGATAAAACATTTAATGATGTGTTAAATAATATCTCTGGTGATGCTTTGAAGAATGCTGTCAATGTAGGCGACTTACAAAATGCAACTAAAGATATTACCAACACAGCGTTAAGCGGTGTTAAATTCAACCTTACAACAAAATCAGTCAATGGTACTAACGGTAATGCTACGGTAGCGGACAATTTATCTGATAATGACAAGCAGTTGACTAACAATGAAACCTTCACACTAGATGCAGGTAACAATATTGTTATCAAACAAATTGCGAATGGTTATGAGATTGCTACATCAAATAACATTACAGTTGGCCAAGCAGGTCAAGACGGTGTGGACGGCACAATCGGCGTGAACGGCAAAGACGGTTCTGCGGTGGTTATTAACGGCAAAGACGGCTCTATCGGTTTAACCGGCCCGAAAG
>NZ_MLHS01000030.1 GCF_001999335.1 Rodentibacter sp. Ppn85 | reverse complement strand
TTGTTGTTATTCACACCAATGTTGCCGTCTGTCAGCTTATCTTTATCCGCTCCGCCGGTAATATTTAGCGTCTCATTGAGTTTCTTCGCAATTTCCTTGCCGTCGTCGCCTTTAAATTTCAAGCCGTCGTTCAAGGTTGCAACCGTTTCTTTCGAGCCGTCTTTTGTAACGTACTCAATACGAGTTTTGCTTTCACCGTCTTTGCCGTCGTTACCGTCAAGGCCTTTCTCACCGTCTTTCACCGAGATATTAGCAGATACGCCGTCTTTACCGTCTGCGCCTTTCGGGCCGGTTAAGCCGATTGAACCGTCTTTGCCGTTAATCACGACAGAAGAGCCGTCTTTACCGTTTACGCCGATAGAGCCGTCCACGCCGTCTTTACCATCTTTGCCTGCCGCACCCACTGTGATGTTATTCGCAGTTGCAATCTCATAACCGTTTGCAATTTGCTTGATCACAAGATTGTTGCCGGCATCTAAAGTGAAGGTTTCATTATTCGCTAAACGTTTATCTTCCTCAGACAGACCGTCTGCGCTGGCTTGACCGTTTGTACCTGCCACTGATTTAGTGGTGAGGTTAAAGCCGCTATTAGTGATCGCAGTATAGAGCTGACCGCCGTTAATGGCGTCTTTGCTGTTGTTGCTGACATCACCGTCTGCCACATTGGTAATTTTCTTATCACCCGCATCAATACCGCTTGTGGTGACATTTGGCCCGCCAACTAGGGTGAAACCGTTGTCATTCAAGGTGGTATTGCCGATGGTTAAGCTACCATCTTTGGTTAAGTTAAGCGCTTTTGCTAATTTAACGACTAAACCGCCCGCTTGATTCACCACGCCGAGGTTGTTATCGGTCAGTTTACTGCTGTCCGTTAATCCGCCGGTGATATTCAAGGTGTCGCCGAGTTTCTTCGCAATCTCGTCACCGTTATCGCCTTTGAATTTCAAGCCGTCATCTTTGGTTGCAATTTCACGGGTGGTGGTTGAACCGTCAGTATTGGTGGTGTTATACACCAAACGAGTAATACCTTCTTTACCTTTACCCGTTTCATCTAACGTGCCTGTGCCGTTCACCACCGTGAGGTTAGCGGAAGCGCCGTCTTTACCATCAGCACCTTTCGGACCTGTTAAGCCGATTGAACCGTCTTTGCCGTTAAGCACAACGGAAGCACCGTCTTTGCCGTTCACACCGATTGTACCGTCAATACCGTCCTTGCCGTTTTTACCTACAGTGATGTTAGTGAAGGTGACATTTTCTGCGGTAGAGACTTCATAGCCGTTTTCAATTTGTTTAATGCGAACATTGTTGCCAGCATCTAACGTGAAGGTCTCGTTATTGGTTAGACGTTTGTCTGCCTCGGATAACCCGTCTTTCACGCTGGCTTGGCCATTAGTATTCTCTACCGCTTTCGATGTCAGCGCAAATCCGACCGCACTTAACGTGCTGTTGGTAATGTCTTTGGTCGCATTTTTCAAATCGCCTGCATTCACAACGTTATTCAACGCCTCGCCGGAGAGGTTGTTTAACACATCATTAAAGGTTTGACCTGCCGGTACAGTGGCATTATTTGGTAATACGCCGCTATCCACATTGGTAATCGCAACCGGTGCTGACGCATTACCGCCGATAAATTTCACTTTATTGGTCGGCTCAGCGGTTGCATTGCCTTTATCGTCCACATAGCTGTTAGTGGTGTTAAAGGTAATGTCGGTCGTGCCCGTTGTGCTGTTGTAGATTGTGCCAACTTTCACACCTTGACCGTTTTTGAAGTTCACCGTATTACCGTGGGTCACAAAATCCACCGGCTGATCGTTACTTTGTAAGTTCCAGCCTGCATTTAACACATCACCCACTGTCGCTGCGTTGTTTGTCACATTCGCATACTTATTACCCGTACTATCTGGATTAGAGGTGGTGCCATTCGTGACGTTATCTAAATTGCCCTTGACGTTTGTAATCGTAGTATTACCAGCATTGAACCCGTCTTTATTGAGGGTCACATTTCCGATCGTCACACTGCCGTTCTCGGTTAAGTTCAGATCTTTAGCCAATTTCACCGTGAGGTTGCCGTCTTTATTGATCACCCCGATATTATTGTCGGTCAGTTTCGCTTCATCGCTAACCCCACCGGTAATATTCAAGGTTTCACCGAGTTTCTTCGCAATCTCGTCACCATTGTCGCCTTTGAACTTCAAGCCGTCGTCTTTGGTTGCGATTTCACGGGTCGTGGTTGTGCCGTCTGTGTTGGTGGTGTTGTACACCAAGCGCTCGATGCCTTTACCGCCTTTATCATCAGCATCTAACGTACCCGTACCGTTTGTAACGGTGAAGTTCGCCGATGCGCCGTCTTTACCGTTGATACCGATTGTGCCGTCTTTACCGTTTAAGGCAATGCCCGCACCATTTTTGCCATCCGCACCTTTCGGGCCGGTTAAACC
>NZ_MLHS01000003.1 GCF_001999335.1 Rodentibacter sp. Ppn85 | reverse complement strand
ATGGCGGAGGAAGTGAGATTCGAACTCACGGAGGGCGTAAACCCTCGCCGGTTTTCAAGACCGGTGCCTTCAACCACTCGACCATTCCTCCGTACTTGACGCTGCGTAGTATAATTCAAAATTTTTTGATGTAAATAAAAAACGAATAAAATCTATTTAGTCGGCGTTTATTTATTCATTTTGCTTTCTTTTTAGCCAAAACAGGAAATAAATTTTTGCTCAACCATTGACTTTTTATACGCTCGACCTTACCTTACAGTTTGGTGCTAACTAACATTATATAAGGAGCTTTTATGCAATCACGCATTATTGTTGACTCAAGAAATGAATCCTTATTAAGCACTCATAAAGTGCTTCGTAATACTTATTTCTTACTTGGGCTAACAATGGCATTTTCGGCAGTTGTCGCTTATATTTCTATGGCGATGAATTTGCCTTATCCAAACATTATTGTTTTACTTGTGGGCTTTTACGGCTTACTTTTCATTACACATCGTTTAGCTGACCGTCCTGCCGGTATTTTAGCGGCATTTGCCTTTACCGGTTTTATGGGGTATACCATTGGGCCAATTCTCAATATGTATGTGGCAAATGGTATGGAAGATTTAATCATGTTGTCATTTGCCGGTACAGCGATTGTTTTCTTTGCTTGCTCAGCTTATGTGTTGACGACGAAAAAAGATATGTCATTCCTTGCAACCGCAATGTTTGCTCTGTTTATTGTGCTTTTACTCGGTATGGTAGCAAGTTTCTTCTTCCAAATGCCGGCATTAGCCATTGCAATTAGTGCATTATTTGTTGTTTTCTCAACAATGACAATTTTGTATGAAACCAGTAATATCATTCACGGTGGTGAAACAAATTATATTCGTGCCACAGTGAGTATTTATGTGGCAATTTATAACTTATTCTTAAGTTTGCTAAGATTGCTCTCAATTTTTTCAAGTAGTAACGACTAAATTTGATTAAAAAAACAAAATGCGTCTTGATTGGTATTGAGGCGCATTTTTTTATGTTATTTTTTGGGAAAAAGTGCGGTCAAATATTGGGTTAAATTTTCATATTGAAAAGTGAAGCCCGCTTCAGTAAGTCGTTTCGGCAAAACATATTGGCTTTCTAATAACACATTGGCTCGCTCGCCCAAGGCAAGTTTTAAGGCAAATTTCGGTACGGGGAAAGGCGCACAACGTTTTACCGATTGAGCTAATTGTTGGTTAAATGCTCTATTGGTAATTGGTTGAGGTGAAACAAAATTATAAATACCCTGACACTCATTATGAGAAAGTAAAAATAAAATTCCGTTTACCATATCTTCCAACGCAATCCACGCCCAGTATTGTTTCCCCGTACCTAACGGACCGGCTAAATTCCAATAATATAGCGGAAGCATTTTTTCTAATGCTCCGCCATTTGGTGAAAGCACCATACCGGTGCGAAGAATGCAAACTTTTGTCTTGGCTTGTAATGCCTCTTTTTCCCAAGCATGGCACAGTACTGCGGTGAATGAGCGATGAGTAGTTGGATTTGTTTCAGTAAGAATTTGATTTGGTTGATCACCATAAATACCGGTAGCCGAGCCTGAAATCAAACGTGGGGGATTCACACCCGCATTAATTAATGAAACTAATTGTTTTGTTAGTTTTACCCTGCTATCGAATAGTTTTGCTTTTTGTGATGCTGTCCAGCGTTTAGCAAAAATAGGTTCACCGGCTAGATTTATCACCGCATCAAACTCATCTAAATTTTTAAGCGGAGAAAGTGCGGTTAAAAATTTCAAAGTTTTTTGAGGAAAAAGAGAACGGGCTTTTTTCTCATTGCGGGTGAGAACAGTGAGTTGATGTTGTTTCTCTAGGGCAGAGATTAATCTTTTCCCGATTAATCCTGTGCCACCGGTAATAAAAATTTTCATTAAAGTGAGCTTTCAAACAAACTTTTAATATGTTCAATCAGAGTTGAAATTGCAGTTGTACGTGTCGGCGATACGAAAATAGTATCGTCGCCGGCAATGGTGCCAAGAATACCCTCCGTTTTACCAATAGAATCTAGTAGGCGTGCGATTAATTGCGCTGCACCCGGTGTGGTTTTAATAACGATTAAAAATTCATTATGATCAATATCTAATACGAGATTTCTTAGTGGGCTACTGGTTGCGGGTACACTTAGCTCATTTGGTAGGCAATAGACCATTTCCATCTTGGTATTACGCACACGTACCGCACCAAATTTACTCAGCATACGCGAAACTTTAGATTGATTTATACTTGGAAAACCCTGGCTTTTTAAGGCTTCAACGATTTCGCTTTGAGAGGAAAAACGTTCCTGTCCGAGCAATTCTTTAAATGCTTTTGTTAAATTATCCATTTATTCGTTTTAAGATGGGACTAACCTGTGTAAGCGTTGCATAAAAATGCAAAATATGCAACTAAAATGCAAATTGGGGTAAAAAAAGAGACAAATTTTATTTAGAAATTTGAGCTAGATCTCATTATTGAATTTCTATGTTTGTAATTTATCTGTTTACCTTTTAAAATTTGCAAAGTTAATTAATCTACTTAATAAGGAGTACACATGAAAGTCGCAGTATTAGGTGCAGCCGGCGGTATCGGTCAAGCATTGGCATTATTGCTAAAACTACAATTACCGGCAGAAACAGAGTTATCACTGTATGATATTGCACCGGTAACACCGGGTGTGGCAGCTGATGTCAGCCATATTCCTACGGCAGTGAAAGTGAAAGGTTTTTCTGGCGAAGATCCAAGCCCTGCACTTGAAGGTGCGGATGTAGTATTGATTTCTGCAGGTGTGGCACGTAAACCGGGCATGGATCGTTCCGATTTATTTAATATTAATGCCGGGATTGTTCGCAATCTTATTGAAAAAATTGCTGTTGTTTGTCCGAAAGCCTGCATAGGTATTATTACTAACCCGGTTAATACAACGGTCGCTATTGCAGCGGAAGTATTGAAAAAAGCCGGTGTTTATGACAAACGTAAATTATTCGGTGTGACAACGTTAGATGTACTTCGCTCGGAAACGTTTGTTGCCGAATTGAAAAATCTCAATGTTTCCCGGACGACCGTACCTGTTATTGGAGGACATTCCGGTGTTACCATCCTTCCGTTGCTTTCTCAAGTTCCTTATGCAGAGTTTACTGCTGAAGAAATCGCACCATTAACAAAACGTATCCAAAATGCCGGTACTGAAGTTGTAGAAGCTAAGGCCGGCGGTGGCTCGGCAACGCTTTCTATGGCTCAAGCCGCCGCTCGTTTTGCCCGCGCTTTGATAAAAGGTTTAAGAGGAGAGACTGTTGTTGAATGTACTTATGTGGAAGGCGATGGAAAATATGCCCGTTTCTTTGCTCAACCAGTTCGCTTAGGTAAAGATGGGGTGGAGGAGATTCTACCAATCGGTCCATTAAGCGAATTTGAACAAAGCTCATTGGAATCAATGTTACCGACATTGCGTGCAGATATTGAGTTAGGTGAGAAATTTATCAACGGCTAATTATAAATTTTATAGAAGAAGCGTCTAAATAATAGACGCTTTTTTTTTGAAAAAAGAAAATTTTTAAGAAAAACCGTGACTTAGTTCACAAATTTGAAAATAGATATTTGCATAAGTATCTTGATGGGAGTAACCTAGCTTCACCAAAAAAAGTGCTATCTTAAATAGCCGACATCTATTTTGCTTTCCGAGTAGTGCCTCTTTCGAGGCACTTTTTTTTATTCTAAAATAGAATAGAATTGAACTAATTCCCTAAATTAGAATCTTAGAATCCGTCCTTTTGACAAAATTACTATTTATAGGAGTTTTTCATGAAATCTTTAAAATCTTTATTAACTTTGACCGCACTTAGCATAGCCGTTTCCGGTTCTGCATTTGCAAATGAAAATACTGTTACCGCTCTTAAAAAAGAGTCGGTAACTAATGTAAATTCAATGATTCAAAAACAAAAAGAAAATGTTATCTCGGGTAAAAATAGTCTGAAAGAGAAAGCGGTTGCTACAAAAGAAGAAGTTAAAGAGGCAGTGAAGTCTACAAAAGAAAAAGCAGATGTAATGAAAGAAAAGGCTAAATCAATGAAATCATCAGATACTTCATCAACGAAAAATCAAGTTTCTGAGAAATTCAATTCGGCAAAACAGCAGATTAAAGCAGAAAAACAAAAAATTGCATCAAGTGCTAAAGTAAATGTTAATAAAGCGGATGCTGAAACCTTACAAAAACTTTCAGGCATAGGTGAAAAGAAAGCTCAAGCGATTGTGGACTATCGTAATAAAGTGGGCAAAATTAAAAATGTATCCGAATTATCAAAAATTGATGGTTTAGGAGAGACAACCATTGAAAAAATTGCGCCTTACCTGACTTTCTAAAAACAAGACCAGTATCTTATAAAGCTCGACAAATTTAGTCGGGCTTTTTCTTTAAGTTAAAAATATTGTTGAGCTAGATCACAAATTTGCAACAAATCTTGTAAATGAGGCATTTTTCCAATTCAATCCTATGTATAATGGGAAAACAACTTAATCGATCATATTATTTGAGGTGAACATGCAACCAAATAAAGATTTTGATGAATGGTTGGCAACAACCGCATTCAGTGGTGCAAACCAAGCCTATATCGAAGAATTGTATGAGCGTTATTTAAACGATCCGAATTCTATTGATAGCAGCTGGAAAACTACCTTTGATTCTTTGCCAAAATCAAATACTGTTGAACAACCGCATTCGCCGGTGCGTGATTATTTCCGACGTTTAGCCCGTGAAAATAGCACAGAAGCCGTGACGGTGATTGATCCGGAAGCAAGTGCAAAATTAGTAAAAGTATTACAATTTATTAATGCTTACCGTTTCCGTGGTCATGTGGAAGCAAAACTTGATCCTCTAAATTATTATCGTTGGAAAGTATCAAATGTGCCGGAATTGGATTACCATTATCACGGCTTTACCGAACAAGATCTCAACGAAACTTTCAATATCAACCATTACGTTTATCAACGAGACACCATTAAACTGGCTGATTTAAATGCAATGCTGAAAGAGACCTACTGTGGCCCTATCGGTTTGGAATTTATGCATGTACAGGATATGGAACAAAAAATGTGGCTTCAAAATAAATTGGAAAGCCGCTTAAATCAACCGCTCTTTAGTCATGAGGAAAAAGTGAATTTTCTTCATGAACTGACTGCCGCCGATGGATTGGAACGTTATCTCGGTGTAAAATTCCCAGGGGCAAAACGTTTTTCTTTAGAGGGAAGTGATGCTTTTATCCCATTAATGAAAGAAATCATTCGTCACGCCGCTAAACAAGGCGTTAAAGATGTGATGATGGGAATGGCACACCGTGGTCGTTTAAATATGCTGGTGAATGTATTGGGTAAGAAACCGAAAGATTTATTTGATGAATTTGCCGGTAAACACTCGGGCGATCGTACCGGAGATGTAAAATATCACCAAGGCTTTTCGTCTGATTTTGCTGTTGGTGAAAAGCATGTTCATTTAACTCTTGCGTTCAACCCGTCGCATTTGGAAATTGTTAGTCCGGTTATCATTGGTGCGGTACGTTCACGTCAAACTAAGAAAAATGATGTAGAACGTTCACAAGTATTAGCGGTAACAGTCCATGGTGATTCAGCGGTCGCAGGTCAAGGTGTTGTACAGGAAACCTTAAATATGTCGAATGCTCGTGGTTATACTGTTGGGGGCACTATTCGTATTGTGATCAATAACCAAATCGGTTTTACCACGTCTAACCCGAATGACACGCGCTCTACAGAATACTGCACGGACATTGCGAAAATGATTCAAGCGCCGATTATTCACGTAAATGGTGATGATCCGGAGGCTGTTGCTTTTGCCGCCCGTATGGCGGTGGAATATCGCAATTTATTTAAACGGGATATTTTCATTGATTTGATTTCTTATCGTCGTCACGGACATAATGAAGCCGATGAGCCTTTAGCAACACAGCCAATGATGTATAGCATTATTAAAAAACATCCGACGCCACGTGAGGTTTATGCGGATCGTTTGGTAAAAGAAGGAGTGATTAGCGAAGAGCAAGCCATTGAAATGATGAATTTATATCGTGACGGCTTAGATAATGGCGAGCGTGTTGTGGCCGAATGGCGTGAAATGGATACGGCAAAAATGGATTGGTTGCAATATCTCAATTATGATTGGACTGCGCCTTATGAGAGTAAATTCCCGCAAGATCGTTTTATCACGCTCGCAAAACGGATATGCGAATATCCGGAAAGTTTACGTCCCCACCCACGTGTTGAAAAAATTTACCATGATCGTAAAGCCATGTATCAGGGTGAAAAATTGGTTGACTGGGGTATGGCGGAAACTATGGCATACGCAACCTTGCTTGATGAAGGGGTAAACGTGCGTTTATCAGGTGAAGATGCGGGACGGGGTACTTTCTTCCATCGTCACGCCGTAGTACATAACCAAAATGATGGTACCGGCTATGTTCCGCTCACGCATTTGCATGCCAACCAAGGACGTTTCGAAGTATGGGATTCAGTGCTTTCGGAAGAATCGGTACTTGCTTTTGAATATGGTTATGCCACTGCTGATCCGAAAACTCTAACGATTTGGGAAGCACAATTTGGTGATTTCGCAAACGGAGCACAAATTGTGATCGATCAATTTATCAGTTCCGGAGAGCAAAAATGGAACAGAATGTGCGGTTTAGTAATGTTGTTACCTCATGGTTATGAAGGTCAAGGACCGGAGCATTCTTCCGCACGCTTGGAACGTTATCTGCAACTTTGCGCAGAGCAAAATATGCAGGTTTGTATCCCTTCTACGCCGGCCCAGGTTTATCATATGTTACGCCGGCAGGCTTTACGTAAAATGCGCCGTCCGTTAATTGCGATTTCGCCAAAATCCTTATTACGTCATCCGTTAGCCGTATCAAGTTTAGACGAACTGGTTAACGGTTCATTCCTGACGGTAATTGGTGAAACGGACGAACTGGACCCTAAAGGTATTAAACGCATTGTGATGTGTTCGGGAAAAGTCTATTACGATTTACTGGAACAGCGCCGAGCCAATAATCAAACCGATGTGGCAATTATCCGAATTGAACAACTTTATCCTTATCCGCATGAAGATGTGAAGAAGGCACTTGAACCTTATGCACATGTAAAAGATTATGTATGGTGTCAAGAAGAACCGCTTAATCAAGGGGCATGGTATAACTGTAAACATAATTTTGAAAGTTCTATCCCGGAGGATGTCAAACTCAAATATGCAGGGCGTCCCGCTTCAGCTTCACCGGCGGTTGGCTATATGTCATTACACGTCAAACAGCAAAAACAATTGGTGGAAGATGCATTGACACTGTAAAGTGCGGTAAAAAATTTGAATTTTTTCATAGGTGGAGTTATCTACCGACAAGAGTAATAAAAACGGCGGGCAAAAGCCCACATGATAAAGAATAGTAAAGGAAAAACGACTATGACAATCGAAATTCTTGTTCCTGATTTACCTGAATCTGTTGCAGACGCTACTGTAGCAACATGGCATAAAAAAGTAGGAGACACTGTAAAACGTGATGAAGTATTAGTTGAAATTGAAACGGATAAAGTCGTGTTAGAAGTGCCCGCACAATCCGATGGTATGATTACAGAAATTTTAGAAACCGAAGGAGCAACGGTGGTCAGTAAACAGCTACTCGGTAAACTTTCTAAAGTTCAAGCTGGTGATATTAGTACGATAAAGATCAATGAATCGAATGAGCCGACACCGGCAGATCGTCATCATTCAGTTGTTGAAAATAGTCAACACAATGCCGATGATCACGGACCTGCAATCAGACGTTTGCTGGCGGAACATGAGCTTGATGCCTCTCAAATTCAGGGTTCCGGTGTAGGAGGTCGATTAACCCGTGAGGATATCGAACGTGAAATTGCAAAACGGGATGCGCAAAAAGCAAAACAACAGGTGGCAACAGAGCAAAATACCATCAGTACCGTGGCTTACCAGTCTCGTTCTGAAAAACGCGTTCCAATGACACGTTTACGCAAACGCATTGCAGAGCGTTTACTTGAAGCAAAAAACAGTACTGCAATGCTCACTACATTTAATGAAGTGGATATGCAGCCGATAATGAAATTGCGTAAAACCTACGGTGAAAAATTTGAAAAACAGCATGATGTACGTTTAGGTTTTATGTCGTTCTATATTAAAGCTGTGGTAGAAGCATTGAAACGTTATCCGGAAGTAAATGCTTCCATTGATGGCGATGATATTGTTTACCATAATTACTTTGATATCAGTATCGCTGTTTCTACCCCTCGAGGTTTGGTTACGCCGGTGTTACGCAACTGCGATAAACTCAGTATGGCGGAAATTGAAAAACAAATTAAAGCACTTGCAGAAAAAGGTCGCGATGGCAAGTTAACGGTGGAAGATTTAACCGGTGGAAATTTCACTATCACTAATGGTGGGGTGTTTGGTTCATTAATGTCCACCCCGATTATTAACCCACCGCAAAGTGCGATTCTAGGCATGCATGCGATTAAAGAGAGACCGATCGCATTGAATGGGGAAGTTGTCATTCGTCCAATGATGTATCTGGCATTGTCTTATGATCACCGTTTAATTGACGGTAAAGAATCTGTTGGTTTCCTTGTCGCAGTTAAAGAATTATTGGAAGATCCGACAAGATTATTATTGGAAATTTAGAGTAAAAGTGCGATCAATTTTGATCGCATTTTTATTTTTCGACGAAAAGATGACTATTTTCACATATCCTAAATAACCAGAAAAAAAGCAGGTAAACCTTATGAATTTACACGAATATCAAGCAAAACAGCTTTTTAAAGAATATGATCTACCGGTGAGTGAAGGAATTATTTGTCATTCGGCGGATGATGCCGCCATGGCGCTTTTCCAACTTAACGGTGATCGTTGGATCGCAAAATGCCAAGTTCATGCCGGAGGTCGAGGAAAAGCCGGTGGTGTAAAACTGGTACATAATGCGGAAGAAGCCCGAGCTTTTGCCCATCAATGGCTGGGAAATCGTTTGGTAACTTTCCAAACCGATAAACAAGGCCAACCGGTAAATAGTATCTATATTGAGGAAACCTGTGATATTGCTCAAGAACTTTATCTTGGTGCAGTGATTGATCGTTCTTCACAACAAATTATCTTTATGGCATCTTCCGCCGGTGGAATGAATATTGAAGATGTCGCTCGCGAAACGCCTCATTTGATCCATAAAGTCGCCATTGATCCGTTATTTGGCGGTATGCCGTATCAAGGCAGAGAATTAGCATTTAAATTAGGTTTAAGCGGAGAACAAAATAAACAGTTTGCTCATGCATTTGTACAATTAGCGAAGTTATTTATAGAAAAAGATCTTTCGCTTTTAGAAGTTAATCCGCTAGTGGTGACAAAACAAGGTCTGTTACTGTGTTTGGATGCCAAAATGACGATTGACGATAATGCGTTGTTTCGCCATAAGGATTTACTGGCTTTCCAAGATTTAAGCCAAAGCGATTTACGAGAGGCCGAAGCGGAAAAACATCAACTCAATTATGTCGCCTTAGAAGGGGATATCGGTTGTATGGTAAACGGCGCGGGGCTTGCCATGGGAACGATGGATATGGTGAAACTTTATGGCGGAAATCCGGCAAATTTCCTTGATGTCGGAGGCGGAGCAACAAAAGAACGGGTTACCGAAGCCTTCAAAATTATTTTGACGGATAAGGGGGTAAAAGCCATTTTAGTCAATATCTTCGGAGGAATTGTTCGTTGTGATTTAATTGCCGAAGGGGTCATTGCCGCTATCAGAGAAGTCGGGATAAATGTTCCTGTTGTAGTGCGTTTAGAAGGCACGAATGTTGAGTTAGGGCGTAAAATCCTGTCAGACAGTGGGGTAAATCTTATTGTCGAAAATAGTTTAAAAGATGCCGCACAAGCTGTAGTAAAAGCGGCAAAAGGAGCGTAATTATGTCGATCTTAATTAATAAAGATACTAAAGTCATTTGCCAAGGTTTTACTGGTGCACAGGGTACGTTCCATTCCGAGCAAGCATTGGCTTATGGCACAAAAATGGTGGGTGGGGTATCCCCAAATAAGGGAGGAAGTACACATCTAGGATTGCCGGTTTTTAACACGGTAAGAGAAGCTGTGAATGCTACCGGTGCGACAGCAACAATGATTTATGTACCTGCGGCATTCTGTAAGGATGCAATCCTAGAGGCCATTGATGCAGGCATTCAATTAATTATTTGTATTACGGAAGGTATTCCAACCCTGGATATGCTTACGGTGAAACAAAAATTAAATGAAACCGGAGTGATTATGATTGGGCCTAATTGTCCGGGTATTATTACGCCGGATGAATGCAAAATCGGTATTATGCCGGGACATATTCATAAAAAAGGCAAAGTCGGCATTGTTTCCCGTTCCGGCACGTTAACTTATGAAGCCGTAAAACAAACTACTGATGAAGGTTTTGGGCAATCCACTTGTGTGGGAATTGGTGGCGACCCAATTCCGGGTTCGAATTTCATTGATATTTTAAAACGTTTCCAAGATGATCCTGAAACTGAAGCCATTGTAATGATTGGTGAAATAGGCGGTTCCGCCGAGGAAGAAGCTGCAGATTATATTAAAGCCCATGTCACCAAACCGATGGTTGGCTATATTGCCGGTGTTACCGCTCCGAAAGGCAAACGAATGGGGCATGCCGGGGCAATTATTAGTGGTGGTAAAGGCACTGCTGAGGATAAAATCGCTGCTCTTGAAGCAGCAGGGGTTAAAACAGTAAGAAGTTTAGCGGAGATTGGTTCGGCATTAAGAACATTATTAAAATAAAAACACATTTAGAAATGACCGCACTTTGCCAATGTATTCAAAGTGCGGTTTTTTTATAACAAGTTTTTATAACGTCATGATTAAAAGGTGTATAATCTCAAACTTATTTTAAGGAAAAAATTATGAGCCAATTTTTTTATATTCATCCTGACAATCCACAAGCACGTTTAATCAACCAAGCGGTAGAGATTTTGCGTAAAGGCGGCGTGATTGTGTACCCTACAGATTCCGGTTATGCATTAGGTTGTATGCTTGGAGATAAACATGCGATGGATCGTATTATTGCGATTCGCAAATTGCCGGAAGGGCATAATTTCACCTTGGTGTGTCGTGATTTATCCGAGCTTTCTAATTATGCAACCGTGAGTAATGTTGCTTATCGTTTAATTAAAAATAATACGCCGGGACGTTATACTTTTATCCTGACGGCAACTAAAGAACTGCCGCGCCGTTTGATGACATCAAAACGTAAAACCATTGGTTTACGGGTGCCGGATAATCAGATTGCCTTAGATTTATTAGCGACATTAGGCGAGCCAATTCTTTCCTGCTCACTTATGTTACCGGGGGAAGAGCATATAATACAATCCGATCCGGAAGAAATTCGGGAACGTCTGGAACATCAAGTGGAGTTAATTATTCATGGAGGGTATTTAGGGCAGGCGCCGACAACGGTGGTGGATTTAACAGAAGATACACCGGTTATTTTACGTGAAGGAAGCGGTTCTAGCGAACCATTTATTTAATTTAAGACGCTTGTGAAAGCGACAAAGGAAATAAGATGAAAATCAATCAATCCAACAAAAATATCAAAAAACAGAGTGAAAACCGACCGCACTTTGAGCACAAAAAGAAGCAAAGTTCAGTACATTCTGAGCATAAATCCCTAACGAAACGCCAAACATCCTCATCATCTAACACAAAAATTGAGGGGGAAAAATTACAGAAAGTTCTAGCACGTGCAGGGCAAGGATCACGTCGTGAAATTGAAGCGATGATTGCTGAAAATCGTGTGAGTGTGGATGGAAAAATAGCGACGCTTGGTGATCGAATCGATGTCCGTTCCAGCGTGAAAGTACGTATCGACGGTCGTATTATTAATCTTCAACAGGCACAAAAAGAAATGTGTCGTGTATTGATGTATTACAAACCGGAAGGTGAACTTTGTACCCGTAGCGATCCGGAAGGACGTGCAACAGTATTTGATCGTTTGCCGCGCTTAAATGGCGCGCGTTGGATTGCGGTGGGGCGTTTGGATATTAACACCTCCGGTCTATTATTATTTACCACAGACGGCGAACTGGCAAATCGGCTCATGCATCCTAGTCGAGAGGTAGAACGTGAATATTCTGTCCGTGTATTCGGGCAAGTGGATGATGTAATGTTGGCCCGTTTACGCAAAGGTGTTCAGCTTGAAGACGGCCCGGCAAATTTCAAAGAAATTAAATTTATCGGTGGTGTGGGAATAAACCAGTGGTATGACGTCACTTTGATGGAAGGACGCAATCGTGAAGTACGCCGTTTATGGGAATCTCAAGGTATTCAAGTCAGTCGCTTGATTCGTATTCGTTATGGAAATATTAAATTAATGAAAGGCTTACCTCGGGGTGGATGGGAAGAAATGGATCTTGAGAAAGTGAACTATCTGCGTGAATTAGTGGGATTACCGCCGGAAACGGAAAGTAAACTTGATGTCACAAAACCCCGTCGTCGGCCTAAATCCGGACAAATTCGTAAAGCGGTGAAACGTTACTCTGAATTAGGAAAACGCTATAAAAAATAGGTATCTGCGATGAAAATGCAACAACTTCGCTATATTGTGGAAATAGTGAATCAAAATTTGAATGTTACGGAAGCGGCAAATGCGCTTTATACCTCACAACCGGGTATCAGCAAACAAGTACGTTTGTTGGAAGACGAATTAGGTTTAGAAATTTTTGAACGTAATGGCAAACATATTAAATCCGTTACACCGGCAGGGAAAAAAATCGTTGCTATTGCACGGGAATTATTAGTGAAAGCGGAAAGCATTAAATCTGTCGCATGTGAATATACCCGCCCGGATCACGGTGTGCTACGCATTGCTACTACGAATACCCAAGCACGTTATATGTTACCTTCGGTGATTGAATGCTTTTCTAAACAATATCCCGATGTAAGTTTACATATTCATCAAGGTTCACCAACACAAATTCATGATGCTTTAGTATCGGGGGAAGTAGATTTGGCGATCACAACAGAAGCCCCATATCTCTTTGATGATCTTATTCAATTACCTTGTTATTTGTGGAATCGTTCTGCGATTGTGAAAAAAGATCACCCATTGGCACAAGTCAAAAGTTTGACGATTGAAGAATTGGGGCAATATCCGCTAGTGACTTATACTTTTGGTTTTACAGGTGTATCCGACTTAGATTACGCCTTTAATGCTGCCGGTATTCTTCCGAACATCGTATTTACCGCTACTGATGCGGATGTCATTAAAACCTATGTACGTTTAGGACTTGGTGTGGGGATTATGGCAAGTATGGCGCATACCGAGCTTGATAATGATCTTGTTGCGATCGATGCAAGCCATTTATTCCCTTCCAGTATGACTCAAATAGCTTTTAAACACAGCACTTTCTTACGTAATTATATGTATGATTTTATCGAATATTTTTCACCTCATCTCACACGTTCGGTAGTAGAAAAAGCAGAGCGATTACGTGATAACAATGCCATGAAAAAATTGTTTGATAACGTGGAGTTGGAAGTGAAGTAGTAACATTTGGAATAATAAGAGCGGTTGAAATTCAGAGAGAATATCAACCGCTCTTTAAGTTAAAATAAATCTTGATATTTCACTAATTCTTCACGACTAATAGTAAATACTCCTAGCCCTCCATTTTTGAGTTCAACCCATTTAAATGGCACATCAGGATATTGTTCAATAAGACTTACCATACTATTTCCCACTTCACAAACCAATACGCCGTTTTCCGTTAAATAATCGGATGCTTGTTTTAGAATTTGTTTGGTAATATCCAAGCCATCCGTACCGGAACCTAAAGCAAGTTCGGGTTCAAAATGAAACTCCTCCGGCATATCGGCAAGATCTTCTTCGTCTACATAAGGTGGATTCGTCACAATAAGATCGTATTTTTGACCAAGAATATTCTCAAATAAATTTGATTGAATAGGGAATACACGGTGTTCCAATTGGTGACGGGCAATATTGATTTCCGCTACGTTTAAAGCATCGAAGGATAAATCCACCGCATCGACTTCCGCCTCCGGGAAAGCATGGGCACAGGCAATCGCAATGCAACCGCTGCCGGTACAAAGATCAAGAATATGTTGTGGTGTTTGTTTCGTTAAACCTTCAAAGCGATCCTGAATAAGTGCGCTAATTGGTGAACGAGGAATAATTGTGCGTTCATCTACATAAAATTCATAGCCACAAAACCATGCACTGTTTGTTAGGTAAGCAACCGGTACACGTTGTTCTATACGGGTTAAAACCAGTTGGACGAGGCTTTCTTTTTCTGAGGGCGTTAAACGGCTGTGGAATAATTCGGTCGGTAGATCAATAGGCAATTGTAATCCGGCAAGCACCAGTTGAAGGCTTTCATCCCAAGCATTATCATAACCTTGACCATAGTAAATATCGGAACGGTTAAAAATGCTATAGGTCCAACGAAGAAAATCTTGAATGGTATGAAGTTCATGGGCAACATTATCTTCTAAAATTGTTGCCACTAATTCCTGATTATATGTGGTTTCCATCATATTTCCTTTGTGAAAAAATTTGCGTAGTTATATCACATAAGGCGGTTTATAACTATGATATGATACGTAAAATTTGAAATGAGTGAGAAAAATGAAAGAGGAATTTGAGTTATTTCGTGCTGAAACGAAAGGCATTGAACCAATTAAACAAGATACTTTTGTGGCCCCACGTCAAAAGAGCGGTCAAAAAAAGTCTTATTTACGTGATATTCGTGAAAAAGAGGATACTTTATTTTATTTTTCCGATGAATATGAACCGTTGCTCAATGAGAATGATGGGATTGTAAAATATCTTCGTGAAGGTGAGGATTCTCATTTATTAAAACAATTGCGCCGAGGGGATTTTTCTCCCGAACTCTTCTTAGATTTGCACGGTTTAACTCGTGAACAGGCAAAAATGGAACTTGCCGCTTTATTACTTGCTTGTGAAAATGAGCATGTAGATTGTGCCAGTATTATGACCGGTTACGGGACTTTCACTTTGAAAAAACAAATTCCCTGTTGGCTTGTTCAACATCCCAAAGTACGCGCATTACATCAGGCTCCAAGAGAATGGGGCGGTGAAGCGGCAATTTTGATTTTAGTTGATATATAAGCAATATTGGTTTTGCCGTGCACTTATCATCATTCTATTACAATTTCATTTTGATAAAGTGAAAGGAGTTTAAATGAAAAAGACAGTTTATACATTGGGAACGATATTATTTACCCTATCAGCATTAAATGTGACAATTGCCAAAGAAGTAAACGTAAAATTTCTAGGTACTTCTGATGTACATGGCAGGATAGTACCTTGAAATTATGGTGCTGATGTAGAGGATCGTTCAGGCTCTTATGCACAGCTTAACACTTATATTGATACAGAAACGTCGTATTTGTTGATGTGGGGGATGCGATTCAAGATAATCAGATTGAAGTATTTGCGAAAAAAACGGAGGGTTATAAAGATAATCCGGTACCAAAAGTGTTAAATGAAATGAATTACGATATTTTCGTATTAGGTAATCATGAATTTAACTTCGGTATGACTGCACTTGATGAGATTTTAAAAGACATAAAAGCGAAAAAACTCACTGCAAACTTCTATTATCGTGATGGAAAACGTTATGTTGAACCAACTATTATTATCGAAAAAGATGGAGTGAAATTAGGGATTGTAGGATTAACAACGCCGATGTCTGAAAAGTTTGAAGAAGATACCGGTCATTTAAAGAATATGAAATTCACTTCACCAAGTGAAGAAGCAAAGGTACAAGTCGCAAACTTAAAAGCAAAAGGTGTGTATGCAATTATCGCTGTAGTACATATGGGAATCGATAACGAAAATAATATCCCGGATACCGGAGTACGTGATTTAATTAATGCGGTGGACGGTATTGAAGTAGTGATTGCCGGTCATATGCATAAAAATATCCCAAGTGAAACGATCAAAAATACACTTATTACGGAACCTCATCGCTATGGTACAGTCATTTCTGAAGTCGATCTTACTTTTGATATCAATGATAAGAATCAAGTTACACTAATAAAAAAAGAATCGAAAACTGTTCCTATGAAGGAGCTTAATGCGGATGAGAGAATCGTTGAAATTTATAAACCTTACCATGATGAGCTTCGCCGTTTAAATAACGTTGTAATCGGCCAAGCTAAAAATGAAATGGTTCCACCTGGCATTAAACACGGTGTTGCTTATTCTTTCTTGCAAGATACCGGTTTATCCTCATTTATACATGATGTCGAACGCCATTATAGTAATGCGGATGTTGTGTCTTTTTCTTTTGATCATCGAAAAGCACGTATGGATAAAGGAGATATTAAGAAAAAGGATATTGTTTTTAATTACCGTTATGCAGGCGGAGATGTGACTGTATATGAAATGACCGGTAAACAATTAAAACAATATATGGAATGGTCTGAAGATTATTTTGATACCATTCAGTCGGGTGATACTGAATATCGGTATAATGTAGAGCGTCAAAAATCTAAATATGTTACTTATGATCTATTTGGAGGCGTAAAATATAAGATTAACTTACGTAATCCAAGCGGTCGTAAAATCGTAGATTTAACTCTTGTTGATGGAAAATTAATCACCGACGATATGAAATTGAAAGTGGGGATGAATTCTTACCGTTTGGGGCAATTAGTCCGTAAAGGTGGTATTTCTGAGGGCCAGACAATCCCGGTTCTTTGGGAGTCCAAAGTGGCAATGGGACAAGAAAAAGGAACCATTCAAAATATGATGATTGACTATATTGTTAATGTGAAAAAAGGAAAAATTGAAGGGATTTCACACAATAACTGGGAAATTATTGGCTTGGAATAAACATACCATATTATTTTCCCCTCTTTATGTAATGGAGGGGGATTTTTACAAAATTTAAATTTCTAAACATAGCCCTAAACTAGCCAAAAACTCAATAAACGCTCGTACTTTTGCCGGTAAATGTCGGCGGTTTGGATAAACAATATAAATTTCCAATTCTTGTTGTTTGTACTCCGGTAAAATTTCCACTAACTCTCCGGTTTCAAAGGAATCGCCTAGAATAAAACGGGGTAAATTGACAATACCAAGCCCTGATTTCGCCATATCTAATAGGGCTAAGCCGTTATTGCTCACAACTTTTGATTTGATTTTAAAGCGTTGTATTTGATTTGGTCGCACGCCTTGCCAATTCACTTGATTTAATGTGGTTTTATAGAGTAACCCTTCATGGTGTTCGAGGTCATCCGGTGTTTGGGGAATGCCATATCGCTCAAGATAACGGGGAGAAGCGGCAAAGTGAATGGTGGATGTACTAATTTTACGTGCAACTAAAGAACTATCTTGCATATAGCCAATGCGTAAAGCAAGGTCGTAGCCTTCAGCAAGCAGATCTATTTTTTTATCATTAAATTCTACTTCAATATGTAAATTAGGATGTGCCGCAATAAACATAGGTAAATTAGGGGAGATAAATAATAAGCCAAAATCACGCGGAACCGAGATAAGAAGATTGCCCTGCAGACTTGTTGTCATATTGCTAATACTGGCATCGGCTTCATCCAAATCAAGTAAAATTCCTTGACAACGTTGGTAATACATCATACCGGCTTCAGTTGGCATAATTTTTCTTGTGGTACGTTGTAACAAACGGGTTTTTAGATGTTCTTCCAGTTGAGAAACCAATTTACTTGCCATCGCTACAGAAATATTTTGTTGTAATGCTGCTTGAGTAAAACTTTGCGTTTCAACAACCTTACAAAAAATGGAAATCGCATTGAGTTTGTCCATTTATGTTCCTTTTTTCAAAAAATACTTGATTTTGATTACGTAACTTTGCACTATACCGCCAATTTTACAAAATTCTAGTCAATTAGGTAATCAAATGAGTAAATCTTTGGTGATTGTAGAGTCACCGGCAAAAGCAAAAACCATTAATAAATATTTAGGCAGCCAATATGTGGTGAAATCCAGTGTGGGACATATTCGGGATTTGCCGACAGTGGGAACAAGTTCGGGCGAGAAAACTAAGCCAATTTCGACCAAAGGAATGAGTGCGGAAGAAAAAGCAAAAATTAAAGCAGAAAAAGAGCGGAGTGCTTTGGTTAAACGTATGGGGATTGATCCTTATCACGATTGGAAAGCCAATTACCAAATTCTTCCGGGAAAAGAAAAAGTAGTAGCGGAATTAAAATCTCTGGCAAAGAAAACGGATCATATCTATCTTGCCACCGATTTAGATAGAGAAGGAGAGGCTATTGCATGGCATTTACGAGAAGTGATTGGCGGTGATGACGACCGTTTTAGCCGTGTCGTATTTAATGAAATCACTAAAAATGCAATTAAACAAGCTTTTGAAAAACCTGAACAATTGAATATGGATCGGGTGAATGCTCAACAAACACGCCGTTTCTTAGACCGTGTGGTGGGCTTTATGGTATCGCCGCTACTTTGGAAAAAAGTTGCACGAGGTTTATCAGCAGGGCGTGTGCAATCTGTTGCAGTAAAATTATTGGTAGAACGTGAGCGGGAAATTAAAGCATTCCAACCGGAAGAATACTGGGAAGTTGCTGTTCTCACTCAAACTTTAGGTAAAGAAAATATTAGGTTGGATGTTACCGATTATAAAGGAAAGAAATTTGATCCCAAGAATCAGAAGGATGCTCAAAGTGCGGTCGATTTTCTGAAAGTTTCTGATTACGTTGTCACAGATTTAGAAACCAAACCGACCAGTTCTCGTCCGCGCGCACCTTTCATTACCTCCACTTTACAGCAAACAGCAAGCACTCGCTTGAGTTTTGGTGTTAAGAAAACCATGATGTTAGCGCAACGTCTTTACGAGGCGGGTTATATCACTTATATGCGTACGGACTCAACAAATTTGAGTCAGGACGCACTCAATATGGCACGCAGCCATATTGAAAAGCACTTTGGTTTACAATATTTGCCGACAAAACCCAATTTCTATTCGAGCAAAGAAAATGCACAGGAAGCCCATGAAGCGATTCGCCCTTCCGATATAGCCATTTTGCCGGAACATTTGGAAGGAATGGAAAAAGATGCTGTTCGTCTTTACGATTTAATTTGGCGTCAATTTTTAGCATGTCAAATGCCACCCGCACAATATGATAGTAGTACGCTTACCGTTACTGCGGGCGACTATACCTTGAAAGCTAAGGGAAGAATTTTACGTTTTGATGGTTGGACAAAAGTACTGCCGCAACAGGGGAAAAATCCTGAAGATCAAGAATTGCCTTCCGTTACCATTTCAGAGAAATTAACCCTAAAAGAAGTGCTACCAAGCCAACATTTTACTAAACCTCCGGCGCGTTTTACTGAGGCAGCGTTAGTAAAAGAGTTGGAAAAACGTGGGATAGGCCGCCCTTCTACTTATGCTACAATTATTTCGACTATTCAAGAGCGCGGGTATGTGAGAACGGAAAATCGTCGTTTTTATGCAGAAAAAATGGGAGAAATAGTTACTGATCGCTTAAATGAATCTTTTGGTGATTTAATGAACTATGATTTCACGGCAAATATGGAAAACGTGCTTGATCAAATCGCTTCCGGTTCTACGAATTGGAAAACAGAATTAAATCAATTTTTTAAAGATTTTTCCAATCAATTATCAAAAGCGGAATTAGATGAGTTAGAAGGCGGTATGCGCCCGAATAGCTTGGTTGAAACAGAGATTAAATGCCCGACATGCGGTAGAAATATGGCAATTCGTACGGCAAGTACAGGTGTATTTTTGGGGTGTACCGGTTACGCTTTACCGCCTAAAGAACGCTGCAAAACAACGATTAACTTAATTCCTGAGTCCGAATTGTTGAATGTATTGGATGAATCTTCCGAAACAAAAGCCTTAATGGAACGCAAACGTTGCCCGAAATGTGATACTGCGATGGATAGCTATATTATTGATGCAGAAAGAAAAATTCATATTTGCGGCAATAATCCAAATTGTGACGGCTATTTGATTGAAGAAGGTTCTTTTAAAATAAAAGGGTATGAAGGACCTGTTATCGAATGTGACAAATGTGGTGCGGATATGCACTTGAAATTAGGCCGTTTCGGTAAATATATGGCTTGTACAAAATGTGATAATACTCGAAAAATCTTGAAAAATGGAGAAGTTGCCCCACCAAAAGAAGAACCGGTACATTTTCCTGAACTGAAATGTGAAAAATCCGATGCTTATTTTGTACTACGTGATGGTGCAAGTGGCGTATTTATGTCTGCCCATAATTTTCCTAAATCACGTGAAACACGTCCGGCAAAAGTAGCTGAATTGGCATTATATCGTGAGCGTCTACCGGAAAAATTGGCTTATCTTGCAGATGCGCCGCTAAAAGATCCGGAGGGTAATGAAGCTATCATTCGTTTTAGCCGTAAAGAGAAAAAGCAATACGTAACTTCTGAAAAAGATGGTAAAGCAACAAAATGGATTGTTGACTTTATTGATGGAAAATGGGTTGAACGGAGAAAATAGAAAGTAAAAAGTGCGGTTAATTTTAACCGCACTTTTGTTTTTAGTGATGATGTTCCGGTTTTATCGGAAGCTTATCCAAACCTTTTCCAACAGGAAGAATTAAGGTTGAGTAACTTGCCGATTGTTGGCAAATATTTTGATCGGTGAATGGGGTTTTATGAACAACTTTAATTTTCCAAATACCATCAATTAACGGGATAATATTGACTCGCCCTTGATTATCGGTTTTTCCTGAAAAACCTTGAGGTTCGCGATGGCTTGTTGCCGCCTCTAAATCTTTTACTATGACCGTATCTGCCGTTGCAATCACGGTTTCCCCCGCTAATGGCATTTCATTATAGAAAATTTGAACGGGGAAGGCTTCGCCTGATTTTATTTTACTTGGATCTTTTAACGGGACAATTTCAAGAGGTAACCCTATACGAGTCATCGCCATTTCAGCGTTTAAAGGATTTTTTCCTACGGTGACTAGACTTTTACCGAACATTTGGGTTTGTTCACAGTAAGTTGCATTTGGCGTCCCTTGCATATTATCCATTTTCCAACCTTCAGCATTTTGCGACCAAAAAGTCGGTTTGTAGGTTGCCGTAACCCAATAAGAGCCTGTTTTTAAAGGTTTTTCAGATTGATACTGATAATTTTCACCTTTTTGTATCAAGGTTTGATGCTCACCATCCTGGTTAATAATTTCCATTGGCGCAAAAATATGTAAACGGGCTTCGGGGATTTTTTCAACGTAAGGGTAGTCCCCATAAGCAAGTTCAGCTTTTAAAGTACCCTCTGCTTTTAATTGTTGCGGTGCGGATACCCAAACTTCGTGAGCCTGTACACTGCCGATAAGAAGGGTTAATCCTAAGATTAGATTTTTTTTCATTATTTTTCTCCTTTAAATGAAAATCATTCTCTAAAAATGAGGGTGGAATATAGAAGAAAAATAAAGGGTGATCGAATAATTTTTTTTAAATTTGTGAAATAGATCACAAAAAAGTGCGGTCATTTAAAAAATTATTTTATAGCCACACTTTTTTGTAATTAAGTTTCTTTTTATTTAGTAGGTTTAATTGCAAGTAAATTGCAATTTAATTTGCTGATAACATGTTCTGCGGTATTACCAAGTAACGCAGCGGATAAACCGGTGCGGCCGACAGTACCGAGAATTACAAGTTCGGCTTCAATTTTTTGTGCCACTTCAGGAATTACATCCTCAGGAAAACCTTCACATACATGAGTATGATCTTCATCGATACCGAATTTTTGGCGTAATGCTTTCATATTAATTAAATGCTGTCCACGAATGCCATTTTCATAGCCTTGGGTATTAAATTCGGGTAAATCAATTGCCATATTAATCGGTGTGATAGGATAGGCTGCAACAAGGTGAACGTTACCACGGTTTAGTCTCTCAGCAAGAGAAATGCCGGTTGATACCAACTCTTGATTAAACTCATCTTGATAGTCTTGTTCACCGGACACATTTACAGCAATAAGAATTCGGCGTTGATGTTTCCAATCACCATCACGAACCATAAGAACGGGAATGGGACATTTACGGAGTAGTTGCCAATCTACTGGAGTAAAGATAAGAGAAGTTAAACTTTCTTCATCTTTAGTATATTTAACAACCAAATCATATTGATTTTTTTCAACTTCTTCACGAATACCTTCTGCTTCATTACTATTCCAAACAATGTGAGAATCAAATTCAATTTGCGGATCAGCATATTTATCCAGATAAAATTGAACGGCTTGACGGTGTTGTTCTATGGCTGTCTTGTGCATTTCTTCACGTTCTTCAGAAGATAACAAGGCTGTCATTTCATAGGATAAATCATAAACGGTTAATAATGTTGTAATTTTGATTTTTTCAATACTTTCTTGTTCTTTTACAAGACGAACTGCACGAGCAAGGGCATATTGTTTTTCATTATCTGGATTAAGAACAACTAAGATATTTTTAAATTTCATAACTACCTCCTTGGATTACTTCTCATAGCATAAAAAAGAATTTGTAATATGACAAGAAAAGAACCTTAAAAAACTGATCTGGTGCAAATAAAGAGCGTGAAAATCACGCCCAACTTTTATTCAGCCATTGTAATTTTTGTCTTATTTATCCCGGAAAGATTAATTAACTCATTGATATTATTTATAATAATGTATTTTCCTTGTACAGAAAGTACACCTAGTTTTTGAAATCTACCTAAGAGACGGCTGATTGTTTCAACAGTTAAACCAAGGTAGTTACCAATATCACCGCGAGTCATAGTTAAACGAAATTCTTTTGCCGAAAAACCACGGGCAGAGTAGCGTTTAGAAAGGTTATGGATGAATGCGGCAAGACGCTCTTCCGCATTCATTTTAGAAAGTAGTAAAATCATTTCTTGATCTCTTTTGATTTCACTACTCATTAAACGAATTATCTGATGACGAAGTTTAGGCATTTTTCCTGAAAGCTCGTCTAAAATATCGAAAGGTATTTCACATACCATAGAGGTTTCTAAGGCTTGTGCAAAACTAGGATGCTTCATATTTGTGATCGCATCAAAACCCACTACGTCGCCAGGCAAATGAAAAGAGGTGATTTGTTCTTCACCTGTTTCACTAACCGTATAGCTTTTAATTGTGCCGGAACGGATTGCATAAATGGAATTCAACTTATCACCTGCTTTAAATAATATTTGCGATTTTTGAATAGGTTTTTTTCGTTCAATAATATTGTCTAATTGATCAAGTTCGTGTTCATTTAATGTGAAAGGAATACAAAGTTGGCTAATACTGCAATCCTGGCAATGAATAGCTCCACTTACTGATTGAGTACGGCATCCTGCCTTAGTTTCTGAAACGAAATTTCTCATTTAACCCTCAGATTTTTTTCTAATAATAGTGTAAAATTGATCTAGCTCAAAGATTTTAACACTAAATAGGGATTTTCAGAAGATGGCAGCAGAAAAATTAACAAAGAAAAGGTTGATTCAAATTTTAGTAATATTATGTGTTCTGGGAAGCGCATTTATTTGGCGATATTTTTTATCTTAAAAAAAATTGTAATAACGCTAAACGAAGTTTGCTTAATTTTAAATCAAATAAATTAAAAAATTGAGTTTTTACTTGCGAGTGTATTTTATATGCGTATAATCTCCCCCGTACTTAAGCCTGGGTGGCGAAATTGGTAGACGCAGCGGATTCAAAATCCGCCGGTGAATAACCGTGTCGGTTCGAGTCCGACCCTAGGCACCAAACAAAATTTCAAACATAGAAAGCCGCTTTTACAGCGGCTTTTTTGTTTGCTTTTTTCACCTTATTTTCAGCAGTGATTTCTGATGTGTTACGAAAGTTAAAGGGCTCCCGGTATTTTGGGTAAAAAAACCGGATACTTTTGCAATCCGGTTTTTCTGTGTTGAGGTTAATTGAATTTTTCACGCAATTTTTTCGTGACATCTACCATAACTTTCAATTGTTCCAAAGTTTCTTTCCAGCCTCGGGTTTTAAGACCGCAGTCCGGGTTAACCCATAGACGTTCTTTCGGTACAACGGCAAGAGCTTTGTGTAATAAATGTTCTATTTCTTCAGCGGTTGGTACCCGTGGACTGTGAATGTCATACACGCCCGGACCGATGTCGTTCGGATATTTAAAATCACTGAAAGCCGTGAGTAATTCCATATCGGAACGTGAAGTTTCAATGGTGATAACATCGGCGTCTAAAGCAGCAATTGCCGGTAAAATGTCGTTAAACTCAGAATAACACATATGAGTGTGTATTTGAGTATCGTCTTGGCAACCCATTGAACTTAAACGGAAGGCCTCACCGGCCCATTGTAAATAGCAGTCCCAATCGGCACGCTTGAGCGGTAAGCCTTCGCGAATTGCCGGTTCGTCAATCTGAATGACTTTAATGCCGGCTTTTTCTAAATCCAATACTTCATCGGAAAGCGCCACTGCGATTTGTTTGCATACCGTTGAACGTGGAATATCATTACGTACAAACGACCATTGTAAAATAGTAACAGGGCCGGTAAGCATACCTTTCATCACTTTTTGGGTGAGACTTTGAGCATATTGAGACCAACGCACGGTCATTGGTTCAGGGCGAGCCACATCACCATAAATCACCGGCGGTTTAACACAGCGAGAGCCATAACTTTGTACCCAACCGAATTTGGTGAAAGCAAAGCCATCTAACAATTCGCCAAAATATTCCACCATATCGTTACGTTCCGCTTCCCCGTGAACCAACACATCAAGATCCAATTTTTCTTGTTCACGCACGACCAATTCAATTTCTTTTTTCATTGCCGCTTCGTAATCCGCCAAACTTAACTCACCTTTTTTAAAGGCGGCACGCGCTAAGCGGATTTCCTTAGTTTGTGGAAAAGATCCTATCGTGGTTGTTGGGAGTAATGGCAGATTTAACCAGGCATTTTGTAATTTAATTCGTTCGGCAAAAGGTGATTTACGTTGATCCGCACCTTTTGGCAGATTTGCCAAACGATCAGCCACTTCTGGGCGATGAATATCTTTTGAGGTAGCTCGGCTATCAGCCGCTGCTTGGTTGGCATCAAGTTCTGCTTGTACAGCGCTTCTACCTTGCTCAAGTGCGGTCTTAATAATGCTTAATTCTTGAATTTTTTGCAACGTGAAAGCAAGCCAGTTGTAAAGCTCGGGTTTATTTGCCTGTAATTGGGTTTCCACCGTTAAATTGTAAGGCGTATGGAGTAGAGAACAGCTAGGCGCAATCCATAAACGCTCGTTCAATTTTGCTTTTAGCGGTTCGACAACATCCAATACTTGATTTAAATTCGCACGCCAAATGTTACGGCCGTCAATAATACCTACGGATAATATTTTATCGTAATCAGCGAAAGCGGAAAGTTGCTCGGGCGCACGCACTAAATCAATGTGTAATCCGGCAATCGGTAGAGATTTTAATAAATCTGCGTGTTCTGCCACAGAACCGAAATAAGTCGCAAGCAAGAGTTTTGTGTTAACTTGCGCACTTAATGTAGCATATACTTCCTTATAGGCGGCAACCCATTCGCGGGGTAAATCTAAAACCAGTGCCGGCTCATCAATTTGAATATATTCCACACCTTCCGTCGCTAGTGCATTTAGAATTTCCACATAAACAGGGAGAAGTTTCGGAAGCAAATCAAAACGATTAAATGCCACACCTTTTTCTTTCCCCAGCCATAAGAAGGTTAATGGCCCGACAATAGTCGGTTTAGCATTTAATCCAAGTGCGTTGGCTTCACGAATTTGTTGTACATAATGGGAAGAATTGGCTTTAAATTGAGTGTCAGCATGGAATTCCGGCACAAGATAGTGATAGTTGGTATCAAACCATTTAGTCATTTCGATAGCAAATTGGTCTTTGTTACCGCGTGCCAGTTGGAAATACTGATCGAGAGTCAAATTTTGGCTATCAAATTCGAAACGGGCGGGAATCGCACCTGTTGCAACTTGTAAGTCCAGAATGTGATCGTAGAAAGTAAAATCTGCCACTGCTACATAATCCGCCTTTGCCTCAGCTTGGTGTTTCCAGTTAATTTCTCTGAGTTTCTTAGCAATATCCAATAAATCTTGTTCGGAAATTTCACCGCGCCAGTAACGCTCTTGGGCGAATTTTAATTCACGTTTTGCTCCGACACGTGGAAAGCCGGATAGATGAAATGTTGTCATAATAACTCCCTTATAAATAATGATATTGTGTTGTTCACTGTTGAGGAGTATAGGATGAGTTTTTTTCAATTATTATGCAAACTCATTATTTTCAATAAATTTATGAATTATTTTAATAACTGTGCCTAATAACAAAAACGGAAGGTAACAAAGTGGGGAAGTGCTTAAAAAGCCGGATATAAAAAGCTATTGATTAAGGTATACTTAATACTATTTAAATACAATGAAAAACGAATTTTAATGTTTTATAAATAGGTATTATGATGAATAACTCAGTTTGGATCTCAACCGCCTATATTCAATCTTCGGAACAAATGGAAACCTTTGTTGCTTTACTGGCATTTGCCGAAAATCAGTCGGATTTTGAACGTAAAATAAATGTTTTTTTACAAAAACATCACATAATCCATCATCCGCATCTTGCACCGATTCCCCTCACATTATTTTTTCAACGTCATGGGCGACTAGGCTTGCTTCATTATGCGCAGCAATTATCGGCAAATGAAGTGAAAGTCATTGAAATTGAGAAAATGATCGACGCAATACCACCGGAAAAAACGGATTATTTGCTTCGCCATAAAATTTATGGTGTCGTTCCGCTTGATCCGATGCAAATGAATTGTCATCCGGAAAAAATTGCACCGGATGAAATTTTAAAATTACTTTGGCAAAACGAACCGATTCAACCTAATTTATTTGAACAATCTGCAGATGATTTCATTGAACCGGTATTTAAGAAACCTGCAATCGATCCTTTGCAACAGGAAAAAGATAAACTGTTATTTGGTGAACCGATGCCACCGTTAAAAACCTATATTATTCTTGATGCCAATAAAGTAAAACATTTTAGACCGGAGCGTTTACCAAATAACGCAAGAAATTTATTTCAAGGTGAATTTGGGGAGACGACTAAAAAAATAGGCCCGTATTTGATTGAAATTTTTCCGGAATTGCAACGAAACGATAATGTCGCCGGTTTCTTTACCAGAAAACACGAAATTTTTACCCAATATAATTGGGACGATGAACAGGGTATTTTTGTTCATTCCCGTTATGATTTTGAAACGGTATATCAGCATTTACGCCATTTTGCTATGCAACAGGATGATAACGGAAAATGGTTTTTCTTCCGTTTTTATGATCCTAGGGTGCTACGTGATTATTTAGAAACCATCGCCGTAATTCCCGCTAAATTAAGCAAATTTTTTGGCGATACCAAACGCATAATCCATGCCTTTGGCTCAGGGTTTGATGATTCGTTCTATTACTATCAATTAAAAACCTTACCTGAAAATACCGTTCCGTCGCCAATAAAACTGACAAAATATGAATTTGACGGATTAAAAAGACAGAAATGGTTAAGGAAAAGAAAAAATATTTTTACCGAAATCATTACCGATAATGACTTCCTTTGGGAGCGGGATCCAAACTTTCCTCATAAAACTATTTTCACTTATCTTGATGAAAGTTTTGAGAAAAATTATCCTACGGGAAAAAGTGTCAGTTTGTATGTTGTGGCTAAAATTTCTGCAACGATGATTGCTCAACTGAATCAATTCGAACAACTGGAACACCAATTGGAACAA
>NZ_MLHS01000029.1 GCF_001999335.1 Rodentibacter sp. Ppn85 | reverse complement strand
CTACGTCAGCCCCTAAAAATAAGATAAAGTATGTTGACCATAAAATTCCACCAAAACTAACAGTGGTTAGATTTGTATTCAAAAAAATGCAACCCACAAGGGTTGCATTTTTTATTTTAAACTAGAGTAAAAACTACTTACTCTATTTAAATTACCATTGATAGCCAACACCTACACCACCGGAGTAATGGCCGGCAGAGTTAGCCGTTCCCGTTACTTTCAAGATAACTTTTCCGTTATCGCTTGCACGAGAATAGCCCACTGCAATTGCCGATGCGCCACTGTATCCGCCGGCTGCGGCTGCAAGCATTGATTTACCTGGAATGTAAACCTGTGGTAACGATGCCGCTGCGGCAGAGTTCGCACCGATACCACGCACGCGTTTATCCAGTTTATTCACGCGATTATTTACGTTTGCAATATCGCCACGCACTTGGTTCAGTTGGTTAACATTCACCGCATCCGTGCCTTTCACACCCGGTGCGACACCGCTGATCACTTTGTTACCCGCATTAATGCCTTTATTATTAATGCTTGGGCCGTCTTTAATCGACAAGCCTTCATTGTTGATCACCGTATCACCGACCGTCACGCTGCCGTCTTTGCCAAGATCAATTTCTTTGGCTAACTTCACAGAAAGTGTGCCATTTCCGTCAGACACGACGCCGATATTGGCTTTATCAGACAGTTTCGCCGCATCCGCTTGACCGCCGACAACATTCACGCGGCTATTGAGTTTCTGTTTCGACACGCTACCGCTGTCGCCCATAAACTCAAGACCGTCGTTAAGGGTTGCCACCGTTTCTGTCGAACCGTCTTGTTTAACGTATTCGATACGCGTTTTGCTTTCACCGTCTTTGCCATCGTTACCGTCAAGACCTTTCGCACCGTCTTTCACCGAGATATTAGCGGATACGCCGTCTTTACCGTCTATGCCTCTTGGGCCGGTTAAGCCGATAGAACCGTCTTTGCCGTTAATCACGACAGATGATCCGTCTTTACCGTTTACCCCGATTGTGCCGTCCACGCCGTCTTTACCCGGCTGACCGTTTTGACCCGGTTCGCCTTTCTCGCCGATAACCAAATTGTTACCCGTAGAGATTTCGTAGCCGTTGTCGATCTGTTTCACAACAATGTTGTTACCTTGGTTGAGGTTAAAGGTTTCATTATTGTTGATCCGCTTATCCGTCGCCGTATCTTGGCCATTTGTCGCAAGGTTAAAGCCGCTGTTTGCAATCGCCTTATGGAGCTGGCCGCCATTGACCGCTTGTTTGCTGTTCGGACTAATATCCCCATCTGCCACATTGTTCACCACTTTATCTCCGGCATCAATACCGCTTTGGGTGATTGACGGGCCGTCTTTGATGGTGAGACCATCGTTGCCGACTGTGGTGTTACCCATTGTCAAGTTGCCGTCTTTCAACGTCGTTCCGCCAATGGTGACACTACCGTCTTTGGTGAGGTTCAGATCTTTGTTCAAGCTCACAGCAAAATCTTTACCACCAGACGCATTCGTGCCGTTTTCACGCACTTTCACGTTTGTATCATCGTTGCTGACACTTTCTTCTTTCGCAATCTGTTTTTTCATTTCATCGGAAAGATCGATGTCATAGGTCGTCGTAAAGTTTGCTCCATCACGATTCGGTGTCACTTTCACGCTATCGGAACCTTTAACCACAGATTTTTCTGCATTAACGGTATAAATCTTATGTCCGTCCGCTGCAGTTGTATTCGTGACAGTCACATTTTTACCTTCTACAACTTCCGTTTTTGCTGCCGCCATACTTGTATTTAGCTGGGAGAGATTAACCGCATCCGTTGCATTCACACCGTCCGCAACATTGGTGATTCGTTTATCCCCTGCATTGATACCGTCAATGGTGACGCTCGGTCCACCGTCAATAGTTAGCCCTTTATCGTTGAGGGTGGTGTTGCCGATAGTGACGCTACCGTCTTTAGTCAGGTTCAGATCTTTGGCTAATTTCACCGTGAGGTTGCCGCCTTTGTTGATTACCCCGATATTATTGTCGGTCAGTTTCGCTTCATCGCTAACCCCACCGGTAATATTCAGAGTTTCACCCAATTTCTTCGCAATCTCTTCGCCGTTATCGCCTTTGAACTTCAAGCCGTCATCTTTGGTGGCGATTTCACGGGTCGTAGTTGTGCCGTCTGTGTTGGTGGTGTTATACACCAAACGCTCAATGCCTTTACCACCTTTATCATCTGCATCTAACGTGCCAGAACCGTCTTTCACCGTGAAGTTAGCCGATGCACCGTCTTTACCGTTGATGCCGATTGTGCCGTCTTTACCATTTAAGGCAATGCCTGCACCATCTTTGCCATCCGCACCTTTCGGGCCGGTTAAGCCGATAGAGCCGTCTTTACCGTTAATGACCACCGCAGAACCGTCTTTGCCGTTCACGCCGATTGTGCCGTCCACGCCGTCTTGACCATCTTTGCCGGCCTCACCCACAGTAATGTTGTTAGAGGTTGCAATTTCATAGCCACTGTTGATTTGTTTAATCACAATGTTATTGCCTGCATTGAGGTTGAACGTTCCGTTGTTGGTTAAACGTTTACCTTCATCACTCAAGTCGTCAGCCATCTCAACTATACCGTTAGAGCCAGCCACTTTTGCAGATTTCAGCCCAAATCCAACCGCTTGCAACGTAGTGTTGGTGATATCTTTGGTTGCATTTTTCAAATCGCC
The DNA here is from genome assembly GCF_001999335.1 of Rodentibacter sp. Ppn85. Lineage (GTDB taxonomy): Bacteria > Pseudomonadota > Gammaproteobacteria > Enterobacterales > Pasteurellaceae > Rodentibacter. The sequence continues at coordinate 608 of NZ_MLHS01000029.1, read as the reverse complement.
TACATTCACGGCATTCTTCAACGCATCACCCGTGATGTTGTTCAGGATCTCATTGAAGGTTGGATTGCCAATCACGCCTGTACCTGACGGAAGTACACCGCTATCCACATTGGTAATTGACACCGGTTCTGACGCATTGCCGCCAATAAATTTCACTTTATTCGTTGGCTCATTGGTTAAATTACCGTCTCTATCCACATAGCTATTGGTCGTATTAAAGGTAATGTTAGTCGTGCCGGTTGCGTTGTCATAGACCGCTTTCACCTTCACCCCTTGGCCGTCAATGAAGTTCACCGTGTTACCGTGCGTGATAAAGTCCACGGCGTCACCGTTATTTTTCAAGTTCCAGCCTGCATTTAACACGTCACCGACTGTCGCTGCGTTGTTTGTCACATTCGCATATTTATTGCCCGCACCAGCTGGATTAGAGATGGTGTCATTCGTGACGTTATCTAAATTGCCCTTGACGTTTGTAATCGTGGTATTACCGGCATTGAACCCGTCTTTATTAAGGGTTACATTTCCGATCGTGACACTACCGTCTTCGGTCAAATTCAGATCTTTCGATAATTTCACTTCCAACGTACCATTGTTGTTATTCACACCAA
>NZ_MLHS01000028.1 GCF_001999335.1 Rodentibacter sp. Ppn85 | reverse complement strand
AAATCGACTCATATTTTTTTCCTTATGTGGGTTATGGGGATAACTTCCAAAAGGATTTTCTATGAGTCGATTTATTCAGGCAAAGCCTTTTAAGGCTATAACCACCTTCACAGAAGGTGGTTTTTAGTTTGCAATAAAAAAGACGAACGGACGTTCGTCTTTTCTTTTTTATCTAAAAATATTAATAATTAGCCCATACCGTATTTTTTTAATTTTTTGCGTAAAGTACCACGGTTGATACCAAGCATATTGGCAGCACGGGTTTGGTTACCTCGAGTATATTGCATAACCATATCTAACATTGGGTGTTCAACTTCCGCTAATACTAATTCGTAAAGATCATTCACATCTTGACCATCTAATTGTGATAAATAATTGCGCAATGCTTGTTTGACAGAATCACGTAATGGTTTATTGGTTACTTGTGATTGAGAGTTTAAAACTGAAACAGTTAATGCTTCAGATGGATTACGTTGTTGTTCTAACATTTTTCTTTATCCAAAATTGAATTTAAAAAATTCTCCAACACAATAAGTTGCTGTTTGGCATCATTAATTGTGTTAAAAGCCTGTCTAAAAACGGAATCGGGTTGAATTCCCTGTAAATACCAAGCTACGTGTTTACGTGCAATGCGATAACCTTTTTGTTCGCCATAGAATTGGTGTAATTCTTGAATATGGCGCAAAATCTGACCGCACTTTTCACTTAAACTTGGTGTTTGTGTTATCGAATCGTACTCAATTAGACTATCTACGGCTTGGAATAGCCACGGATTACCTAGTGCGGCACGACCGATCATAATTGCATCAGCACCTGTATAATCAAGTACTGCCTTTGCTTTCGCTGCGGAATCAATATCGCCATTTGCAATTACAGGAATAGAAATAGCTTGTTTAACCGAGCGAATATTGTCGTATTCGGCTTCCCCTTCGAAAAGGCATTCTCGCGTTCGCCCATGAACGGTTAAAGCCTGAATACCGGATTGTTCGGCAATTTTGCCGATTTGTACGCAATTTCGATTGGATTTATCCCAGCCTGTGCGAATTTTTAAGGTGACCGGCACATCAACTGCGCTAACCACCTCCCGTAGAATTTTTTCTACCAGTTCGGGAAACTGCAACAAAGCAGAACCTGCCAGTTTACGATTGACTTTTTTGGCAGGGCAGCCCATATTGATATCAATAATTTCTGCACCGTATTGCACGTTTACAGCAGCAGCTTTCGCCATTTCCAACGGATCGGAGCCCGCAATTTGCACGGCGTTAATACCCAGTTCGTCGCTATGTGCCAAACGCAGTTTCGATTTTTCAGTATGCCAGACTTGTGGATTCGTGGACATCATTTCTGAAAAGGTCAAACCAGCACCGTAATGAGCGCACAGGCGACGAAAAGGTTTATCGGTAATGCCTGCCATGGGCGCAAGTAAAACACGGTTTTTTAATTGGTATGAACCGATTTGCATTTTACTTTTACCACCTCAAAAGCCTAAATCACATTATTATCGAATAGCGCGATAATCGACAAGGCGTGCTATGATACGCATTTTGCATTTATTTGCAAGGCGAATTTTGTTCAAAAAATACACTTTTTTTGATTGACAACAAGAAATTAAACTATTTTTAGCTTGCCTGTAATGCGACACCATTCTTCACGCACCGCCACAGGATCTAAAGTAAAGGTTTGTGCGTAGGTTTCACATACGGATTGGGCTTGCGTTTCTAAAATACCGGATAAGCCAAGTTCGCCGTTTTCTTTGACGAGCTGACTAATCACTGGATAAAGCTCTTTTAATGGACCGGCAAGAATATTGGCAACGACAATATCCGCTTTTAGATCCGTCGGTTTTTCGTCGGATAAAAAGAGTTGTAGGCGATCCGCTACGCCATTTTGTTCCGCATTATTACGGCTTGCGAGAATAGCTTGTGGATCGATGTCAATACCGACCGCACTTTTTGCACCAAGTTTTAGTGCCGCAATAGCTAAAATGCCGGAGCCGCAACCGAAATCAATCACGGTTTTGCCTTTCAAATCTAGTCCGTCCAGCCATTCTAAACAAAGTGCGGTTGTCGGGTGCGTACCGGTGCCGAATGCTAAACCGGGATCGAGCATTACATTGATAGCATTTTCATCAGGAATTTCACGCCAACTTGGGCAAATCCATAAACGTTTGCCATATTGCATTGGGTGAAAATTATCCATCCATTCCCGTTCCCAATCTTTGTCTTCAATTTGTTCAATTTTATAAACGGTATTTTCGTCCAAGTGTTCCGCTTGATGAAGTAAATCGACAATTTTTGCCATATCGGTTTCCGCATCAAATAATGCCATTACATCCGTATTGCCCCAAAGTCTGGTTTCACCAGGTAGCGGTTCAAAAATCGGCGTATCTTGGCTATCCATAAAAGTCACGGAAACGGCACCGATTTCTTCTAGAAAATCACTCATTTTTTCTGCTTTTTCATTTGTACTATTCAGACGAATTTGAATCCAAGCCATTGTGTTTTCCTTAATGTTGCAAAATAGGGTGTATTATACCGATTTTTTCAAAAATTTCGGTAGTAACGTTGAACCGAGAGTGGCAAACATAATGAGTGTGATGCCAAGTGCGGTCGAAAATGAGAGCGTTTCCCCAAGTAACAGAACGGCAAATAAAATACCAAATAGGGGTTCAAGGGAAACTAAAATGCCGGAAAGATTGGCATCGACACTGTTTAATCCTTTATTCCACAGCCAATAGGCAAGCCAACTACAACCGACGGCGAGATAAAATAAGCCGGCGATACCGTAACCGTTTAAATTAACTTCCCAATTTTCTGTTAGAATCAGTGTGAAGGGAATTGTGGTGAGTGTCCCTAATACAATACTGACCGCAGTGTAGGCTTGTGTTGAGACTTTTGCTACTACGCTGCGTGTCCAGCGTAATACACTCGCAAAAATGACTCCGGCACTGAGCACCAATAAGCAACCGAATAAGCTAATTTCATTGATCCCTTCATTGTGCTGGCCGTCATTAATCATCACGGCAACCCCTAAAAATGCGATGGCTCCGAATAACCAATGGAACCATTCGGCTTGGTCTTTAAAAAAGAAATGACCGACAAATACCACCAGTAGCGGTTCAAGCCCAATCATCGTGACGGCACTGGCGGCAGAGGTATATTTTAAACCGATAAATTGCAATAAGAAAACGGCAGTATAGTTAAAAAAGGCAAGCCACCAAAGCTGCTTGCGCATGGGCTTGTCAATTTTTTTCCAACGGCGTAAAAAGAGGGGTAACACGAAAATCGTCGCAATAATTAACCGCATTTGGACAACAAGCACGGGATCCATCATTGAATAGGTGAATTTTGCTGCGATTAATGAACTGCTCCAAAGGAGCAGCGCGATAATTTGGTAGATCATAGAAATTCCATTATTTTTCAAGTGCGGTTGATTTTTCACTTGTTTTCACAAGGCGACTTTCTCCCCATTTATTCCCCACTAAGAATGCGATTAAACCGAATGTTAATGCAGGAACGATTTGATGGAATCCAAGTAGTTTCACACTGAGTTGCGTAAGCAAAATATAGCTGCCCAAGCCGACAATCATCGAGCTTAGTGCTCCGTATGCATTGGCTTTATCCCAATAAATACCCAACACGATGACCCATAAAAATGCGGCTTCCAACCCACCGAAAGCGAACAAGTTCAGCCAAATGATCATATCCGGCGGATTAAGAGCGGCAAGGATTAAAAGTGCGGTTAAAATCAGCGTAATAATAGAAGAAAAGTAGCTGATTTTTTTTTCATTCTTTGCCTCTTCCGGTTTGGCGGAAAGGTATAAATCTTTGACAAAGATTGAGGAGGATTGAATAAGTTGCGCATCAATCGTTGACATAATGGCGGACATTGGGGCGGCTAAAAAAATCCCCGCTATAATTGGCGGTAGCACTTGTAACATTAATGTCGGAATAACCTGATCGGCAATGGTGAGCTCGGGAATAATCGCACGCCCCAGTGCACCGGCTAAATGCATACCGAACATAATTAAAGAAAGCACAATAGTGCCGATCAACATACCTTGATGTAAGGCTTTACTGTCTTTAAATGCCATACAACGAACCGCCGTGTGCGGTAACCCTACCACTCCGAAACAAACTAAAATCCAAAATGATGCCATAAATTGAAAATCAAGCATCTCGTTTGGGCCGTAAGGGGTAACTAACGCCGGATCAATTTCGGTTAATTTATTGACCGCACTTTCCACTCCTCCAAGGGCATAAATTGTGCCGCCAAGTAAGATGAGTGTGCCAATAATCATCACCATACCTTGGATAGTATCGGTCAGCACAACGGCACGAAAACCGCCGATGAAGGTATAGATTCCCACGGTGAAGGCGAAAAGTAAAAGTGCTTGCGTATAAGAAATTCCGATAGTTGTTTCAAGCAATCGCGCACCGCCGATAAATTGCACGGTCATCGCGGCAAAAAAAGCGAGTAATAAGGCAAGGCTTGAAATCCAGACAAGATATTTATTTTTGTAGCGATACAGAAAAAGATCGTTGATAGTTAGAGCGTTGGTTTCTCGGGAAAGAAGGGCGAATTTTTTGCCCAACGCACCTAAAGCAAGCCATACTGCTGGCACCTGAATCATCGCTAATAGTACCCAGCCTAAGCCATATTTATACGCTGCTCCCGGGCCTCCGACAAAAGAACTGGCGCTGGCATAGGTGGAGGCGGTAGTCATGGCAAGCACAAAACCTGTCATCGAGCGATTACCCACATAATATTCCGTTAAAAAATCGCCTTTCGTGCGTTTTACATAAGCATAAATAGCTGCGCCAAATACAAAGGCAAGATAGATGACTAAGGGGAAAATAATACCTAAATTCATTGTTTATCTCCTTTGTCATCTTGCTTTATTTCGAGCGAAATATCTTGATAGATAATCTTAATTAGCCAGTAACCGATTACAATAAATAAAATCGGTAAATAAATGCAAGAGAGTTCAAACCAAAGGGGAAAGCCGATTGGTCCAAGCGTATTTTTAGGTAAGTAAGCGCATAAACACCAGCCAATCACATAGAAGAGTGTTAGCCCTAATGCCCATCGAGCTTCTTTGGCGGCTTGTTTGTATCGTTGCGAGAGCGTCATAGTGTAATCCTTATTTAAAATGTTTTACTCATTTCTAAATAAATACGGTTTTTATCATAACTATAGAAAGGATGGTTACTTTTTATTTTTTGATACGTCCAGGTTAGTTTTGGTGTAATACCCCAAAAATAAATATTTCGATGCCACAGCGTGAGTGCGGCAAAATATTCACTATTTTTTTGACGAATATTAAAAAAGTCAATATCTTTATAGATTCGTCTTGCATAAGCAAGGTTTAATCGGGTGGAAATACCGAGTGGCCATTCTTGTCCCCAACCTAAACGGATATTTTTGCGTTGGTAAGCATTATCGCGATCACGGGTATTTTCACGATTATAATCGATACCTGCAAGCCAATATTGCCCGCTTTTGGGAACAAAAAGTAGGGTGTTTGACCAGAGATAGTTATTACCATTTAAATGTTTTCGCCAGCCATAACGTTGTTCGCCGTATTCAAGTGCGGTTGAAATTTGCCATTTTTCATTCAACCAATAATTGATATCCGCACGCACACCGCTATTTTTAGAATATTGTTTTAGCGAATCACTGCCTGACGAACCGCCTCCGTACCAACGTTTTTCTGTAAAGGGAGTCAATGAGCCTTCAAAACGAGCGGTTTGATAGCCCCATCCTGCACCAACCCGCAAGTTTAATTCATTATATTTTTTATTATTCCAAAAGTATTTACCTTGTCCTTCAAGTTGTAATTTAGTGAAGATATTATTCGCCCAAGACCATTTTTTCTCGGTATTTAAATAGTAGGAAAAACCTTGTGCATTTTCTTTTTCCCAAGCCCGCCAGTTATCAATTTGAGTGCCGCTTTTGGGGGCATTATTAATGTTTGATTCGTTTAAATAACTCACTCCACCGTTCACCTTCCATTGGTTTCGTTTATTTAAGGCGGATAAATATTGATCGATCATTTTAATGGTTTCCGGTGATAGGTTTTCCGCTCGCAATTTTTGAAACTGATCTTTTGCCGCCTCATTGTCATTATTTAAGAATAAAGCTTGGGCTAGTTGATAACGTAAGGCAATGAGGCTGGGATGCTTGCTAAATAAAGCGCGATAACGTTTTACCGCCTGTGAAAAATCGCCTTGCTGACGCAGCATAATCGTTTCAGCCCAAGCCAATAAGGTGGGATCTTGATTAGGTAAATTTTTATAAAGCGGGAGTAAAATCTTTACTGCTTGAGTGTTATTTTGAAAAACCGCAGGAACTAATCCGCCAATAATTAAATCGGGATGTTGTTGTAGTTCGCTGCTACTCATTGAAATATTTCCTCCCTTTGGCATAGAAATTTGTGTTTCTGCTTGTGGAAGCTTTGGCTTTGCCATATTAATGCGATCGTCTAGTCCGTCGTTTTTAGATCGAGCCACTTCTGCCAAGGCATTGACCGCAAATAATATATAAAAGGTAGAAAGAAAAATCTTACCGAATTTCATTAATTTTAATTCTCTTAGATATGAATAAAGCAAGCAAGCACTGTGGCTTGCTTTATAATTCTAGGTGTTCATTTTATTGTTTTGCAGCACCAAAAGCGGCATTCCAAGATTGATCGTTGCTCTGTGCAAGACCTGCCATTTCTTTTGCATTATTGCCGTAGAATTTACCTTCTACTTGACCATTCGATAGCCTAGTTGAATCGGTTGTCCCTGTAAATGAATTACCTGAAATTTGAGCATTAATTTCTACTTTTACTGGCTGGAGATTTCTATTTGGGATGTTGAGTGAACCTTCTAAGGTTTTATTTCCAAAATCGACATTAAATTTAGATGAACCATGGTAGTAGTCTTCTTCTGGATCTAGTCCATAAATGTTTTCTGCAGAAATAATCGCATCACCAGAATAAGTTGCGGTACCTGATGTTGGCATATTTTGAGTTGGATTTCCGTTGTAGAACATATAGCCATTGCTACTTTCATTTAAAGAATCACTCACACCAAAGCGGATATCGGAATAACGACCACAACATACGTTAAGTTTTCTTTCCTCTACGATTGTAGACGTCCAATCCGGAATATCAGGATCTGGAAACCCAATGATAATATCGACTTCATCTACATTTATAGAGGTTGTGTTGTAATGATTTAATGTTGAGGCTGATGACTTAACATTATCATCACTTCCTGATATTACAATTGCCGTACCTTTCTCGTTTCTCTCCTGTTGGAGTTGATTATTAGATGATTTATTATCAGACGTTTTGTTATCAGATGTTTTATTTGTTTGAGTATTGTTTGATGCATTATTTTGTTGCGGCTGATTATCGCTATTGCCACCGCCACTGCTTCCACAAGCTGAAACAATTAACGCAGCCAGAGCAGCTAAACCAAATCTTGTCAATGAAATTTTTGTTAGTTCCATAAGAGATCTCGTACAATTAATAAATAAAATTAAGATGAATCAGAGTTAAAACGCTGTAAAGTCTATCAAAACTCGTGTAGCTTGTTAAGTGAATAAAAGATGAATTATCAATAACTTAAAAAAACAAAAGCGCAGTCAAAAATGTATAAGATTTTTTGACCGCGCTTTTTTCGTTCATAACAGAGATTATTTCACACGAGAAACATATTCGCCTGAACGGGTATCGACTTTAATCACTTCGCCGATTTGCACGAACAGAGGAACTTTCACTACTGCGCCGGTGCTGAGGGTTGCCGGTTTGCCGCCGGTTCCTGCAGTATCGCCTTTCAAACCCGGATCAGTGTCCACGATTTCTAATTCGACAAAGTTCGGCGGTGTTACCGTGATTGGCGCACCGTTCCATAAGGTGACAATACAATCCGCTTGGTCTAATAACCATTTTTCCGCCTCACCCACAGCTTTCGCATCTGCCGAATACTGTTCGAAGGTTTCTGGGTGCATGAAATACCAAAACGCCTCGTCTTTGTATGAGTAAGTTAAATTAAGATCCATGACATCAGCAGCTTCAACGGAAGTACCGGATTTAAAGTTCACATCCAACACTTTGCCGGAAATTAATTTACGAATACGAGTGCGGGTAAACGCCTGACCTTTACCCGGTTTCACAAATTCGTTTTCGATAATCACGCAAGGCTCGCCGTCTTGCATAAATTTTAGACCCGGTTTGAAATCACTGGTAGTATATGTAGCCATATTAAAATATCCTAGTGTAAGAAAGATGGTTTGAAAAGTGTGTATTTTAACTCAAGATACTGTGATTAGAGAAGAACAAAATTGGCTCGCTATTCTAAAAAATGCAATTTCCGATCCTCAAGTATTACTAAAAATCCTTGATTTACCGGAAAAGGATTTTGAGTATGCATTCAATGCCCGAAAACTTTTTGCTCTTCGGGTTCCTCAGCCTTTTGTTGCAAAAATGGAAAAGAGTAACCCGAATGATCCGCTCTTTTTGCAAGTAATGTGTTCCGATTTGGAATTCGTACAGGCTGAAGGATTTTCAACCGATCCTCTTGAGGAACAAAATGTCAATGCCGCGCCGAATATTTTGCATAAATATAGCAACCGCCTTTTGTTTATGGTAAAAGGCGGTTGTGCGGTGAATTGTCGTTATTGCTTTCGCCGTCATTTTCCTTACGATACGAACCCGGGTAATAAAAAAAATTGGCAGCAGGCATTGGATTACATCGCCGAACATCATGAAATTGAAGAAGTGATATTTTCCGGAGGCGATCCGCTGATGGCGAAAGATCATGAATTGGAATGGCTAATAAAACGTCTTGAAAATTTACCGCACTTACAGCGTTTGCGCATCCACTCCCGCTTACCCGTGGTTATTCCGCAACGTATTACCAATGAATTCTGTGAAATTTTGACAAAAAGCCGTTTGCAAACGGTGCTTGTTACTCACATTAATCATCCTAATGAAATAGATGATCTTTTGGCACAGGCGATGAAGAAACTGAGTGCTGCAAAAGTTACGTTGCTTAATCAATCTGTCTTGTTGAAGGGGATCAACGATGATGCGAAAATCTTGAAAAGATTAGGCGATAAATTATTCCGGATCGGTATTTTGCCCTATTACCTGCATCTATTGGATAAAGTACAAGGGGCAAGCCATTTTGTAGTCGGCGATAAGCAAGCTATGATAATTTACAAAACCTTGCAATCGCTCACTTCCGGTTATCTTGTGCCTAAACTCGCGCGTGAAATTGCCGGTGAGCCAAATAAGACTTTATACGCTGAATAAGATCCGATAAAATACACAAGATTTTTTACCGTACTTTGTGCTTATCGCTAAGACGAATACAGACAATAATTAACTGAGGTAATTCTGTGGATTCTATGAATAACAATCAATCAAACGAAAATAAATCTCAAAACGAACTTGATCTTGGTTTAAACCAAGCGGATGCAGTGACACCAAGAAAACCGGTTCAGTCAAGTGAATCTTTATTGGATAAAGCAAAGGGCTTGAAAGATTTGTTTGGGCGTAAGGAGCAAGTCGGGACCCAATTTCATGTACGTAAAGAGCCGACTTTCGGTGAAGATAGTACACAGCAAGCAGCTCAGCCAAACCCACAATCAAATTTCACTGAAACCGTTAAAATGACGGTTGAAAGCGTTGAACAAAAAGTAGAATCTACCGTTGAATCTGTAGTTAAAAAGATTGAAACAAAAGTAGAAGATGCAGTAGAAAGCTCGACTTCTGTTGCAGAGCAGGCTAAAGAAGCCTTATCTACCGGTGCAACAGCGGCTGCGACAGCCTTGAAACGTCCTGAAAAATGGAAAATTCTTCAAATTTTACCGGAAAAACATCGTCGTCTTTTTATTGCGATTTTAGCGTTGGTTTTACTTTTGATTGTATTTTTTGCGTTAAAACCGAATTCTGATACGGTGGAATCTTTTGAGCAACAAAATAGCAGTGAAATTCCGGTGCAATTTCAATCATTAGATCAGTCTCAACCGGTTGAAACAACCGTGTTGGATAATGTTTCTGTACCGCAGGAAAGTACACCATCAGCAGAAAAACAAGCTCAGACAGAATCCGTCTATACCGCGGAACCGGGCAAAATGGAATATGTCGGCGAGCAAAAAGCGGCAACCGATTTACAAAAAACAACGGAATCCGCATCATCCGGCAATGAAACAAGTTCTCAACCAGTTTCCGCAGTCCCTGTTCGACCTGAGCCGACCAGACCGGTCGAAAACCGCCGTGAAACGGTAAAACAGAAAGGGGTTAAGCCTGCTACTATCCAAGAACGTAAGACTGTAGAAAAAGTAACCGTGAAATCGGTTCAAACTAAAACCGAACCGACACGAAAAGCTACGACTCAAGAAACAAAAGCAACAGCGAAAAACGAACGGAAAGTTCAAATTGTAGAATCAAAACCAGCGACTAATACGGCAAAAGTCGCCTCAATCGGAGCAAGTAAAACCTTAACGGTGCCAAAGGGGGTGTCCCTTATGCAAGTATTCCGTGATAACAATTTGAATATTTCCGATGTGAATGCCATGACCAAAGCAAACGGTGCGGGTAATGCCTTGAGCAGCTTTAAACCGGGTGATAAAGTTCAGATTTCCTTGAATGGGCAAGGGCGTGTAAGTGAGTTATGTTTATCTAACGGATCGAAGTTTATACGTCAATCGGACGGTTCTTATCAATTTAAAAAATAAAATAATGTAAAGGGCGGAAATCCGCCCTTTTTTTGTTCAATTTCGGTGGATATCTATGTTGAAAAAAATATCGTTTATTTTGACCGCACTTTTGCTGAACGGTTGTGTGGAAAATACGCTATTAAGTGAGCCGCTACCACAAAAAATGAAAGTACAAAAGGTGGATAAAACCTCACAGATAGGTTCGGCAAAATTATATCTTTGTAAAGATAACAAGGTAGTGCGGGTAACACATAGCACGGAAAAGAAAAATAAGAAGACTTTGAAACGGGTTACTATCACCTTTAATAATATGACGGAAAAATTAATGTTGGTGATCTCGGAGCGTGGAAAAGATTACGGCAATATTCGCTGGACTTGGCAAGAGCGTGATGATTTGAGTTTGTTGAAAACCAGTGTCGGCAAGATTTTAGCGGAACAGTGTCGATTGAGATCTTCCGAATTATTATCGGGTGAATAAACCGTGCAAACCGATCTTCAACGTGGTTTTGTGCTACATCGCCGCCCTTACAGTGAAACCAGTTTGTTGGTGGATTTATTTACCGAAGAAAGCGGTCGCCTGACGGTGATAGCTAAAGGTGCGAGGGCAAAACGTTCCGCATGGAAATCGGTGCTACAACCTTTCACTCCCTTGTTATTACGTTGGACGGGGAAAAGCGGCTTAAAAACGCTCACAAAGGCAGAACCTGCCGCGATAACTTTACCTTTACAACAAAACGCACTTTATAGCGGTTTCTATGTCAATGAACTGCTTAGCCGTGTTATCGAACCTGAAACGGCTAATCCCCAATTATTCCAACATTATCTAAAATGCTTAACAGGCTTGGCGGCAGAAACCAATATCGAACCTTGCTTACGTTTATTTGAATTTAATTTACTGCAAATTCTCGGCTATGGCGTGGATTTTCTACATTGTGCCGGCTCAGGTTTGCCGGTTGAACCCTCAATGACTTACCGTTATCGAGAAGAAAAAGGCTTTATTGCCTCACTGGTGAAAGATAATCTAACGTTTTACGGACGTGATCTCATAGCCTTTGATGCACTTGACTTTTCCGATGAAGTCGTGCGCCAAGCGGCGAAACGTTTTACTCGCATAGCTTTAAAACATTATCTCGGCGATAAGCCCTTAAAAAGCCGAGAATTATTTACTCAAAACATTCTTTATTTGAAATAATGCTCCTTTATACCAAACCGAAAAAAACAAAACAGCGGCAAACGATCACGGCTGATATTCTTGAATTGGATTATCAAGGATTAGGCGTGGCAAAAGTGAATGGAAAAACTTGGTTTATCGAAAATGCACTGCCACCGGAAAAAGTGGAATGTCTTGTGGTTGAGGAAAAACGCCAATATGGGCGGGCAGTTGCTAAAAAATGGCTTGAAAAAAGTGCATTTCGTGTTTTGCCGCAGTGTAGCTATTATGAGCGCTGCGGGGGCTGTCAAGCCCAACATATTCCTATTGAAATGCAGCGTGAAGCCAAACAGGCGGTATTATTTAAACGTTTGTCAAGACTTCAACCGCAACCCATTGCTTTTCAACCGATGATTTGTGATGAGGCTTGGCGTTATCGCCGCCGAGTTCGTTTAAGCTTATGCTTCAACCCGAAAACCAAGCAAATTGAAATGGGGTTTCGTCAGAAAAATAGCCACGATTTGATCGCGGTGGAACATTGTGAAGTACTCGAACCTGCCATCAATAATTTACTGCCAAAATTGACCGCACTTTTAGCACGTTATTCCAGCCAAAAACAACTTGGTCACATTGAATTAGTCGCCGCAGATAATGGGGTGGCGATGTTGTTGCGTTATACGGGAAATCTCGCCGAAATTGACCGCACTTTGCTGTTGAATTTTGCCGAACAAGAAAACCTTATGCTTTTTTTACAAAATGATGGCGGAATTGAACAAATTTGTGGCAGTTTACCCTATTATCAATTTTCTAACGGCATTAAATTAAATTTTGATATTCGTGATTTTATTCAAATCAATCGCAGGCTAAACGAGAAAATGGTGCAAACCGCACTGGATTGGCTTTCCCTTAGCCCTACGGATCATGTGTTGGATTTATTTTGCGGCATGGGTAATTTCACTCTTCCTATAGCGAAACTAGTTAAAAGTGCGGTGGGAATTGAAGGTGTTTTTGAGATGGTACAAAAGGCTGCACTCAATGCCGAACGCAATCAGATCAATAATATTGAATTTTTTCAGACAAATCTTGACCAACCCTTTATTAATCAACCTTGGGCAAATCAGCCTTTCAACAAAGTTTTGCTTGATCCGCCTCGTAGTGGCGCAGCGTTTGCATTAAAAGCACTTTGTCAATTAAAGGCTGAGAAAATGCTTTATGTTTCTTGTAATCCTGCCACCTTAGTGCGTGATGCGGAAATTTTGCTCGGGTTCGGTTATAAAATAGAAAAGAGCGCAGTGATTGATATGTTTCCCCATACGGGGCATTTGGAATCTATTACGTTATTTTCTACAAAATAAGTAGGTTATTCTGTTACAATGACAGGCTAAAACGGAGTGGCAGGGAGCTACGTTTCTCATCAACAAGGGGGTATTATGGTTGCTGTTCGCGGTTCTCATTTGTTAAATCCGCAAGATTTTGTGATTGAACAATGGTGTATAGGGTTAAAACTGACAGAACAAGCGGAAAAAATGTTGATTAATGCTTGGTATTATTCGCGTGAGCTAATAACTTCCTACCCTGATGAAATGAAAAATGCCACACTGACACTACAATCCGGTGTAGAAATGGTGGAAATTTTGCACGAGCTGAATATGGATGTGGAGAGCCTGATCACCGCTATGCTTTTCCCGATTGTGGCAAATCGTTTGGTCGATTGGGAAGTATTGGAAGAGAAATTCGGTGCGAAAATCCTCAAATTACTTAGAGGTGTTGAGGAAATGGATAATATTCGCCAACTCAATGCCAGCCATTCTGCTAATGCGTTACAAGTGGATAATGTCCGCCGTATGCTACTTGCTATGGTAGATGATTTTCGTTGTGTGATTATTAAACTTGCCGAACGCATAACTTTTCTCCGCGATGCTGAAAATCGCTGTTCCGAAGAAGAAAAAGTTCTTGCTGCCAAAGAATGCTCTAATATTTATGCGCCCTTGGCAAATCGCTTAGGGATCGGACAGCTTAAATGGGAGTTGGAGGATTATTGTTTCCGCTATTTACACCCCGACCAATATCGTGCTATTGCCAAACTATTACAAGAACGTCGACTTGATCGCGAACATTACATCGCCGATTTTGTGGAAGAACTCAGCCGCCATTTGCGTAAGAATATCGATCATGTCGATGTGTACGGTCGCCCAAAACACATTTATAGTATTTGGCGTAAAATGCAGAAAAAACACTTGGAATTTGGTGATTTATATGATGTAAGAGCGGTCAGAATTATCGTCCAAAAATTGCAGGATTGTTATACTGCATTAGGTATTGTTCATACCCATTTCAAACATTTACCAAAAGAATTTGATGATTACGTCGCGAACCCGAAACCTAACGGGTATCAGTCTATTCATACCGTTGTGTTAGGAAAAGGCGGTAAGCCGATTGAAGTGCAAATTCGCACTCAGCAAATGCATGATGATGCAGAATTGGGCGTTGCAGCACACTGGAAGTACAAAGAAGGCACGACAGGCATCATGTCGGCATATGAAGAAAAAATCGCGTGGTTACGCAAATTGCTCGCATGGCAGGATGATATTACCGATTCCGGTGAAGTGATGGCAGAATTACGAAGCCAAGTATTTGATGATCGTGTCTATGTGTTTACTCCAAAAGGGGAGGTGGTGGATTTACCGACCGGTTCGACTCCGCTTGATTTTGCTTATGCCATTCATAGTGAAATCGGTCATCGCTGTATCGGGGCGAAGGTATCGGGGCGGATTGTGCCGTTCACCTATCAATTACAAATGGGCGATCAAATTGAAATTATTACTCAAAAAAATCCAAATCCAAGTCGGGATTGGCTTAATCCGAATTTAGGCTTTACCCATACGGCAAAATCGCGGGCAAAAATTCAGGCATGGTTTAAAAAACAGGATCGTGATAAGAATGTACCGGCAGGAAAAGAATTACTGGATAATGAATTAGCCCGTTTAAATTTCAGCCTCAAACAGATTGAACCTTACGCACTGCCGCGTTATAACTTGAAAAATATAGATGATCTTTATGCGGGAATCGGCAGTGGCGATATTCGTCTTAATCATTTGGTGAACTTTTTACAAAATAAGCTTATCAAAGTAAGCGCTGAACAAGTTGATCAAGAAATTCTGCGTCACGTGGCAAATAAAAGTGCGGTCAATTCTCAGCAAAAAAATCATGGTAAGAATGATTATGTTATTGTAGAAGGCGTAGGAAATTTAATGCATCATATTGCCCGTTGTTGTCAACCTATTCCGGGGGATGCAATTGTCGGCTACATCACAATGGGCCGTGGTATTTCTATTCACCGTAGCGATTGCGAGCAGTTTTTAGATTTGCAAGCGGCACATCCCGAACGAGTGGTGGAATCTATTTGGGGTGAAAATTATGCCAGTGGTTTCCATGTTAATATCCGTATTGTAGCAAGTGATCGTAACGGTTTATTGCGTGATGTTACGACAGTATTGGCAAATGAAAAAATTAGTGTGCTGAGTGTATCCAGTCGTTCTGACACGAAAAAACAATTAGCAACCATTGATATGGAAATCGAGCTCCATAATGTGGAAAGTTTAAGTAAAATCTTGGCTCGAGTTTCAAAATTGAACGATGTGATCGAAGCCAAGCGTTTATAAAATAGGAATCTTTATGCATAAAACAACGGGGTTAACTCACTTAATTAATTCGACAAAATATTCCCTTCAAGGCTTAAAAAGCGCATTCAAGCATGAAACCGCTTTTCGTCATGAATGTTTTCTGGCTGTCATTTTGATTCCGCTTGCCTTTTTCTTGGGAGAAACCAAAATCGAAATCGCTTTGATGGTTTCATCCGTCTTGCTTGTGCTGGCGGTGGAATTGTTAAACAGTGCCGTTGAAGCGGTAGTCGATAGGATCGGCACTGAACGCCACGAACTTTCCGGTCGAGCTAAAGATCAAGGTTCGGCCGCGGTATTTATCGCCCTTTGCATTGTTGGCGTGGTATGGGGAAGTATTTTATTCTTCTAAAGTGCGGTCGGTTTCAAGAAAAATTGCGGCTTATGTGTTGGCATAAGCCGTTTTTTATTGTGCCAATGCTAGACAGTGATTAATTCAACATTGAGCTCTTTAATGGCATGTTGTACAGGCTCAACGAGATTTTTATCACAAATAATGCGATCAAAGCGGGTTAAAGGACAAATATGAAATGTTGCCACTTTGCCATATTTTGATGAGTCCGAGACTAAGATTCTTTGATTGCTGGCATCAAGTAAGGCTTTTTTTACCGGCAATTTATTTTCATCGGGCGTAGTTAAACCTTTCAATGTCCACGATGAAGTGGAAACAAAGGCAATATCGATAGAAAGCTGTCGGAGAAATTGACCGGCAAGTTCTCCAACGGAAGAATGATTCAATTTATTCACGCTCCCACCGATATGAATTAACTCACATTGTCCGTTCGTCATAAGAAAATGAGCAATAGAAAAATCGTTTGTGACCACTAAGAGGTCATTCCGCTCAATTAAACGGTAAGCAATTTCTAATGTTGTGGTGCCGGCATCAAGATAGATCGTCGTATTTGTTGGAATTTGTTGTGCGGCAAATTTGCCGATTTGCTCTTTTTGAGTGTGAAAAAGAAGTGATTTGTCTTGGTGGGTTGGTTCAAAAGACAAATGCTCTTGTATTTTTACGCCGCCCGATATGGACACCACTTTTCCCATTTCTTCTAATTTTTGAATATCTCGGCGAATAGTCATATGAGAAACATTCAGCGATTCAACCAGTTGTGTGATGCTTACCACATCTTTTTGATTGATTAAATTGAGTAACAATTTTTGACGTTCTGCAGGAATCATAAAGTCCTCTCCAAAATTTTCTTCATTATATCGTTTTTTCCTCTTTTTTGTTTTCTTTCTTTTTAACAAAAAATAACATGAATGTTAATTTTTGTGATCGCGTTCACGTTTTTTTATTTTAAAACCTGTCAGAATGCCTCTCATGAAATCAATTAACATTATTGGAGTGAGAGCGATGACAAACAAATCTTATTCGGTTGCCGTAATCGGTTTAGGTGCAATGGGAATGGGGGCTGCGCAATCTTGCGTGAAAGCGGGATTAACCACCTACGGTGTCGATCTAAATATGACGGCACTTGAAAAATTAAAAGAAGACGGTGCTTATGCCGTCGGTCAAAGTGCGGTAGATTTTGCCTCTGATTTAGATGCCGTTGTATTGCTTGTGGTGAATGCCGCACAGGTCAATGCTGTGTTATTTGGTGAAAATGGTTTGGCGGAAAAACTTAATAAGGGTACCGCAGTGATGGTTTCTTCAACCATATCCGCACAGGATGCAAAAGAAATTTCACAAAAATTAACAAGTTTAGAGTTGCTGATGTTAGATGCGCCTGTTTCCGGTGGTGCAGCAAAAGCTGCCAGCGGAGAAATGACAGTCATGGCATCAGGTTCAAAACAGGCGTTTGATAAATTACAGCCCGTACTCGATGCCGTGGCAGGTAAGGTGTACAACATTGGCGAAGAAATTGGCTTGGGTGCAACGGTGAAAATTATTCATCAATTACTTGCAGGCGTACACATTGCCGCAGGCGCGGAGGCGATGGCATTAGCCGCCAAGGCAGGCATTCCTCTTGATTTAATGTATGACGTGGTGACGAATGCGGCAGGTAATTCATGGATGTTTGAAAACCGAATGAAACACGTAGTGGAAGGGGATTATTCTCCGCTCTCCATGGTGGATATTTTTGTGAAAGATTTAGGGTTGGTGAACGATACGGCAAAATCTTTACGTTTCCCGCTTCACCTTGCCAGCACTGCCTATTCTATGTTCACAGAGGCTAGCAATGCCGGCTACGGGAAAGAAGATGACAGTGCAGTGATTAAAATTTTTAGTGGTATTAAATTACCGAAAAAAGGAGCGTAACGATGTTAGGTGTTATTGCGGATGATTTTACCGGTGCGAGCGATATTGCCAGTTTTCTTGTAGAAAACGGTTTGAGTACGGTGCAAATGAATGGCGTACCGAACAAGGCGTTAACGGAAAAAGTCGATGCCATTGTGATTAGCTTAAAGTCTCGTTCAAATCCGGCGGAAGAAGCGATCGAACAATCATTACAAGCGCTTGATTGGCTACAAAAGAGCGGTTGTTCTCAGTTCTATTTTAAATATTGTTCGACCTTTGACAGTACCGAAAAAGGCAATATCGGCCCGGTAACGGATGCCTTATTAGAAGCGCTTAATGACGATTTTACCGTGATTACGCCGGCTTTACCGATTAATGGAAGAACAATTTTTAACGGTTATTTATTTGTCGGCAATGTGTTGCTGAATGAATCCGGTATGCGCCATCACCCGATTACCCCGATGAAAGATGCCAACCTTATACGTTTAATGGATGCACAGGCGAAAGGCAAAACGGGCTTGGTGAGTTATGCGGATGTGATTCAAGGCGCAGATCATGTGAAATCTTGTTTTACCCAATTAAAACAAGCGGGATTCAGTTATGCGGTAGTGGATGCGGCAGATAATAGCCAGCTTGCTGTCCTTGCGGAGGCGGTGAGTGATTTAAAATTAGTGACCGGCGGTTCCGGGCTGGGTGCTTATATGGCGGCGAGATTAAGCGGCGGTAAAAGAGCAGAAGAGGCGTTTGTACCGAAAAAAGCACGAAACATTATTCTTTCCGGTTCTTGTTCCGAGATGACCAATAAGCAAGTGAACGCTTATAAAGAAAAAGCCACTGCGATTTACTTAGAGGTGGAAAAAGCGATAGCAGATGCCGACTATGCCGACACCTTATTTGAACAAGTTTTACCACATATTGATGAACCGCTTGCACCAATGGTTTATGCCACAGTGCCACCTGATGAATTAAAACGGATTCAGGCGCAATTTGGTGCCGAACAGGCAAGCCGGGCAATTGAGCAAACTTTTGCAAAATTAGCACAACGATTAAGAGAAGAAGCCAACGTAGAGAACTTTATCACCGCCGGTGGTGAAACCTCCAGCATTGTTGTGCAAAAACTTGGATTTACCGGCTTTCAAATCGGCAAACAAATTGCACCAGGCGTGCCTTGGTTAAAAGCGTTGGGAGAATCGACCGCACTTGCGTTGAAATCCGGCAACTTCGGCAAAGAAACATTTTTTATTGATGCGCAGGAAATGATGTTATGACTGATTCGGAATTAAAAATACTCATGGTGCAACTTGGTCGTTCTTTCTATGAGAGAGGTTATACCGTCGGTGGTGCGGGAAATCTCTCCGTACGGTTAGATGAAAATCGAATTTTAGTGACACCGACCGGCTCTTCTTTGGGGCGTTTGAAAGCGGAACGACTTTCCGTGTTGGATATGGACGGCAATGTGCTTGAAGGCGATAAACCCTCAAAAGAATCCGTATTCCATTTAGCGATGTATCGTAAAAATCCTGAATGTCGGGCAATTGTCCATCTTCATTCTACTTATTTGACCGCACTTTCTTGTTTGGAAAATCTTGATCCGCAAAATGCAATGAAAGCATTTACGCCTTATTACGTGATGCGGGTCGGCGGCTTGCCGGTGATTCCTTATTATCGCCCCGGCTCGCCTCGTATTGCAGAAGAGTTAGAAGCGCGGGCATTATCCGGCAAAGCCTTTTTACTGGCGAACCATGGTGTGGTGGTAACGGGAAACGATTTGTTGGATGCCGCAGATAATGCGGAAGAGCTGGAAGAAACCGCGAAACTTTTTTTCCTTTTACAAGGAAAACCGATTCGTTATCTCACTGATGACGAAGTGAACGAATTAAAAAACAGGGGGAAATAGCAATGCCCAAATTTGCTGCGAATTTAACCATGATGTTCAACGAAGTTCCTTTTATTGAACGTTTTGCCGCCGCTGCCAAAGCCGGCTTCAAATATATTGAATTTCTTTGGCCTTATGATTACGACATTAAAACCCTTAAGCAAGAGCTGGATAAACACGGCTTACAAGTGGTTCTATTTAATACACCCGCCGGTGACGTATCCAAAGGGGAATGGGGTGTCTCGGCAATTCCGGGGCGTGAGGCGGAAAGCCGTGCGCATATTGATATGGTGCTTGATTATGCCTTAGGTCTAGGTTGCCCCAATGTGCATATTATGGCGGCCGTTGTCCCTGAAGGTGCAGATAAAGCGGAATATCAGCAAACGTTCATTAACAATATTCGTTATGCGTCAGAGAAATTTAAACCTTACGGCGTAAATATTTTACTTGAAGCTTTAAGTCCGGAAGTTAAACCGAATTATCTGTTAAAAAGCCAATACGACACCTTAGCAATCGTGGAACAGGTTGAACGCGATAATGTATTCGTTCAATTAGATTATTACCATGCGCAAAATGTGGACGGTAACTTATCCCGTTTAACGGATAAATTAAACGGCAAATTCGCCCATGTACAGATAGCTTCCGTACCGGATCGTCATGAACCGGATGAAGGTGAAATTAACTACGACTATATTTTCAATAAACTCGATGAAATCGGCTATCAAGGTTTTGTCGGTTGCGAATACAAACCGCGAGGAGAGACAGCTGGCGGTTTGGGATGGTTTGAGAAGTATAAATAAGTCATAAAGTGCGGTTGTTTTTTGCAATGTTTTTTTAAATATGAAAATAGCCGCTTTTTTATTCCCTAAATTTACCTTTTTAAAGGTTCAAGGAGCATTTTTATGAAAATTGTGATCACCGGCGGACAAGGGTTCCTCGGGCAACGCTTGGCAAAAACATTACTTAATCAAACAAAGATTAATGTCGATGAACTTACTCTAATTGATGTGGTGCAGCCTGTCGCCCCGAATAATGATCCCCGCGTAAAATGTATTGAAATGGATCTTCGCCGTCCTAAAGGATTAGAAGAGATTATTACGGCTGAAACGGATGCCGTTTTCCATCTTGCTGCGATTGTAAGTAGCCATGCGGAACAAGATCCTGATCTCGGTTATGAAATTAATTTCTTGGCAACAAAAAATTTGCTTGAAGTTTGTCGCCAAAATAATCCTAAAGTACGTTTCGTTTTTTCAAGTTCGCTTGCCGTATTCGGCGGTGAATTGCCAGCCGTCATTCAAAACGATACTGCGGTTACCCCTCAATCGACCTACGGCACACAAAAAGCAATGAGTGAATTACTCATCAATGACTATACAAGGAAAGGTTTTGTTGATGGTTTTTGTGTTCGTTTACCGACTATTTGTGTTCGTCCGGGAAAACCGAATAAAGCGGCATCTTCTTTTGTGAGTAGCATTATTCGAGAACCGTTGCATGGCGAACAGGCTGTTTGTCCGGTATCGGAAGATTTGCGACTTTGGTTATCAAGCCCGAATACGATTGTTGAGAACTTCATTCATACATTAACGTTACCGTCATTACCACTACGTAGTTGGCATATCATTAATCTTCCGGGGTTCACGGTCAGTGTTAAACAGATGCTTGCCGATTTAGCGAGCGTAAAAGGCGATGGGATTTTGGAAAATATCAAATTTGAGTTTGATCAAAATATTAACAATATCGTGGCAAGTTGGCCGGCTGAAATTAATTGTTCACAAGCTTTAGAACTGGGATTTTCTGTTGATCGGAATTTTAAAGACGTGATTCATCAATTTATTCAATTTGATATGTGACCTATTAACGATAAGGAGTACCTATGCTTGGACTACCTACGCCAATTATTGGCTTAATTATTGCTGTATTCGTTCTTGTTGTTTTGGTGTTAAGAACGCGTGTTCATGCTTTTATTGCGATGTTGATTGCTTCGTCTATTGCCGGTTTAATCGGAGGAATGAGCGTTAATGACACCCTCGGTGCGATAACCAAAGGCTTTGGCGGAACGTTAGGGGGAATTGGGATTGTTATCGGTCTCGGTGTCATGATGGGTAGTGTTTTGGAAGTGTCGGGCGCGGCTGAAAAAATGGCATTTAGCTTCATTAAGTTCCTCGGTAAAAAGAAAGAAGAATGGGCATTGGCGATTACCGGTTATGTTGTGAGTATCCCTATTTTTGTGGATTCGGCCTTTGTTATTTTATATCCGGTTGCTAAAGCGTTGGCTAAAAACGGAAAGCGCTCGTTACTGACATTGGGCGTTGCGCTTGCTGGTGGTTTAGTGGTTACTCACCATACCGTTCCGCCAACACCGGGACCGTTAGGGGTTGCAGGTTTGTTCGGGGTGGATATCGGTGCAATGTTACTTGTCGGTATGTCATTTGCCGTATTGCCGGTAGTTGGCATGGTTTTATATGCGAAATGGTTAGATAAAAAATATCCGACTTTCAACCAAGAATCTTTTTCTACGGAAGAATTAAAACAAAAATATGATGATTATATTGAGAAACACGAGAAGAAAAATCTTCCAAGCTTAGGGCTATCGTTACTTCCAATCGTGCTACCGATTCTGCTCATCTTTATTAAAGCGATTCTTGATTTAGCAATTAAGAGTAGTCCGGCAATTGCAGAGATGCAAATCTACCACTTCTTTGCTTTTATTGGACATCCAATGATTGCATTAGCGTTAAGCGTCTTAATTTCCGTTTACACGTTACTGCCTAAAGTAGATAAAAATACGACCGCACTTCACCTTGAAGAAGGGGTGAAAACAGCAGGAATTATTTTGTTGGTGACAGGTGCCGGTGGCGCATTAGGCGCGGTATTGCGCGATAGTGGCGCCGGCAAACAATTAGCGGAACAAATTGCCGGTTTGCCGATTTCGCCTATTTTAATTCCTTTTATTGTGTCTACGCTTGTCCGTTTTATTCAGGGCTCCGGCACGGTGGCGATGATCACGGCAGCATCAATTTCCGCTCCAATTTTAGCTCAAATTCCGGGAGTGAATATGTTGCTCGCAGCTCAAGCTGCAACAATGGGATCGCTTTTCTTTGGCTATTTTAACGATAGTTTATTCTGGGTGGTTAACCGAATGATGGGTATTAACGATGTGAAGAAACAAATGATCGTTTGGTCTGTCCCTACTACAATCGCGTGGGCAATTGGGGGAAGCCTGGTGATTCTTGCTAATTTAATCTGGGGTGATGACGGTTCGATAACGGATTTAATTTTCCCATTAGGCATCCTTGCGTTAATCATGGGGTACGTTCGGATTCAGAGTAAGAAATTATAACGGCTAATCTGTTGAGTGGGAGGGCGAGTTCTCTCGCTCAATCAATATTAAACGTTTTACCATTACAAACTAAGTAGGGAGTTCGTCCATATTGTCATTATTACGTAGACAGTAACTCGCTTTATAGGAAGGAGAGATTGATATGTTCAAAAGAATATTTATTGGTATCGCTTTATTTTTTGCACTCTCTCATGTTTGGGCTCAAGAGGATAGTCCTAAATCGGGAAAACCGATACAGGTTACACTACTGGCTGAAATTACTTCATTAGGTCAAAGGGTAACGGGGGTTGTGTTGGAATATGAAGATAATGTTTTGGCAAGCAGTGATTTGAGATATTCGTACCAAGTTTTTACCCAATTGGAAGAAAAAGAAAAGCGACCTCGTTCTATTATTCGAGCCTACGTTAATGATTTGCCGGAAAAGGCGGTGCAAGCCAAATCAGGTAAATTTGTTATTCTCGAATTAGACGATAGAGAGGCTAATGCGGCTTTATATTCGTTGAAACCGGATAATCAGCAAGCTATGAAATTTCAAGCAAGAGATAATGCCGGCAACATTGTTGAGATTGATAAAGTGCAGGGAATAAAGGTTCCGCAATATTATGGCAAGAAGTTAGTCTATCAAATTGATCAAACCGGATATATAAAGCTCTCCAATGGGAAAACCGTTGAACGAAATTCAGTGTCTTTGAATACTGAAAAAGATCATATTAAAACCTTATTTATTGATGATTTTTCCGAACAAGCGGCGATGCTTAGTGAAAATAATCGCTTGAAATATCGTTTTTATCGTCCTGATTTAAGGGAGAATAAAAAATACCCTCTCACTGTTTTCTTACATGGATCCGGTCAAGTCGGTACGGATAATTTGGCTCATCTTGTTTCAAATAAAGGGGCAATTTCGACACTACAATATGAAGAAGGCTTTGTTCTCGCCCCTCAATACAGTACGGTTTTTGATCCTTTTGATGATAAACATAAGGGGCAAAAAGGCGGTATTCACTGGCAAACCCAAAATCGAGTGAATTTAGTATTAAAGATGATCGATGATGTCGTGCAGCAAAATCCTGCTATTGATAAAGAGCGTATTTATTTGGTTGGCTTGTCTCGAGGTGCGGAAGGTGTGCTAAATCTTTTACTAAAACGACCGCACTTTTTTGCCGGTGCATTGTTAGCAAGTGGAAGGGAAGCTTATACAACGGAATGGATTGATGGTAATGCCAATAAAGGAAATTTAGCGTCAATTAAAAATGTGCCTATGTGGTTTTTCCATAGTAAGGAAGATCAAATTTCACCGGTTAAAGGTTCTCGCATTAACTATGAAATTTTGCATAACCAACTTCACGCCCCTTACGTGAGATATACCGAGTTTACCACAGAAAAAACGGGCGATAATGGCATCGTGAATAATAATCCGCACAATACTTGGGACGTTATTTTTAACAGCCCAGAAGTCATGCAATGGTTATTACAACAACGTCGTGCAATGCACAAAAATGAAAATTAATTAATGGGGAGACAGTTATGTACGTCTATTTATCATACCCACTTGATGTGAATGATCCCGGGTTTCCGGGGGAACCGACATTAACACTAGAATGCTGTACTAACACGGATCATGGCGATGTGTATAACAGTTCGAAAATTCATTTATTTAACCATTTTGGTACACATTTTGATGCGCCACGTCATTTTAATCCAAAGGGCGTGACGATTACGGAATTGCCCTTGAGTCAATTTATTTATGAATCTCCTTTGGTTCTTGATATTCCTAAGAAAAATGGAGAACTGATAGAACCTCAAGATTTTCAACCGCACTTGGCGGATATTCAACGGGCGGATTGCTTGATTATTCGTACCGGGTTGGAAACTTCACGTAAAGAAAACCCGCAGGAGTATGCTGAAAATGGCGGCGCATTGAGTATTCAAGCCGCACAGTATTTAATTGATCACGCTCAAAATCTGAAAGCGGTAGGATTTGATTTCATCTCTTTAGCTTCACCGGCACATCCTGATCATGGTGTAAAAGCACATCAAATTTTGTTGGGAATGTTTAGTGATGATTTTATTTGCATTATTGAAGATATGACGCTCGCTCATTTAGATAAAGCAAAATTAAAACGCATTTTTGCTTTACCGCTCAGAGTGAAGGGCATTGATAGTGCGCAAGTCACCGTGTTAGCTGAAGTGGAGGGGAGCTAATGAAAATTGGGAAAAAACCATTTTTATGGACTTTCTGTTTGTTAATCTTGAGTTTATGCGGCGCTTATTTTTCTTCTTTAATTGAAAATGATTTTGGGCGTATAGATGTGCGCGTTGTTAGTTTTATCACAGAAGAAAATCAACCTATGGTGGCGAAATTATATCGCCCTCATTCCGCTACGGCAGAAACACCCAAACCAGGATTGCTTGCATTACACGGTTATCAAAGTGATAAAGAGGCGACAACGACTTTTGGCGCTTTAGAATTGGCGAAACGGGGTTTCGTTGTACTCGCAATTGATCATTTCGGGCATGGTTATTCCACCAAATTACCGGCATCAAATAAGAATATGAGCGGTGCCAATAATGGCTATCAGTATTTGAAACAATTACCTTTTGTGGATGCTCAACGTTTAGGTATTTTTGGGCATTCTACCGGTGCACTAAATGCGATTCGCGTGGCAAAATTAAATCCGGATCATCGTGCGATTAATGGACTAAGTTCTAATGGTGGAGATGCTGGTTTAAATAATTATTTGCTCACTCAAGGTTTGTATGAGGAAATTGGCGGATATCGTGAAAGAACTTTTCCCGTTAAATCATTAGTGCATAATGAAAATCGCTTAAAAGCATTCTCGTTGGCGCCAAGTGAGACGTTAAAATGGGATCACACTTATGGTAATTTTAACGATGGTTCTGCACGTAGAGCAGCATTAGTCAACGGAACGCATCTCGGCGTGATGATTTCTTCTCACAGTAATAAGGAAGCGATTCAGTGGTTTAATCAAACGTTGCAGAATGCAGAGCGGGATTCCGACTGGATTGAGCCTGATCAGCAAACTTATTGGTATAAAGAGTTTGCCGGATTATTTGCATTAATTTGTGCGATAGGATCGGCGTTATGCTTGGCAAACGGGTTATTAAAGTGCGGTTATTTTTCATCAATTACTCAGACTATCACCCCAAAAATGGCAGTAACGACGTCTCGCTGGCGGATATTTGCTCTTATCAATATTGTTGCCACAATTGTGTTATATCCTATTTTCACCCAGTGGGGCGGGGCTAACGAACCTATTGCCGCCACCTTCTCATTTATGCCGTTAGAAATGGGCAACGGAATTGTGACTTGGTTAGTAGTGAGTGCGTTGATTAATTTAATCTTTTTCTTAGTATGGAAAAAATCAACGCAAATTTCTTTAGCAGAATTTGGGGTTTGCAGCAATAATCAAGACATATCGACACGGACGTTAATTTTTCGCTCATTAGTGTTAGCCATATTGCTGATTTTTTGGTTATACGCCATCGCAAATTTTGTACAGCTTTATTGGGGCGTCGAATTGCGTTTCTTGTGGCCGCTACTCAAACCGCTAACGGCTGAACGTTTCGATTTATTCCCAATTTATTGGTTGCCTATTTTGTTCTTTTTCTTCATTTTTTATGGGTTAATTATTTCTGTGCAAATGAAGCAAAAAGCTGCAACCTCATTTACTAAAACGTTGTGCGTATGGACATTAAAGAGTAGTGTTTTTGCCGCAGGCGGATTAATCATTTTATGGTGTTTCCACTTTATTCCGGCATTTATGCAAATAGGACCAATGTTTGATGTACTCGGGTTACCGCAGTTCGGTGGTCGATGGATGATGATGCTTGTCGTGATTATTCCGCAGATCATTGCCTTTGTTTTTATCAATTACTGGTGTTATTTAAAAACAGGCTATATTTATCTAGGTGTATTTTTAACATCTCTGTTAATGACTTGGATTATGGTCGGGGGGCAAGTTATCGGGCGTTTTTTAGCATAAATTGTATTTTTCTTATTTTAGTCAAAATAAAAGTGCGGTCATAAAATTGAATGAAATTTTGACCGCACTATAATAAAAAATCTTCTCTTTCATTTTTGTCGCATCCCCCCTTATATTTCAAAAAAGTTGTCAATTAACCAAAGTTGTTATATTTTTAGTCAGTCTGATAAAAAATCAGAGCTATTTCTACAACCTAAAGTCATAAATGAATAACCGTTTCCCTCTCAATAGGAGCGCTTATGGCAGTTCAATCCGATTATCGTTATAGCCTCACGGTCAACGGCAAAAGCCAATTTGATGTGGTCAGTTTTGTATTGACCGAACATTTATCCTCCCCTTTTCGTGCTGAGTTGGAATTAGCTGGGTTTGATACCCCCCCCAACTTCGCCGATATTTTAAACCACCCCGCCACCTTAATCTTCTGGCAAGATGAGATGCCGATTCGTTATCTTAACGGTATCGTCACTGCCTTCAAACAACAAGAAAGCGGTTTTTCCCGCACCCGTTATAATATGGTGATTGAGCCGGCCTTATCCCGCGCTAATTTACAAGCGGATTTGCGTATTTTCCAACAACAAGACAGCCAACAGATTATTGAAACCCTGTTGCGTAAAAATCAGGTGACCCAACATCAGTTTCATTTTACCGATGCCTACTGGACGCGGGAATACTGTGTACAATACCGCGAAACCGATTTAGCCTTTATTGAACGCTTAGCGGCAGAAGAAGGCACGTACTATTATTTTGAACATACCGCCGAAAATCATATTTTACATTTTTCCAACAGTACCGAGCTTGCGGAATCAAAAGGGCGGCTATTATATAATGCGATGCCGGCAGGCGAGCGCCCGGAAGCGGCTGTGTGGCATTGGTCCTATGAAGAAAAACTGGCCGGCACGCAACAAACACTACGGGATTATACCTTTACTCATCCGCGTTACAACCAAGAACACCAAGCGGTACACAACACGGCTAACATCTTCGGCGAAAACCGTGATACTCAATATGAGTTTTACGACTACCCGGGGCGTTATAAACGGGATGCACAGGGTAAGCCGTTTACCCGCTACCGTTTGGAGTATCTCCAACGTGAGGCCGAGCTCGCTACCGCCAAAAGTGACGATTTGCGGGTGATGCCGGGGTATTGCTTCGGTTTAATCGGTCATAGCCGAACCGACTACAATCGAGATTGGCTGGTTGTTGGCGTCACCCATAGCGGTTGGCAGAGTGGCGTATTGGAAGAAGAGAGCGGCGAGCAAGGCAATCGTTATGAAAACGACATCAAACTGATACCGCAGGGACGACAATGGCGTCCTACTCCCCAGCCAAAACCGCACGTGGACGGACTTCAGGTGGCGCATGTGGTGGGGCCGGCAGACGAAGAAATTTACTGTGACGAATGGGGGCGGGTGAAAGTCCAGTTCCCATGGGACAGACAGGGTAATAATGATGAACACAGCTCTTGTTGGATACGGGTGAGCCAAGGTTGGGCGGGGGCGCAGTTTGGCGCAATGGCCATTCCGCGCATCGGACATGAAGTGTTGGTCGGTTTTCTGGAGGGGGATCCGGACCAACCGATTATTACCGGGCGTACCTATCACGGTACTACAGAGCCGCCTTATCCGTTGCCGATCCATAAAACCCGCATGACGATTAAATCCAAAACCCATAAGGGGGAGGGGTTTAACGAATTACGTTTCGATGATGAAAAAGAGCAAGAAGAAATCTTTATTCATGCGCAAAAAAACCAAAACAATGTGGTGAATCACGACGAAACTACCAAAGTCGGTCGTAATCGCACCGAAAAAGTCGGCCGTCATGAAAAAATCACCGTCGGGAAAAACCGCTCGCAAACCATCAAGCAAAATGAGTTGCTCACGGTAGGCTTTAACCGGATGACCAACATCGCCATGAACGAGTTACATAATGTGGGGATGATGCGCAGTCTGAATGTGTTGCTGAACCAAAAGGAAATGGTCGGTCAGGACTTTGATTTAACGGTGGGCAAGGATTACCGCATTGATGTAGGCAATAATACCCACCTTAGCACTGCGCAATTATTAACGATGATAAGCCAAAATATGCACGTCACCGGCAAAGATGAAATTCGCTTAGACAGCAAAGGCGGTCAGATTCATCTTAATGAAAAGGGAATTACCTTAAAAGGCGTCGTCACCATTGAAGGGCCGCTCACGGTTAAAGGCGAGGCGATGGCAGGCGGCCGTTCGGTGGAAGGAGAATGTATCGCCTGTAAGCAGGCTGCGGCGGTCGGGCGACCGGTCAATCCGATTTTGGGGATTAAACTGCTGACTAATGAAGTGGATTTTGCCTTACCGGGGCTGTTACCGCTCACTTGGCGTCGATCATATTACTCGGATATTCCGGCGGGGGAAACGGGGAACTGGTTGGGGCAAGGTTGGCGGGTGAACGGCAGTCAATGGATAGAGGGGCGGTTAGAGCAGACGGTAGAGTTAGACAAGCCGCTGAATGAAGGACAAAAAACACCGCCGATATCGACCGCACTTGAATCCTTTTACTATCTTGACGAACAAGGTCGTGAAATTGCGTTGCCGCGCGAGATTGACGGCACGCCGATATTTATTCAAGCCGAACAGATTTGGGTGCGCTATCTGGGGGCGGATACGATTGAAATTGCCAATACGACAAAGTCGGTGCGAATGACATTTCGTTATCTGAGTTCGCAACCGGTCGGACAGGCGCAAGACGGGCAAACGTCAATCCGTTATTTCACCTTGCAGGCGATTGAAGACAACCACGGCAACCGCCAACAGTTCTTATACGGGCAAGGGTTATACGGACAATATCCGCTACCTTATGCCGTCACAGACGGTAACGGACGGATCTTTGCGTTACAGTTTAAGAACACTTCCCTCAATCCCCAAGCGTCTGACTGCTCACCACAGTGGCGGCTGACCGATATTTACTTATTACCCCAACCCTTTTCCGTGGTCAATCTCACCCAATTACAAGAAACCTTGCAAAAACACACCGCACTTTCCGCCCCGGACGATCCCCTGCTTGGGAAAAAATTAGTCTCTTACCGCTACAATGCCGAAGGAGATTTAATTGAAGTAAAAGACAGCTTGGGCGATGCGGTACGTAAATTCGCCTATCGCAATCACCTGATGATTGCTCATGAAGACGCCGCAGGCTTAGTTTCCACCTATGAGTATGACCAATATACCCCAAGCGGCAAAGTGATACGTAATACCACAAGCCTCGGCGATCGTTGGGAGTTTGCCTATTTCCTGAGCTATACACAAGTGACCGACGCGCTGGGGCGAAAGGAAGCCTACTATTTTGACGAACATCACGAATTAGTTAAATTCGTCTCGGCAAACGGACAGGCAACGCTGCAAGAGAGAGACAAATTAGGCAGGGTGTTAAGTCAAACCGCTCCGTCTGGACAAACCAGTTATTTTGAATATAACCCGCAAGGACAGATGACCAAGCTCACCCGCCCGGATAATGTGATGTTGTATTTTATGTATGACAACAACGGACGGCTAACCGGACAAACCGATGCCCTTGGCAATATGACAGGTTACCGCTATGACGAACGCGGCAACCTGGTCGAACGCCTTGATGCGTTAAAACAAACGACCGGCTATGCTTACACCGACAACGGATTGTTAAGTCAGATAACCGATCCGCTTGGCAACAATACTCTCTTTACCTACGATGATAACGCTCAATTAGCTCAGGTTACCGACTGCTCGGGCAATCAAACCCGATTTAGCTATAACGAATGGGGGCAGCTTACCACGCAAACCGATGCGCTCGGTCACACCACCGGCTATGACTACAATGAACGTCAACAACTGATTGCAATGATGTTACCGAACCAAAGCCGCACCACGTATCGTTACGACAACGCAGGGCGTATGGCAGCGGTTATCGACCCGCAGGGCAACAAAACCGCCTACCAATACCGGGCTGACGGCTTACTGACAGTGAAAACCAATGCTCAAGGTCATCGTTTCCAATACCATTACGACCAGGCGAGCAGATTAGTGGGACTGACTAACGAAAACCATGCCGCCTACCGTTTTGTATATGACGAATCGGACAGGGTGATTTGGGAAAAAGGCTTTGATGATAAGCTCACGCAATATGAATACGACGAAAACGGTCAACTCAGTAAACAAACGGAGTACGGTATCAGTGAGACAATCATATCGAACACGCCGAATCAGGCGGCAATCCGAGAAACCGCCTT
>NZ_MLHS01000027.1 GCF_001999335.1 Rodentibacter sp. Ppn85 | reverse complement strand
AATCTACGTCAGCCCCAAAGCTTTTACCCATGAGTTTGCTAAATTTAGCATAACAAGGATTGTTATTTGAAAAATTGGAAAAATACAATTTTTAGCATTTTAATAGTGAACTAAAAAAGTTACTGTGATGAGTTTTGCAACACAAAGATTTAACATCCAAAATCAGCTGGATGAAATAAGAAACGGTATTAGGTTACGGATTACTAGTAAAAAATACCAGAAAATAGACCGCACTTTATATTGTCTCTTAAATCATTTTATTCATTTTTGGGGCAACAGAACCAATTTTTTTCTTTATATACAATCGCTTGCGTCTTTTATCAAAAAGCCCTTGCGCGTCCATTCATTTTTGCGTATAGTCAAAAACAATCAATTTTGGAGTAAATTATGCGCTTTATTCGTACTAAACATCATCACCATCATTTTCCTGAATAATCTTTCGGGCATTTGGTGTGTTCGGAAGAAAACTTCCGAGTACGAATGAACCCAATCCCCCAATTCAACCCCTCGGAAGTCATTTCGAGGGGTTTTTCTTTATCCAAAATAACAGGAACGCAATATGACAAACAAAGACAGACTACGCATCGCCATACAAAAATCCGGGCGGCTCAGCACCGACTGCCAAATGCTTCTCAAGCAGTGCGGCGTAAAAATTCACTGGAACGAACAGCGGCTGCTCGCCTATGCCGAAAACCTGCCGATTGATATTTTACGGGTACGCGATGACGATATTCCGGGGCTGATTTTTGACGGCGTGGTCGATCTTGGCATTATCGGCGAAAATGTGCTGGAAGAAGTGGCGTTAGGGCGACTTGCCGGTGGTGAAAATGCCGATTACAAATTGCTTAAACGTTTGGATTTTGGCGGTTGCCGTCTCTCCCTCGCCCTGCCAAGAGAGGCAGATTATCGCAATCTTGCCGATTTAACCGACGCCCGCATTGCCACGTCCTATCCGAATCTGCTTAAACGCTATATGCAGCAACACAATGTGCCGTTCAAAAATTGCTTGCTGACCGGCTCGGTAGAAGTTGCGCCCGCCGCCGGTTTAGCCAATGCCATTTGTGATTTGGTCTCCTCGGGGGCAACGTTAGAAGCAAACGGATTGCGGGAAGTGGAAGTGATTTACCGCTCTACTGCCTGCCTTGTGCAGCGGGCAACGGAAATGGATTGCAAAAAACAGGCGCTAATCGACCGCTTGCTTACCCGCATTCAAGGGGTGCAACAGGCTGCGGAAAGCAAATACATAATGCTGCACGCGCCAAAAGATCGGCTCGCCGAGATTACCGCACTCCTACCGGGGGTGGAAAATCCCACCATTCTTTCATTGGCTCACGACACCAACCAAGTAGCGATGCACGTTGTCAGCCAAGAAAACCTATTTTGGGAAACAATGGAAAAACTCAAAGCCATCGGCGCAAGTTCGATTTTGGTGTTACCGATTGAGAAGATGATGAAATAGCAGCGGATTTTTAAATTAAAAACAAGGAATAAACGATGCAAACACTCACTTGGAATAACCTGACCGACACAGAACGGCAGCAAGCCTTAACCCGTCCGGCGTTATCGGCGTCTAATGAAATTAAACAAGCGGTCGGAAACATCCTCGATCTTGTCAAATCGCAGGGTGATCGGGCGTTATTTGATCTCACCGAAAAATTCGATAAGGTGAAATTAGAGCGGTTGATCGTATCGTCAGCCGAGATCCGACAGGCGGGCGAACGGCTTTCGACTGAGCTGAAACAAGCCATTCAACAGGCTAAACAAAATATTGTCACTTTCCACCAAGCCCAACAACCGCAAATCGTGGATATTGAAACCCAAGCAGGGGTTCGTTGCCAAGTACTGACCCGCCCGATTGAACGGGTGGGGCTCTATATCCCCGGCGGTTCTGCGCCGCTTTTTTCCACGGTGCTGATGCTAGCCGTGCCGGCAACCATTGCCGGTTGTCAAAAAATCGTGCTGTGCAGCCCGCCACCGATTGCCGATGAAATTCTCTACACCGCCGAGCTATGCGGCATTGATACCGTCTATGCCGTGGGCGGGGCGCAAGCCATTGCGGCGATAGCATTTGGTACGGAAACGGTTGCCAAAGTGGATAAAATTTTCGGGCCGGGCAATGCCTTCGTGACAGAGGCAAAACGCCAAGTGAGCCAGTCTTTCAACGGTGCAGCGATAGATATGCCGGCCGGCCCGTCAGAGGTATTAGTCATCGCCGATGAAAAGGCTGACCCTGATTTTGTCGCCAGCGATCTGCTCTCCCAAGCGGAACACGGCGCGG
Source organism: Rodentibacter sp. Ppn85 (assembly GCF_001999335.1). Lineage (GTDB taxonomy): Bacteria > Pseudomonadota > Gammaproteobacteria > Enterobacterales > Pasteurellaceae > Rodentibacter. Next base: position 37,360 of record NZ_MLHS01000027.1, on the reverse strand, counting down.
ACAGTCAGGTGATCTTGGTAACGAATAGTGAAACGCTGGCAAAACAGACCGCACTTTCGATTGAACGACAACTTGCAAATTTACCGCGCAAACAGACCGCTTGCCAAGCCCTTGAACATAGCCGAATCTTTATCGCGCAAGATTTAGCCGAGTGTGTCCAAATCAGCAACGCCTACGCACCGGAGCATTTGGTGGTGCAAACGGAAAATCCGCGAGCATGGCTTGATCAACTCGACAACGCCGGCTCCATTTTCTTAGGGGCATACAGCCCCGAAAGTATGGGGGATTACGCCAGCGGAACAAACCACGTGTTGCCGACTTACGGCGACACCCGCACCTATTCCGGTTTAGGACTGGCGGATTTTAGCAAGCGAATGACTGTGCAAGAACTGAGTCCACAGGGCTTCCAAGCCCTTGCCCCGACCGTAATGACAATGGCTGCTGCCGAACGGCTTGAGGCTCACAAGCAAGCGGTAGCAATTAGGTTGGAGAAGTTAGAGAGGTAGCATCAAAAAATGTATATTGTTGATACTGTGTGTAGGGACACGCTGTGCGTGTCCGAGGACGCAAGCATTGCGTCCCTACAATATTTTTAATCTTCATTATTATTGCAGAGAACAATTATGAACATTATTGAAATAACAAATAGAACCCCACTACTTATTGAAAAATTATTAACTATTTGGGAAACGTCCGTTAAAGCAACCCATTTATTTTTATCCGATAGAGAAATTGAACATATCAAACAATATGTGCCGCAGGCATTAGAGCATATTCCGCATTTAATTGTGATTGAAAATAGTGAAAAGCAACCGCTTGGCTTTATGGGCATTGTCGAACATAAATTAGAAATGTTATTTATTGATAACGCTCAACGAGGAAACGGATTGGGCAAAGCGCTAGTGAATTACGCTATTGAAAAATATGCAATGAATGAATTAACCGTGAATGAACAAAATCCATCGGCGAAAGGCTTTTACGAGCGAATGGGCTTTCGGGTCTATAAACGTTCCGAGTTTGATGAACAAGGCAATCCTTATCCTATTTTATTTATGAAACGCTAGAAAAATGTATTTAAGAAAAGACAAACAAAAGGAGAAAAAATGCAAAATCCAATTGAAATTTACCAAACGCAAGACGGACAAGCCCAAGTTGAGGTCCGTTTTGAAAATGACACCGTTTGGCTTTCACAGGCACAGATGGCAGAACTGTTTGGTAAAGATACTCGAACAATTAATGAACATATTCAAAATGTATTTGATGATAAAGAATTAGAGCGTAATTCAACTATCCGGAAATTCCGGATAGTTCGCCAAGAAGGAAAAAGATCGGTGAATCGTGAAATCGAACATTATGATCTGGATATGATTATATCTATTGGCTACCGTGTGAAATCTCCTCAAGGTATTGCCTTTCGACGCTGGGCAACCGCCCGCTTAAAAGACTATTTAGTAAAAGGCTATGCGTTAAATCAAAAACGTTTGCAACAAAATGTGGTGGAGTTGGAGCAAGCGCTGGCTTTAATTCAAAAAACGGCACAATCGTCCGAATTAATCCTCGCCAGCGGGCGTGGGTTAGTGGATATCGTCAGCCGTTATGCGCAGACATTTTTATGGCTGCAACAATATGACGAAGGATTGTTAATCGAACCCAAAACTCAGCAAGGCGGCGTGTTGCCAAGCCTGACGGAAGCGCGTTCTGCACTGGCCGACTTTAAACGCCAATTAGTCGAACGGGGCGAAGCGTCCGATTTATTCGGGCGTGAGCGTGATGAGGGTTTGGCTGCAATTTTAGGCAATTTAGATCAAACGGTTTTCGGTGAGCCCGCCTCCGAGTATTGAAGCGAAAGCGGCGCATTTACTTATTTTGTTGTGAAAAATCACCCGTTTTCAGACGGCAATAAACGCAGCGGGGCATTTTTATTTGTCGATTTTTTACATAGAAATAACCGCTTGCTTAATGCGGAAAATCAGCCCGTGATTAATGATACGGGACTGGCAGCTCTCACTTTATTAGTGGCAGAATCTGATCCTAAACAAAAAGACACATTAATTCGGTTGATGATGCATATGTTAAAAAACTAAAGGCGACAAGAGGGGATATTCATATGAAAAAGCGCATCATATTAATTCGGCACTGCACACCAAATATGCCTAATAGGAAATGTACTGCCGAGCAAGCGAAGCAATATTTAATCGCATACGATAATACAGAAGATATTAATCTCTCTGAAATAGCCTGCTTAAGCTCACAGACTATCCTGAATGAGATTAAACAAAGCGAATGTGTTTATAGTTCCCCTTTGCCGAGAGCCCGTATTACCGCAGAATATCTGTTTGAACGAGATAAAATCATCTTTTGTGATGAACTTAAAGAATTTAATTTACATATTGCCGATATTCCGTTGCTTTCATTATCCGTATCGCATTGGTTTGTGATCTCCCGTTTACTTTGGTTCATTGGGCTAAATCGGGCCAGTAAAACACCGTCTCAAGAAAAATTAAGGGTAAACAATTTTATGCAGAAAGTACCCATAGACCAAAACTGTGCTATTGTGGCGCACGGTTTGGTGATTCGTGAAATGAAAAAGATCTTAGCCAAACAAGGTTATCGCCAAACCTTCTCGGAAAAGCAAGGGTGTTTTAGTATCACTATATTAGAGCCATAATGTTTTTAGGTTATACAAAATTTATCATAGGTTTTAAAAGGCAAACACAATGACTATCCACCAATTATCCCGAAAAAATATCCAAGCCCTTACCCCCTATCAATCCGCCCGCCGTTTGGGCGGTCGGGGCGATGTATGGTTAAATGCCAATGAATACCCGACTTCACCAAACTTCGATTTAACCGACCGCACTTTTAACCGCTACCCCGAACCGCAGCCTCAAGGGGTGATTGAGGGCTACGCCCACTATGCCGGCGTGCAGCCTAAAAATGTATTGGTCAGCCGTGGCGGAGACGAAAGTATTGAGCTGATTATCCGCGCATTCTGTGAAGCGAATGATGCCGTTCTATATTGCCCGCCGACCTACGGAATGTACGCCGTCAGTGCCGAAACCTGCGGGATTGCCTGTAAAACCGTGCCGCTCACGGCGGATTTCCAACTGAACCTCAGCGAGATTGCACGCCGGCTTGACGGCGTGAAAGTGGTGTTTGTCTGCCGCCCGAATAACCCGACGGGCAACCTGATCAAGCGGTCGGATTTGCTGACACTTTTGCAAATGACCGCAGGTAAAGCGATTGTGGTGGTGGACGAAGCCTACATCGAATTTTGCCCTGAGGCGACAATGGCAACAGAACTGGCAAACTTCCCGCATTTGGCGATTATCCGCACCCTCTCCAAAGCCTTTGCGCTGGCGGGCTTGCGTTGCGGCTTTACCCTCGCCAACCCTGAATTGATCCGCATTTTGCAGAAAGTCATCGCGCCTTATCCGCTGCCCGTGCCGGTCGCCGATATTGCCGCCCAAGCCTTGCAACCGGTGGGATTGGCTCAAATGCAGCGCCAAGTTGCCGACACCCTGGCAAACCGTGCGGATTTGCAAAAAAATCTCGAAAAGTTACCGCTTGTGGAACAGGTTTTCCCCAGCGAAACCAATTATCTGCTGGTCAAATTTCAAAACGGGCAAAAAGTGTTTCAGACGCTTTGGGAACAAGGGATTATTCTGCGAGATCAACACAAGGCGTGGGGGTTACAGAATTGTGTGCGGATTACCGTGGGGACGACGCGTGAGAATGAGCGCGTGTTGGGGGCGATAAAATCAATATGATGCCAAGCCTCATCTCTCCCTAGCACGAGTGGTGCTAGGTTACTGAAGCCCGGCGCCTTTGGCACTGATAGCTATAAAATAAATGGTGCTGCAAAGCAGCTCGGATTAAATAACCCCATACGGCTCGTATGGGATAGATTGATGGAGAAACCATATGCAACCCACCCTATTTATCGACCGTGACGGCACGTTGATTGACGAGCCGAAAACCGACTTCCAAATCGACAGTTTGGAAAAACTGCAATTTGAGCCGAACGTGATTCCCGCCTTGCTGAAATTGCAGACCCGCTACCGCTTGGTGATGGTGAGCAATCAGGACGGACTGGGCACGGCGTCCTTTCCGCAAGCGGATTTTGACAAACCGCACAACGCAATGATGGTGCTCTTTTCATCGCAAAGTATTCGGTTTGACGAGGTGCTGATCTGCCCGCATAAACCCGAAGACCACTGCGAGTGTCGCAAGCCGAAAACCGCATTGCTACAACACTATCTTGAGGGGAAACACTTTGATCCCGCCCAAAGTTTTGTGATTGGCGATCGGCAAACCGATGTTCAGCTCGCGGAAAATCTCGGCATTCGGGCGTTGCAATATCACCGCGAAAAGTTGAATTGGGATCTGATCGTGGAAAAATTATTGTCGCAACCGACCGCTTGTCACGACCGCGCGCCGCGCTACGCCGAAGTGGTGCGCAAAACCAAAGAAACGGACATCAAGGTGCAAATTTGGCTGGACGAAACGGGCGTAAATGAGATCTGCACCGGCGTGGGCTTTTTCGACCATATGCTCGACCAAATCGCCACCCACGGCGGCTTCCGTATGAATGTTTCGTGCAAAGGCGATCTGTGGATTGACGAACACCACACCGTAGAAGATACCGCCCTCGCCCTTGGGGCGGCGATTAAACAAGCCTTGGGCGACAAACGGGGCATTGCCCGCTTCGGCTTTGTCTTGCCGATGGACGAATGCAAAGCCGAATGTACGCTCGATCTCTCCGGCCGACCGTATTTCAAATTTAAAGCCAAATTCAAGCGGGACAAAGTGGGCGATTTCAGCACCGAAATGACGGAGCATTTCTTCCAATCCTTGGCTTATAGCCTGATGGCTACCCTGCATTTAAAAGTCAAAGGCGATAACGACCACCATAAAATCGAAAGCCTGTTTAAAGTGTTCGGGCGCACGTTAAGACAGGCGATTAAGGTGGAGGGAAGGGAGTTGCCGAGTAGTAAGGGGGTTCTTTAATGGTCGTTCTGGAAATATCATAAAATGCTAAATAAATTAGACTATTGGCTTGTACATCACCCACTTAACCCTGAACTTCTAGGGATAAAACGCTTTATAGTGGAATTTTGGTTTTTCGGGTTAAAAGAAGCGAGAGCTTGTCTTTTTGCTGGGCTATTTTTTATCGTGATGTTTGCAATACCGAAAACAGGATTATGGGGTATTTCCCGCTATGATGTCTTACTAATTTTTGCCATCGTATTACAAGCAGTAATGTATTGGGCAAAATTGGAAACTTTAGATGAAATAAAATCGATCACACTATTTCACCTAGTTGGATTCGCTTTGGAATACTTTAAGACATCAAGCAGTATTCAGTCTTGGGCTTATCCTGATTTTGCCTACACCAAAATTGGTGGAGTGCCATTGTTCACGGGATTTATGTATGCTGCTGTAGGTAGCTATATTATCCAAGCTTGGCGACTACTTGATGTGAAAATCAAAAGCCATCCCCCTTATTGGCTTTCTGCTTTGGTGGCTGTATTGATTTACCTTAATTTTTTTACGCACCATTATATTGGCGATTATCGATGGTATTTAGCTGCTTTTGCAATGGGGTTGTATGCATGTACTTATGTTTATTTTACCCCTTACGACCGCAAACGCCGTATGCCACTATTGCTTGCCTTTGCATTAATTGGCTTTTTTATTTGGTTGGCAGAAAATATCGGAACATTTATAGGTATTTGGCAGTATCCTAACCAAATGGGGGCGTGGACAACCGTGCATTTAGGTAAATGGGGAGCTTGGTCATTATTGATTGTAATGACGTTTACCATTGTGGCAAATTTAAAACATATCAAACAAACTATTCGGGTTTCTAGGGATTGATACCCATAAAAATAGTAAAGATAGAAAGGAATAATATAATGAAATTAGTCATCATCGACACCGGCTGTGCCAATCTTTCCTCTGTCAAATTTGCCTTTGACCGACTGGGTTATCGCGCCGAAATCACAAGGGATCGGAAAAAAATTCAATCGGCCGAGAAATTAATTTTACCCGGCGTAGGCACGGCGATGGCGGCGATGAAAAACCTGCACGATCGCCGGTTAATTGAGACCATTCAAAACCTCACGCAACCCGTATTAGGCATTTGCTTGGGAATGCAGTTAATGACGGCATTTTCTGATGAAGGCAATGTGGCGACGCTCAATCTGATGGAGGGGAAAACCGAGCGGATACCCGATACGGGGCTGTCGTTGCCGCATATGGGCTGGAATAACGTCAATTACCAACCCGACCACCCATTATTCGCGGGGATTGCGCAAGGCAGCCATTTCTATTTTGTGCATAGCTACGCCGTATTGCCCAATAACAATACGATTGCCACCTGTGATTACGGCGTGCCGTTTTCCGCCGCCATTCAGCGGGATAATTTTTATGGCGTCCAGTTTCACCCGGAACGCTCGGGCAAAAATGGCGCAATGTTGCTGAGAAATTTTGTCGAAAATGGCTGACAAGCGGTGAGATCGTTCGCCTTTGTTGCAAATTCTGTGATCTTGATCGTAAAACTGAATGAGAGTGATGGCGCTAACAAATTTACTGAATATAATTACAGTAAATTGGGGGTAATAAGCAATGAATGAGATTAAATTATTTGAAAATAGCCAAATCCGTTCCGTTTGGGATAGTGAAAAGGCAGAATGGTTTTTTAGTGTGGTGGATATTGTACAAGCACTTTCGGGTAGCAATAATCCACGCCGTTATTGGAGTGATTTAAAACGGAAAATCAAGGATGAAGAGGGCGGCGTTGAGTTGTACGAAAAAATCGTACAACTGAAATTTAGGGCGGCTGACGGTAAAATGTACAAAACCGATGCGATTGATTTACAAGGCATTTTTCGCATTATTCAATCGATCCCTTCCCCTAAAGCCGAGCCGTTTAAACTTTGGTTGGCTGAGGTGGGGAAAGAGCGGGTTGATGAGATTATCGATCCCGAATTAACTATCGACCGTGCGTTAGAAACCTACTTGAAAAAAGGCTATTCTCGTGAATGGATTAACCAACGCTTGCAGGCTATTCAGGTGCGAAAAGAATTAACGGATGCGTGGCAAGATCACGGCATTGAACAGGGGCGGGAGTTTGCGATTTTAACCAATGAAATTACACGGACTTGGAGCGGAATGACGACTCGAGAATATAAAGATTTCAAAGGCTTAAAGAAAGAAAACTTGCGCGATAATATGTCCACGACCGAATTGGTACTGAATATGTTAGCCGAGGCCGCCACGAAGGATATTACCCAGATTACGCACCCACAAGGGTTGGAAGAAAATAAAGCGGTCGCACAGCGCGGGGGAAATGTGGCCAAAGTTGCACGAGAAAGCCTTGAAAAAGAAACGGGAAAGCCTGTTATTACACCGCAAAATGCGATTGATTTCGCACAGCTTATCGGCAATATTGCAAAATTAAATCAAAAATAATCAGTATTAAGGCAAACACAATGAAAACATCAATGATTATCCCCGCCCTTGATTTGATTGACGGGAAGATCGTACGGTTACACCAGGGGGATTATGCCCAACAAACCACCTACAATGACGACCCTATCAGCCAATTTGCCGATTACATTCGGCAGGGCGCGGCGCAGTTACACTTGGTGGATTTAACCGGCGCAAAAGATCCGCATCGTCGGCAAACCGCATTGATTGGGCAAATTATTGAGACGACCCAAGGCCATATTCAAGTAGGCGGGGGGATTCGCTGTGAGCAAGATATCCAAGCGTTGTTCGCAGTGGGGGCTAATCGGGTGGTGATTGGCTCAACGGCGGTAACCGAACCGAAAACCGTGCAGCACTGGTTTGAAAAATACGGCGCAGAAAAATTCGTACTCGCCTTGGATGTGCGCATTGCACACGGGCAAAAATACGTAGCGATCAAAGGCTGGCAAGAAACCAGCCCGCTCACCCTTGAAAACGTGGTAGAAAACTACCGCACTTTTGGCTTGCAACACGTGTTATGTACCGATATTTCACGGGACGGCACGCTGGCCGGCTCAAATGTTTCCCTTTACCGTGAAATGTGTGAGGCGTTTCCCGATATTCATTTTCAATCTTCCGGCGGGATCGGATCGCTTGCGGATATTGAAGCACTCAAAGGCACGGGTGTGACAGGCGTGATTGTCGGGCGGGCGTTATTAGACGGGAAATTTAGCGTAGAGGAGGCGATAAAATGTTGGCAAAACGGATAATTCCTTGCTTGGACGTGAAAGACGGGCAAGTCGTCAAAGGCGTGCAATTCCGTGATCACGAAATTATCGGCGACATTGTCCCGCTTGCAAAACGTTACGCGGCAGAAGGAGCGGACGAATTGGTGTTTTATGACATTACGGCATCGTCGGACGGCAGAACAGTGGACAAAAGCTGGGTAGCACGCGTTGCCAAGGTAATTGATATTCCGTTTTGTGTGGCGGGCGGTATAAAAACGCTAAAGGATGCCGAAGCGTTGTTTGCTTTTGGCGCGGATAAAATCTCGATTAACTCACCGGCATTGGCTGATCCCACCCTGATTTCAAGGTTGGCGGATCGTTTCGGGGTGCAGGCAATCGTGGTCGGGATCGACAGCTGGTTTGAGGCGGTAACCGGCAAATATTGGGTCAATCAATATACCGGCGATGAAAACCGTACCCGCCAAACCCACTGGCAATTATTGGATTGGGTTAAAGAGGTACAACAACGGGGCGCGGGGGAAATTGTACTCAATATGATGAACCAAGACGGGGTTCGCAAGGGCTACGACCTCGTTCAACTGAAAAAGGTACGGGAAGTCTGCCGTGTTCCGCTGATTGCCTCCGGCGGGGCGGGAGAAATGGCGCATTTCCGCGATGCGTTTATGGAGGCTAAAGTGGACGGTGCGTTGGCAGCGAGTGTATTTCATAAGCAGATTATTCAAATTGGGGAGTTAAAGGCGTATTTATCTCAATTTGATTTTTCAATCCGAATATAGCAAGCGGTCTTTTATTTGGATAATATTGCAAACTGTTTAGTGAGGTTAAATAATGGATTTACGATTAATCGGTGAAATTATTTTATTTCTCTTTCTCTGTTTTATGATTGTTTTATTCAAGCCTAGGTGATATAAGCGAAAAAACCGTCAGCAAATTGCGTTCTCATCAAATGAGAAAAGTCATTTAGCGCTGATGTCAGAGGCCATTTTTACTAAAAAACCTTTAATGAATAAATCGGAATATCAGCTATTTCTAAAAATAACACAGCGATTAAGCAGTATTGAGAATAGGCAATATTTTCGGTTATTTTCGCAAGTGTCAATGGGCGAAATATTAGCGACAAAAGACAATCGACATTTTGCTTTAATTAACAGTAAACGGATCGATTTTTTAATTATCGATCGAAAAGGCTATCCCGTGATTGCGATTGAATATCAAGGAAAGGGGCATTATCAACAAAATGCGATTGAGCGGGATGCGATAAAAAGAGAGGCTTGCCGAAAAGCCAATATAAAATACCTTGAGTTTGATGACGAAAATGACCAAATTCAACTAGAGGCAATGACCAAATACCTTCATTTATATTTAGAGGAACAGAATGCTAAATCTAACCCAAATCAACTGGCAAAAAATTGATAATCTTCTCCCTGTTATCGTTCAACATATTCAAACCTGCGAAGTGCTGATGTTGGGTTATATGAACCAAGCAGCCTTAGAAAAAACCTTAAATGAAAAGCGGGTGACCTTTTATTCCCGCACCAAGCAGCGGCTATGGACGAAAGGGGAAAACTCGGGGCATTTCCTCAACGTGATGGATATGAGCCTTGATTGCGATAACGATAGCCTCTTAATTTTGGCCGAACCGATGGGCAATACCTGCCATACAGGGGCGGAAAGCTGCTTTCATCAATTTGAAAAAAGCGAGCCGGATTGGATCTTTTTCAGCAAATTAGAGCGGTTAATTGCCAGCCGTAAAGGGGTCGATCCGCAAACTTCTTACACCGCCCAACTTTACGCTAAAGGCACAAAACGTATTGCACAGAAAGTTGGCGAAGAAGGCGTAGAAACGGCTCTTGCCGCCACGGTGAAAGATAGGGAAGAAACCATTTGCGAAGCCGCCGATTTAGCTTATCACCTCACGGTCCTATTACAGGATGCGGGATTATCGTGGGCTGATGTGATCAGTAAATTGAAAGAACGTCATACCGGATAATTTTCACCTCAAGGAACAGCTTTTTAGAATAAGAGCCTTTTTGGTAATTATTCGCTAATTAGCGCATTTTTTGCTATAATCTCGCCCAATTTTCATTTACAAAATAGAGATTAATTATGTCAGAAACGACCATGACCGATAACTACGGTGCATCCAGTATCAAAGTATTAAAAGGGCTAGATGCAGTACGTAAACGCCCGGGGATGTATATTGGTGATACCGATGATGGCACCGGCTTGCACCACATGGTGTTTGAGGTGGTGGATAATGCGATTGATGAGGCATTGGCAGGCCATTGTTCAGATATTATCGTGACAATTCATGATGATAATTCGGTGTCTGTGCAAGATGATGGTCGTGGAATTCCAGTGGATATTCATCCGGAAGAAGGCGTTTCGGCTGCTGAAGTGATTATGACGGTATTGCACGCTGGCGGTAAATTCGACGATAACTCTTATAAAGTATCGGGCGGTTTGCACGGCGTGGGGGTATCGGTAGTCAATGCGCTTTCTGACAAATTGCAGCTCACCATTCGTCGTCAAGGTCATGTGCATGAGCAATTTTATCATTTAGGTGAACCGCAAGCACCATTAACTGTGATTGGTGATACTGATGTCAGCGGTACGACCGTGCGTTTCTGGCCAAGTCCGGATATTTTTGCCATCACAACGTTTGATTACAAAATTCTCGCAAAACGGTTACGTGAACTTTCATTTTTGAATTCTGGTGTATCTATTCGCTTGATTGATAAACGTGATGGCGCAGAAGATCATTTCCACTATGAAGGTGGGATTCAGGCCTTTGTTGAGTACTTAAACAAAAATAAAAATCCAATTCACCCGAAACCTTTCTACTTTACGGCAGAAAAAGACGGTATAGGTGTGGAAGTAGCATTGCAATGGAATGATGGTGTGAATGAAAACGTCTATTGCTTCACCAATAATATTCCGCAACGTGATGGCGGCACACACTTAGCTGGTTTTCGTGGTGCTCTGACCCGTAGTTTAAACAACTATATGGAAAGTGAAGGTCTATTGAAAAAAGAAAAAGTCGCAACTTCAGGCGATGATGCTCGTGAAGGTTTAGTGGCGATTATTTCTGTGAAAGTGCCTGATCCTAAGTTTTCTTCTCAAACGAAAGATAAATTAGTTTCTTCTGAAGTGAAGAGTGCAGTGGAATCTGCAATGAATGAGAAAATGCAGGAATACTTATTGGAAAATCCTGCGGATGCGAAAATCATTGTTAATCAAATTATTATGGCGGCACGGGCCCGTGAAGCAGCACGTAAGGCCCGTGAGATGACACGCCGTAAAGGGGCATTGGATATTGCCGGGCTTCCGGGCAAACTGGCAGATTGCCAAGAAAAAGACCCTGCACTTTCAGAACTTTACTTAGTGGAGGGAGATTCTGCGGGTGGTTCGGCAAAAGTGGGACGAGATCGTAAAACCCAAGCTATTTTGCCGTTAAAGGGAAAGATTCTCAATGTTGAGAAAGCACGTTTTGACAAAATGCTTTCTTCCCAAGAAGTGGGTACATTAATTACCGCGTTGGGTTGTGGTATCGGACGCGATGAATATAATCCGGATAAATTGCGTTACCACCATATCATTATTATGACCGATGCGGATGTGGACGGCTCACATATTCGTACGCTTTTACTCACATTTTTCTATCGCCAAATGCCTGAGCTTATTGAGCGCGGTTATGTGTATATTGCCCAACCACCGCTTTATAAAGTGAAAAAAGGCAAACAAGAACGTTATATTAAAGATACGGACGAGATGGAACAATATGAATTAACGCTTGCTCTTGATGGTGCGGCGTTACACGTCAGTGAAAATGCTCCGGCAATGAATAGTCTTGTTTTTGAAAAATTGGTAGCGGAATATAACAGCGTACAAAAATTGATTGTGCGTTTAAGTCGTCATTATCCAACTCCGTTATTGCAAGGTTTAATTTATCAACCGCCGCTTTCTGTTGAGATGATGCGTGACGAAAGTGCGGTTGAAAATTGGGGTAAATCTTTCGTTCAACAACTTGAAGAAAAAGAAATCGAAGCGAATCAATATACGGTACGAACTCAATTCAATGCTGAGCGTCAAGTTTATGAGGCTGTTATTACCGTCCGTAAACACGGCATAGATAACGATTACTTTATTAACTTTGATTTCGTGAGCGGTAATGAATATGCGAAAATTGTTTTACTCAATAATCAATTAAACGGGTTATTAGAGGACGGAGCCTATGTTGCTCGCGGTGAAAAAGTCCAACCGGTACGCACCTTTGAACAAGCCGTAGAATGGTTAGTGAAAGAATCACGCAAAGGTTTAGAAGTGCAACGTTATAAAGGATTGGGGGAAATGAACGCCGATCAGCTTTGGGAAACCACGATGGATCCAAACGCCCGCCGTATGCTGAAAGTGTCTATTAAAGATGCCGTAGCGGCTGATCAACTTTTTACAACCTTAATGGGCGATGAAGTAGAACCGCGTCGAGAGTTTATTGAAATGAACGCGTTACGGGCAAACTTAGATGTTTAATCCGATGATCAAAAAAGCCCGCTATTTGGCGGGTTTTTTGTGGGAAGAAAATCCTAGAAAAGGATAGGAATAATTCTCATTGGCATAGTATTCAGGTTACTTTATAATTGATAACGTTTCTCAAATTTTTATCAATCACCTAAGGTAACTCCACTATGCACCCAAAAAATCATCAAAAATTTCTAAAATATTCTCCAATCGCCTTACTTGTTGCCGTTTATAGTCATGCTGTTTTTGGCGAAACATCGGAAAATCCGACCGCACCTTCCGTCGAATTGGAAACAATCAATGTCAATACGGAACTTGCAACTCAAAATGAAGTACATAAAACACCGGCAGTGATCAAAAAAAATGCCAATACTATTCAAAACGAACTGATTAGAGACACATCCGATTTAGTCCGTTACTCCACGGACGTCGGTATTTCCGATAATGGTCGTCGCTTGAAAGGCTTTGCGATGCGCGGTGTAGAAGGGAATCGGGTAGGAATCAGTATTGACGGCGTATCCCTACCTGATTCGGAAGAAAACTCGTTATATTCCCGCTACGGGAATTTTAATAACTCCAGATTAAGTATCGATCCCGAATTAATCCGTAATATTGAGATTGTTAGAGGCTCCGATTCCTTATCTTTTGGTAGCGGCTCACTCGGCGGTAATGTTAATTACCACACCTTAGAGGCGACCGATATTGTTAGCAGCGGAAAATCCCTTGGCGGCTTTTTACGTTCCAGTTATACTGGCAAAAATCAGCAATGGACGAATACGCTCGGCTTCGGCTATGTGGGCGAAAATATTGATGCGCTTTTAATTTATTCTCAGCGACGCGGGCAAGAAACCGAAAGTGCCGGAGGTGATATTACGCTGCAAAGTAACGGAAAATATGACACGCCGAGAGATATTGAAAGGAGGGCAGAAATCGGCGCGGCACGAATCCATCCCGATCCGTCAAAACACACAAATCACAGTTTCTTAGCCAAACTCGGTTGGAACTTTATGCCCGGTCATCGCTTAGGTCTCTCTTTAAACGGACAAAGAAACAGCAATTATACTGATGAAAAATCCTACTCGTTAATGACTTACTGGCGTGAAGCCGATGATCGACAAAAACGCCTTAATTTCAATGTGTTCTATGAATGGGCGCCTGAATCCGATGTCGTTTCTTTAGTCCGAACGGATGTTGATTATCAAAAAACTGAAAATAGCGCGATTAATTACAAAGGTTCGTATGAACGGGTAGGCGGAAATTATAACGACGGATTTATTTATCAAAAAGGCTACCTACAACACCGCGATAACCGCAATCTTAAAACCGATTTTTATCGGGTTTCATTAACCTTAGACAGTCAGTCTCTCACCCTTTGGAATATAGAACACCAACTCAAATTAAAAACGTCTTTGGCAAAAAGAGAGTTTGAGAATATCAACCAAGATGATGTGCTAAATCCGGATGGCAGTCTGAATAAACGGGAAATTTATACGATTCAATATCCGATAAAAACCAAACAATATACGTTGACCCTACGGGATCACCTTATTTTCAATGATATATTTTCTGCCAGATTCGGGCTTGGCTATCATTATGAAAAAGTGAAACCCCAACATATTGATCCCAATGTTCCTTGCGGCAAAAGTTCCGGGTTCGGCAGATTATGTAGCGAAGTGGATATGGACGGTAAAGTCTTTAATAATTGGAGTGGATTAGCCGGTTTAGATGCCCAAATTAATGAAACTTGGAAGCTGGGCTATCAATTTAGTACGGGATATCGTGTGCCTACTGCGTCGGAAATGTTTTTTACCTTTGAAAGCCCTTACGGCAACTGGGCAGCAAACCCCGATTTGAAGTCGGAAAAAAGTCAAAATCATCATCTCTTTTTACAAGGGAAGGGAAAATACGGTGAAATGGATATTAGCCTATACCAAACCCATTACCGCCACTTTTTATTTGAGCAAGAAACCGTGATTACCCGTACAAATCCACATTGTGATTGGTATGCAAAATACTACACCGGCTGTACCGACAAACAGGACGATTATTACCAACAAATGGTGAATTTGGATAAAGCCAAAATCAAGGGAATTGAATTTAAAGGCAGCTTAGATTTACATCAACTTTTTTCTCCACTACCAAACGGATTAAAACTGCAAGGTGCATTAGGTTACAGCAAAGGTAAATTGTCCACCTCTGACAGCCTATTATCTATTCAACCGCTGAAAATCATTATCGGCTTGGATTATAAAGATCCAAACGGCGTATGGGGAATTTTCTCCAGATTGACCTACTTAGGCAATAAAAAACCAAAGGATGCCCAAGTCTCGGAAATGGCGGAAAGATGTGTTGAATCGGGCTTTGATTACTGGTCTGGCGGTCAAGTTTGTAAAAAAACGGAAAGTTACCTTAAAACCGAAACCTATCGTTGGTTGAATAATAAAGCCTTCGTCTTTGATTTATTCGGCTATTACAAACCGTTTTCCAATATCACATTGCGCGCCGGCGTTTACAATTTATTCAACCGTAAATATCACACTTGGGACAGCTTACGCGGATTAAACCGCCGTTCAACAGTAAATACAGTGGATTGGGATAAAGGACAGGGATTAGAGCGTTTTTATGCACCGGGCAGAAATTATTCCGCCTCCGTCGAAATTCGTTTTTAATTCATCAATAAAAATAGGAGACATCATTTTATGATGATAGATAAACGTCTGATTAATACTGTGGCGGAGAGTAAAAAATGGATTGCAGTTACAGTACTGTGGAACTGGCTTGCTTTAGTCGGGGGAATTGTCACGGCTGTAGTATTTTCATATATCCTACAAGCCTCATTTTTAGGCGATCTTCGCATACCAAGTGCGGTTGGTTTGGGCGCAATTTTGCTGGCTGCACTTGCTCTGCGAGTATTTGTCGGTAAAAAATCCGTACAGGCATCTTATTTTGCCAGCACAAGGGTGAAACACGAATTACGCAGTTTGATTTATCGTAAATTGGCGGGGATGCCTATTAATCAGGTACATCAACAATCCACCTCAAGTACTATTCAGATTGCCTCAGAAGGCGTGGAGCAATTAGAAATCTATTTTGGGCGTTATTTACCCCAGTTATTTTATAGCTTGCTTGCTCCCCTCACGTTGTTCTTTTTCTTGGTCTTTTTTAATGCACCGACCACATTCATTTTGCTGGTGTGCGTGCCGCTTATCCCGATGTCTATTATTGCCGTGAATAAAATTGCCAAAAAACTCTTGGCAAAATATTGGGCGATCTATGTCGGGTTGGGAAGTAGTTTTTTAGATAATTTACAGGGTTTGATTACACTAAAAATCTATCAAGATGACGGCTATAAAGCCAAACAAATGGATGCGGAAGCGGAACAGTTTCGCACCATTACAATGAAAGTGCTGACAATGCAGCTTAATTCTGTTTCATTAATGGATTTACTCGCCTATGGTGGCGCGGCTGTCGGGATATTAACCGCACTTTTGCAATATCAAGAGAACCAAATCAGTATTTTAGGTGTGATTTTGTTTATCTTACTTGCCTCGGAATTTTTTATTCCCTTGCGTTTATTGGGTTCTTTTTTCCATGTGGCAATGAACGGTAAAGCTGCCTCCGATAAGATTTTTATTTTGCTTGATACGCCGCTAGAAACACAACAAAGTGCGGTCGGTTTTGCTGCAAAAAATAATGTGCATGTAGAAATACAGGATTTACATTTTGCCTATTCCGAGGAAAAACAAGCGATTCAAGGTTTGAATTTAACGATTCCGGCAAATCAACTCACTGTTTTTGTTGGTAAAAGCGGTTGCGGAAAATCTACACTGGTATCGTTATTAATGGGATTTTACAAAGCGCAGAAAGGTGAGATTTTATTTAATGGACAAAATGTCGTTGAAATTAACCGCACTTCCTTTTACGAAAATGTTTCACTGGTTAGCCATAGCAGCTACGTGTTTAAAGGTTCCTTGCGTGAAAATATGCAAATGGCGAAAGCCGAAGCCTCCGATGAGCAAATTTACCAATGTTTGGAACAAGTCAATTTAGCCGACTTTGTGCGTGAAAATGGCGGTTTGGATATGCCTTTATTAAGCCGCGGGACAAATTTATCCGGCGGTCAAATTCAGCGTTTAGCCTTGGCTAGAGCGTTGCTGCATAATGCGAAGTTTTATATTTTTGATGAAGCCACCAGTAATATTGATGTAGAAAGCGAAGAGGTGATCTTGAAATTTATCCAACAATTTAAACAACACAAAACTATCGTGATGATTTCTCATCGCCTTGCTAACGCAGTGAATGCAAATAATATTTATGTTTTGGAAAAAGGTAAATTGATTGAGCAAGGTACGCATACTACTTTAATAACAGAAAACGGCGCCTATGCGGAAATGTTCCGACAACAAAAATCTTTAGAACAAATTAGAGAGGTGGTAAATGCGTAAAAACGGATTTTTAGTGATGTGGCAATTGCTACAGTTGGTCAAACCGCTTGCGCATATTATGCTGTTTACCATCACAATGGGAACGCTCGGCTTTCTAAGTGCGATTTTTATTATGGTGCTGGGCGCAATGGGGTTGGCTTATTTGCTTGGTTTTGACGGGCATTTAAATTTAACTCAAATTTTAACCGCACTTATTACACTTGCCGTTGCCCGTGGGGTTTTGCGTTATTTGGAGCAAATGTCCGGTCATTATATTGCCTTCAAATTACTGGCATTGTTGCGTGATAAAGTCTTTTCCGCCTTACGACGTTTGGCGTTTGTTAAATTGCAAGATAAACAAGCCGGCCAGCTTGTATCTTTAGTCACAAATGATATTGAGTTGCTTGAAGTATTTTACGCCCACACCATTGCGCCGATTATGATTGCATTCCTTACCTCTACAATTTTAGTTGCGGTATTTGCTCATTTTTCCCCATGGTTTGCCTTAATAGCACTTATTGCATATCTTTGTATCGGTGTGGTTTTGCCTATCATCACGACCAAATTAGCCCGTGAAGACGGCAGACAATATCGTGAACTGGTGGGGGAAATGAACGATTTTTTCCTAGATAGCATCCGTGGTATGAAAGAAATTCAGCTTTTCGGTTACACGAAAAAGCGTTTAGATGAGATCCAACAGCGTAGCGAATCTATCGATCAGGCTTTCCGAAAAATCAAGGATCAAGAAGGCAAAGTCCGAGTTTACACAGAAATTGCCGTATCAGCCTTTAATATTATTATCTTATTCACAGGTCTGATTTTATTCTATTTTAATAAAATAGACTTTTTCGGTTTTTTAGTCGGCGTGATTTTATTGATGTCGAGTTACGGTCCGGTTATTGCCTTGAGTAATCTTTCCAGTAATTTATTGCAAACTTTGGCATCCGGTGAGCGAGTATTGAGTCTATTGGCGGAACAGCCTGCATTAAAAGAGGTAGAAAGTGCGGTCAATTTAGAAAAGGTTTCTGAAATTCGTGTAGAAAACCTGAGTTTTGCTTATGCGGATGAACAAATTCTGAAGGACATTAATTTTCGGTTACATAAA
Source organism: Rodentibacter sp. Ppn85 (assembly GCF_001999335.1). Classification (GTDB taxonomy): domain Bacteria; phylum Pseudomonadota; class Gammaproteobacteria; order Enterobacterales; family Pasteurellaceae; genus Rodentibacter. Next base: position 19,091 of record NZ_MLHS01000027.1, on the reverse strand, counting down.
GGACAAATCTTGGGTATTTATGGTAGGAGTGGGAGTGGCAAAAGCACTTTATTGAAGCTTTTAATGCGTTTTTACGATCCTCAACAAGGGAAAATTTGCATTAACGGTACACCGCTTGCAGAGATCAATACAAAGAGTCTACGCGACAATATGGCATATATTACCCAACAAACCTATATTTTTAATGACACGATTGAAGAAAATATTCGCCTTGCTCATCGTTCTGCGACGCAAGAGCAGATCATAGAAGCCGCTAAACAGGCATCAATTCACAATTTCATTATGAGTTTACCAGAAGGTTATCAAACTAAAATGACGGAATTAGGCGGCAATCTTTCTGATGGGGAAAAACAGCGTATTGGCATTGCTCGTGCTTTCTTACACAATGCTCCTATCATTTTGCTGGATGAACCAACAAGTAATTTGGATAGTTTAAACGAAGCGATTATTTTACAATCGTTACGCAATGTTAAGGCGGATAAACTTATTATTCTTGTCAGCCATCGCCAATCCACTATGGCAATTTGCGATCAGGTCATTCGAATAGAAAGCGGACGGATGTCGTAAAAAAAGTACGGTTGAAAATGACCGCACTTTTTTGTTGCCAAATTAACCTTTAAAGTTAGGCAGATAATTAAACATCGCTAAAAAATGGGCGATGGCAACAAATACACCAAATAAAGCAGTAAAAATAATTAATCCGTTTCCTCCACCAACGCGAAATCCCGTCGTGTGGTAACGTTTTCTTGATTTATAAACCAAAAGTGCCGGAATAATACAAGTCCAAATCGTTGCCACCGCACCAGCGTAACCAATGGCTTTTAAGAAACCCAATGGAAATAGGATTGACATAATTAGGGGGGGCAAGAAGGTGACAATCCAAGATTTTGCGCGCCCGGTTTTGCTGTCGTCAAATTTGAAGAAATCGGCAAGATAATCAAATACGCCTAATCCTACGCCAATAAAGGAGGATAAAATGGCAGCGATAGAAAACGCATTGATCATTTGTTTTACTGTATTTGATTCAATGACATTACCTAGGGTATTCAGTAATACATCTAAATTTCCGCCACTCTCCAGAATAGGTGCAAATTGATCACGCGGAAGATTGCCAAAAATAACAAAAACCCAAATGAGGTAAAGTGTTAGGGCAATCCCTGTTCCTCCTAAAATGGCATATTTTGCTTTCCGTTCCTCGCCGTAATACGCACGCATACTACAAACGGAGTGATGATAACCAAAGGAAGTTAAGGCAACCGGAAACATACCAATAGCATATTTTGCATAAGCGCCCTCTTTTCCTCCAATATCAAAAAGCTTATCCAAAGAAATATTGACGGCTAAGCCAGAGATACTAATAACAAAAGTGAGCCCCATAAATACAATAAGTAATACGGAAATACGGTCTACAATACGAGTGGAATGCCAAACAAAATACGAAAAGACTAATACGAATATGGTCGAACAAATGGCTAATCCGGAAGAACCTAAGTTAATCCATGGTTTAATTAAGTTTTCTATGATGCCGCCAGATGCAGTGGTGTAAGCATAAAGTAAAATTCCTCCTACGAAATAGACGGCAAGATTATTAATAGCATTAATGGTGGAACCTAACATATCTTTCGTGACAGTACTAAATGACGCTCTTAAATCATAAGTGGAGTAAGCTTCAAGTAATAACCAGCCTGATAATGTCATGAGTATCATAGTTAAACAAATTGCGACAGCAGACCATATTGTCCATGCGCCTGCACCTGAGGTGGGTAATCCAAGCATTCCCGCGCCCACGCAAACACTGGCAATAATACAGGAACCACCGAAAATGGAAGGTTGTTTTTTCATATTGAATCCTTATCAATAACAATGTATTGAAATAAGTCTTTGATAAAAAATGCAGCTCAAAATGAACTGCATTTTCTAGGATAATTTTCTTATGATTCCACTTCTTTCAATCGTGCTGTGAAATGACGTAAAACTTTCGGCTCATAGGTAAAGGTTAATCCTTTAATATTTGCCGCGTTTTCTTTCACTTTTTGGAAGGCTTCAATAATGAAATCCATGTGGGTTTGTGTGTAGGTCGCACGTGGAATCGTAAGGCGCAATAACTCGGCAGGACAAGGCAACTGTTGACCTGTTTTTGGATCTCGACCCAATAAAAATGAACCAATTTCGACCGCTCTTATGCCGGCAACTTTATAAAGTTCACAGGAAAGGGCTTGGGCTGGGAATTGTTTTGGGGGAATATGTGGTAATAATTTACCGGCATCAACGAAAGCGGCATGCCCACCGGGTTGTTGGCAGACTACACCAATTCGTTCAAGCCCTGCAACCAAATATTCAATTTGTGCGATGCGATAAGCTAACCATTCTTGCCGCATTCCATCGCGTAAACCTATTGCCAAACGTTCCATTGCGCCGCCTTCTAAACCGCCATAAGTCGGGAAGCCTTCTTGTGCAACACAAAGGGTGCGACATTCATGATAAACACCTTCCATTGATTGATCTTTGAAAGCTAAAATACCTCCCATTGGCACCATTGCATCTTTTTTAGCAGACATTGCTAAACAATCGGCATAGCGATAACTTTCGTAAGTGATTTGTTCTATTGTCCAATCTTTATAAGCTTCTTCACGTTGTTGAATAAAATAAGCGTTTTCGGCGAAGCGGGCGGAATCCATAATTACCGGAATATCGTATTTACGTGCAATCTCATACATGGCTTTTAAGTTTGCGATAGAAACCGGTTGTCCTCCTGCGGAGTTACAAGTGATGGTACAGACAATATAAGGTACATTATTAGCACCGACTTCTTGAATGCCTTGTTCAAGTTTTGCTAAGTCAAAATTGCCTTTGAACGGATATGCTACCGTAGTATCAAAGGCTTCTTTAATATACACATTACGCACAGTTGCACCATTAATTTGGCTATGGCCCTGTGTGGTATCGAAGAAATAATTGGAAAATACCACCATTTTGCGGCGATCTAAGCCCTTTTCACGCTCACGTTTGGCAATTAATATGGGAATATAAATTTGTTCCGCCCCACGACCTTGGTGGGTTGGAATGGTATATTCATATCCAAAAATGTCTTTCACGGCATTTGCCAATGCATAATAACTACGACTGCCACTGTAAGCTTCATCACCGCGCAACATTGCCGCCTGCATATCCTGTGTTACCGCTCCGGTACCGCTATCGGTTAAAAGATCAAGGAAAACATCTTTACTATCAAGTAAAAACGGGTTCATTCCTGATTTTAAAATTGCCTCTTCACGGTATTCTCGGGTAGTTCTTTTCACCGGTTCAATAACGCGAATGCGGAAAGGTTCGGGTAAATGTTTAAAATTTTCCATAACAACATCCTCAAAACTTAATTTGATTAATTTAAGTAAAAAATTATTTTCTAAAATGAAAATAGAGTAGTAATAAATAAAAAGAAAAGAATGGTAGATTATGGAAAATAGAAGGAGAGTTTTGGATCGATAAGTACCCAAGTTTGGTTCGGTGAAAGCAAGTCAAGCATATTAAAATCCTTTATAAGAAAATAGAAACTTAATACTATTAACAACTTACTTCTAACTGCGAAGTTAAGCCAGAATAATACAAAAATAAAATCTGTCATCTGTTATTTTTTTAATTTGTGAAGCCTGTCACACAATATTTTTCTGTTCTGTTTAGCAAAGAAGTTTAAATAAATTTGGTTTTATTATTTATATTTTTAATTGATTCTCGTAATTTTAGCGTTGGGCTGAGGGTGAGTGTTTGATAAGGCTCGTTCGGGTTTTTTATCCGTTGCAGTAATAATTCTACGGCGAGTTTGCCTAATTCGGCTTTGGGCTGGCTGATGGTAGAAAGTGGAGGGGAAAGATAACCGGAAAGTTCGATATCATCGTAACCAATGACGGAAATGTCCTCCGGAATTTGTAACCCCTGCTGTTGAAGTACTTGATAAGCGCCTACTGCAATGGCATCGCTACAACAAAATATGGCGGTTGGGCGACGTGGTGTCGCAAGCAATTTTTGCATACCGGCGGCACCGCCTGCAAAGTCAAAATGGCTTTCCATAATCCAATGGGAATTGAGTGGGATTTTCGACTCCATTAAGGCTTTTTGATAACCTTTTAAGCGATTTTGTGCAACAGACTTTTTTAGATTACCGGTGATAATGGCAATTTGTTGATGGCCAGCATCAATTAACGTTTTGGTTGCTAAATATCCGCCAAGTTCCGAGTTTTCGAGAATTTTGTCAGCGTTTAATTCGGTAAACCACCAATCCATCACCACCAATGGTACAGAAACAGTCAGTTCCGTATCTGCATTAAAACGGCTGTCACCACACATCAATAATAAGCCGTCTACCTGTTTATGAAGTAGTGTCCGTAAATTTTGTTGTAATCGTCCTGCATCACCACCGGTGGTGGCAATAATGAGATTGTATTGATGTTGTTGGCAATATTGCTCTACGCCTGCCATGACTTCGGCAAAGAAAGGATTATTGGTTGCGGTAACAAGCAATCCGATGGTTTTTGTTTCGCGTACTTTCAGACTACGCGCCACGGCGGAGGGGGTGTAATTCAGTTCCGCTACCACGCTCATCACTTTTTCTCGAATTTCATCACTGACAAATCGTGAACCGTTAATGACATGAGAAACCGTAGAAGTCGAAACCTTTGCCAATCGGGCAATATCTTTCATCGTTGCCATAGAAACACCGCTATTTTTAACCGCACTTTTCGTTGTTCGTGAGAAATTCTAAGGTTTCTTGACGGGTTGGAATAGACGGTTGTGCGCCTTTGCGTGTTACGCTAATCGCCGCAGCGGCTTGTCCGAAACGAATCGCTTCATCAAGGGATTGCCCAGCCAATAAAGCGGTAATGAAACCACCGTTGAAGGTATCGCCCGCCGCCGTGGTATCTACCGCTTGTACGCAGAATCCTTTAATTATTCGAGTTTCGCCACTTTCATCACCTTTTCCATATCGGCTCACAAACACGCCTTTTGCACCGAGCGTAATGATCACGCAGCCGATACCTTTTTCGTGAAAAACACGTGCGGCATTGACCGCACTTTGTTCATCCGTTACCCGTACGCCGGTAAGAATTTCTGCTTCAGTTTCATTTGGCGTGATAATGTCGATTAAGCCCAATAGGTTATCGGATAACGGTTGGGCAGGCGCAGGGTTTAACACCACTTGTACATTATGTTTTTTCGCGATTTGTGCGGCAAGTTCCACACCGGAAATCGGGGTTTCCAATTGCATCAGTAAGCAATCTGATTGGGCAATCCGTTCTTCAGCTTTATATACGATTTGTTCGTCTAAAAACGCATTTGCACCACGGGCTAACACAATGCTGTTTTCGCCGGTTTGAGCCACTTGAATAAACGCCATTCCGGTCATTTCTTGCGAAACCGTGCTGATATGGGCGGTATCAATGCCGTCCTGCGCAAAGGCATTTTTCATTGATGTACCTATACCATCACCTCCAATGCAACCAATAAACGCCACCTTAGCCCCCAAACGTGCTGCCGCAACGGCTTGGTTTGCCCCTTTACCACCGTAGGCGATGTGATAATTCTTACCCGTCAAGGTTTCGCCGGGTTTGGCAAAATAAGGGACGGAAATAACATGATCGGCGTTGATGCTGCCGAGAACAGTCAGTTTTTTCATTGTTGATCTATAATCCGTTGGGGCATTTTTACCCGTCAGCTGTAACATATTGATTTGATTGTAGGCGAATAGTCCCGCCTACAAATAATTATTCGGTAATGACTTTCAAATCAACCGGAATTTGTGCTTCTACTTTCTCGCCTTTTAACACTTTGTCTGCTGTTACCACACCGAGCGAACCGATTAGATCCGGTTGTTGGGCAACTGTTGCCGCCAATTTTCCGCTTTTCACGGCTTTCACTGCATCATCAGTGCCGTCAAAGCCCACGACCAGTACGTTTTTATTGGCCGCTTTAATGGCCCGCAATGCACCTAACGCCATTTCATCGTTTTGTGCAAAAATCGCTTGCACCTCCGTTTTGCTGGCAAGTAAGTTTTCAGTTACGTTCAAACCTTTTGTGCGATCGAAATCCGCCGGTTGGCTGGCAAGCACATCGAATTTATGCACTTGAACCGCTTGTTTAAAGCCTTCGCCGCGTTCACGCGCAGCAGATGTACCGGCTATGCCTTCAAGTTGAATCACTTTTGCACCACCGCCTAATTTTTGGGCGATAAAATCGCCTGCCATTTTACCGCCGGCGACATTATCAGAGGCGATATGACTTACCACTTTACCTTTCGCCGCCCCACGATCCAGTGTAATGACCGGAATATTATTGCGATTGGCAATGGCTACGGCATTGCTCACCGCTTCGGAATCGGTCGGATTAATCAAAAGCACTTTGGCACCGCGAACGGTTAAATCTTCTACGTTGGCTAATTCTTTTGCCGGGTCATTTTGTGAATCAAGCACTACGAGTTTGTAACCTAATTCATCCGCTTTTTTCTGTGCACTGTCTTTTAAGGTCACAAAAAACGGATTATCCAAGGTCGATACCGCTAAGGCGATGGTATCCTGTGCACGGGCTGTGCCGGAAACGGCTAAACCTAATAATACGGTGGAACTAAGTGTGAATAATTTTTTCATAATTTCTCCTTAAAGTAAGTTACAGTTTTTTTGTACCAAGATAGTTATCGGCTAAAACGGCAACCAGAATAACCAAGGCTTTTGCTATCATTTGATAGTAAGATGAAATGTCTAATAAATTTAGGGCATTATTTAAAAATCCGATAATCAATGCACCAATGAGTGTTCCTATTACACGACCTTTACCGCCCATTAAACTGGTCCCACCTACAACGACCGCCGCAATCGCATCAAGCTCATAGGATACGCCGGCAGTAGGCTGTGCGGAAGATAAACGGGACGTGACAATTAAACCGGCAAGGGCAGATAAAAAACCGCTCACAGCGAAAACAAATACTTTGATTTTATTGACATTAATACCGGAAAGTTGGGTAGCGGGTTCGTTACCGCCAAGGGCATAAATATAGCGTCCAATCGGCATATGTTTCAAAATATACCAAGCTACGGCGAACACCACAGCCATAATCCAAATCGGCACCGGAATTCCCAACAGATAACCCGTACCAAGGGTGGCAAACGCCTCTGCGCTGTCAGAGAAGCCCGTTGTAATTGGGCGACCGTCCGTATAAACCATGGTTACACCGCGTAATAACGTCATCGTAACAAGGGTGGCGATAAAAGCTTGTACTTTCCCTTTGGCGACGATCATCCCACTGATGCCGCCAAGTATTGTGCCGAGTAACAAGGTCGCCGGAATGACGAGGAAAATCGGCAGTTCAAGGCTGACCATTGAAGCGGCAATTGCGCCCGTTAGCGCTAAAACCGATCCCACAGAAAGATCAATACCTGCAATTAAAATCACGAATGTCATTCCCACGGCAATGATGGCATTCACGGAGGTTTGACGCAAAATATTCAGAATATTATCCACACTGAAAAAATTCGGATTAATCATCGACACAATGGCAATGAGAATAATCAGTGCAATAAAAGAACGTTGTTCAATCAAAAATTTTCCAAATTGGAAACGAGAAGTTTGGGTTGTCATCATGTTTACCTTAAAAATTTATCCGTAAAATCGACCGCACTTTTGAAACCGACTTTAAGTCTATTTGCCAATGGCGGCGGCGAGTAATTTTTCTTGTGTTGCCTCTTCACGAGAAAATTCTGCACTGATTTTGCCTTCGTGCATAACCAAAATGCGGTCGCTCATACCAAGCACTTCCGGCATATCGGATGAAATCATCAAAATACTCAAGCCGTCTTTTTTAAATTCGTTGATCAGCTGATAAATTTCTTTTCGTGCGCCCACATCCACACCGCGTGTCGGTTCGTCTAAAATCAATACGTTTGGGCGGGTCATCAAACCGCGTGCAATCGCGACTTTTTGCTGATTGCCGCCGGAAAGCAAACCCACTTGTTGCTCGCGGCTTGGGGTTTTAATGTTAAACATCTCAATAAAATCATCTACTGCCATTCTTTCCGCTTGATGATAAATCGAACCTTTTTGAGAAAAATGCTCGAGTGCTGTAAGCGACATATTTTCTTTTACAGACATTCCTAAAATCAGTCCGTCGCCTTTTCGATCTTCAGAAATATAGACAATGCCATTGTTTAAGCCGTCTTGCGGACTGTGATTTTCAATCTCTTGATTTTTTAACCGCACTTTGCCGGCGGTTTTCGGTAAGGCGCCGTAAAGTAATTTGCCAAGCTCGGTTCTGCCAGCCCCCATTAAGCCGGATACGCCCACAATTTCGCCGGCATAAAGTTTAAAAGAAACATCATTAATACCACTGCCACTGATATGTTCGACATTCAATACGCAGTCGCCTTTTTCTTGTGGCAGGTGCGGATATTGTTCGTCAAGGCGGCGACCCACCATCATTTCAATCAACTCATCTTCGGTCAGATCCGCCACTGCCCGTTCACCGATAAATTGCCCGTCACGTAAAACAGTAACGTCGTCGCAAATTTGGAAAATTTCTTTTAAACGGTGGGAAATATAAACAATGCCGTGTTTTTCCGCTTTAAGCTCAGCAATAACGTTGAATAAAGCCTCCGTTTCCGTATCGGTTAAGGCGTCCGTCGGTTCATCCATAATGATAACCTTAGATTCAAAACTTAACGCTTTGGCGATTTCCACCATTTGCTGTTCGCCGATGGAAAGTTCGGAACATAATTTTTTGCTACTATGGGTTACGCCTAAACGTGCTAACAGTTTGTCTGCTTCGGCGTACATTTTTTGCCAATTAATCGCCCCCCAGCGCGTTTTAAATTCACGCCCAAGGAAAATATTTTCTGCAATGCTGAGATTGCCCACTAAATTAAGCTCTTGATGAATAATGCTAATACCGGCCTCTTGAGACGCTTTTGGCCCGTTGAACGATACTTCGTTGCCAAGATATTCAATCGTCCCGGTATCTTTGGAATAAATACCGGTCAGCACTTTCATCAAGGTTGATTTGCCCGCACCGTTTTCGCCCATCAATGCCATTACACGGCCGGCATACACTGACAGACAAGCATTATTCAAGGCTTTCACACCGGGAAAGGATTTATTTACACCGCTGATTTTGAGTAGGGTTTCCATCATTTTACCTTCGTTAAAACGGCACGCCGGAATATAAAATCACATTGGCATAAGGCGAACATTCGCCACTGCGTACAATCGCTTTGCTTTGCTGGGTATGTTTTTTGAAGATTTCGTGCGGCACAAATTCCAGCTGAATTTGATTGCCTTGAGCAGTTTCAAGTTGTTGGAGTTTCGCTAAAAGTGAGGTCAATATTTCAGGATTTTTTTGTTTGATTTCCTCGGCGATCAAGGCACGCTCCACAAACATTTCATTTATGACAACATCGAAGGTTTGTAAAAAACGTGGCACACCGGCGGTAAGGGCTAAATCTATACGTTCCACATTTAATGGAATCGGCAGTCCGGCATCACAAATGGTCAAACTTTCCGTATGACCAAGCGTAGCAATACAATGGGAAAGTTGTGCATTTAACAATGTTGTTTTTTTCATCCGGGCTCCTCTTTTTTTGTTATCGAAACGTTTCGATGAAATAAATATAGAGAGATGAAATAAAAAAACAACAAGAAAATTTCAAATTTGAGATAAGGATCACAAAATTTTTATGACGATGAGAAAAGTAAAAAGTGCGGTTGTTTTTAACCGCACTTGGGAGGATTAGGGAAGGGCTTGCTTCAAGTTTTTGCAATAATCTACGAATTAATTTAATCGTTTAATTGCATCAATAACTAAATCCCAAAATCGCTCTTTATCTAGTTTTGTTGCAACTTGTGTATTACAGGGTTTGGGCGGATAACGGAAGTCGGCAACTGTCATTCCTAGTGTATGTGTGCCGGTTAATTCAATATTAACCGGCACTTTTACCGTTTCAATTAGTGTTGGATCAATCACATAAGCAACGGCGCAAGGATCATGTACCGGCGGGGCGTCAAACCCTTGCGCTTGTTTGTACATTTTTCCAAAAAACTCAAGTAGATCAACAACAAATTTTGCCGGTTCAGTGTCAATTTGAGCAATTTTTTTGATAATATCCGGTGTTGCGAGGGCTTGATGTGTAAGATCTAAACCGACCATAGTGATTTGCCAACCGGCATTAAATACAATATGTGCAGCTTCGGGATCGATTTTTATATTAAATTCGGCTACTGCGCTCCAATTTCCGGTATGATAGCCACCTCCCATTAGCACGATTTCTTTCACCCGTTCAATAATGCGGGGCTCTAATCTGGCTGCAAGTGCAATATTTGTGAGCCCGCCCGTTGGAACAAGGGTAATTGTTTTTTCAGGGTGAGACATGATGAGATCAATGATAAGTTGCACAGCATGTTTATTATGAAAAGTGCGGTCAGATTTTGGCAACTTAGGACCATCTAATCCGGAATCGCCATGAATACTCGGTGCAACTTCAACTTCTCTAACAAGTGGTCTGCTTGCGCCTTTTGCAAAAGGAATTCCTTTCATTTTGGCAATCTCAGCAATTGCCAATGCATTACGAGATACCTTTTCTAAGGTTTGATTGCCAACAACAGTTGTTACTGCCAATAGTTCAATATCAGGGTTGCCATAGGCAAGCAGCATAGCAATTGCATCATCATGACCGGGATCGCAATCCAAAATAATTCTTTTAAGCATTTTCTACTCCTATGTTTTTATAACCATAAACGGCTAAATTTATTTTGGAAGAATGTTAATTTTTGAAAAATTCAACGGCAAGTTGAGCGCCTACTTTTGCATTGTGTTTTACAAGTTTAATATTGGCTTCTAAGCTCTTTCCTCCGGTTAATTCCACTATTTTACCAAGCAAGAATGGCGTAATATCTTTGCCGATAATATTTTGTTCTTCTGCTTCTTTTACTGCATTTTCAATGATGCTATCAATGTATTCGGGCGCGAGCGCATCGGCTTCGGGAATCGGATTAGCAACGACAACACCACCTTGTAACTTAAGTTCCCATTTTGTTTTTATCATATTGGCAATATGTGAAATATCATCGGATGATAATGCTAAAGGTAAACCACTATCTCTGGTAAAAAATGCTGGAAGATTTTTGGTTTTATAGCCAATAACAGGTACGCCTTTTGTTTCTAAATATTCAAGCGTAGCAGGTAGATCAAGAATTGATTTTGCCCCAGCGCAAATTACGGTGACATCGGTGTTGGCAAGTTCCTCAAGATCGGCTGAAATATCCAAATGAGTTTCCCAACCGCGGTGTACGCCACCTAGTCCGCCAGTAACAAAAAATTTTATTCCAGCTAGTTTTGCTGCGATCATAGTGGTGGCAACAGTTGTCGCACCAAGTGTTTTTGATGAAACAACGTTTGCTAAATCTCGACGAGAAACTTTTGCGATACTTTTACTAATTCCAAACATTTCTAGTTCATCATCAGACAAGCCTACTCGAATTTTTCCATCAATGATCGCGATCGTAGCTGGAACTGCACCGTTATCACGAATAATTTGTTCTACTTCTCTTGCCATTGCCACATTTTGTGGGTAAGGCATACCATGTGAAATAATGGTTGATTCAAGGGCAATGATGGGTAATCCTTTTTCCATACCATTTTTGACTTCATTAGAAAGCATAATGTATTTATTCATAATATTTCTCCATTTCTAGTGTGAGTTGATGTTTAGTTAAATTTGGTCGCACCGTAAATTCGGATTGAATCGTGTGATAAGCATTTGTTATTCCTGAAAGCATACAGTTTTCGATAGACTGATTATTAAGCCAAGCACTAATGTAAGCTGCACTGAATGAATCGCCTGCGCCTGTCACATCAATGATTTTTGAGCCCTCTAGCCGTTTAATATCGAACCATTTTTGATATTCTTTTGAGGTGAACAGCACACCATTAGAACCCGCTGTTAAAACGATGTTTTTTACTCCATTATTGAGCAAGGTATGAATGGCTTTATTTAATTTTTCATCCGAATCAATATATTCTTCAACAAAAGCACCTAATTCGCCTTTGTTAATAAATAAGTAGTCTATTGCTTTTAGATCGGTTGGAAGATGTTTCATTTTTGGCTCGGATACGGCAATCACAGCAACGTTTATTCGATGTTTTTGTGCGTAAGCAAAAATAAATTCAAGTGTTGCTTTAGGACAATTCAAATCCACTACAATACAACTAGCATTTTTTAAGAAATGTTGTTTTTTAATAAGCAATTCAGGTGTAAATTTGTCGTAGATTGACATATCTGCCAGCCCAAGATACATCTCTCCATAGCGATCCAAAAGAGCGGTATAGCAGCCGGTGGATTCTCCTTCAACAACGATTACCCCATCCGTATTCATAAAAGGTTCGGATAATGCCTTAATTCTCGCCCATTCAGGATCATTGCCTACCGTTGAAATCAACGTAACTTCGTGATCTAACCGCCCTAGATTTTCGGCAACATTACGAACTACGCCGCCGATAGAAATCGTTGAATTAACTGGATTTGAGGTATAGCTAAGGAGCTCACCGCTTGTTTTTACTTTTTTATCCAAATTTGCAGCACCAATACATACAATCGAAGTGCGTTGATTCAGTATATAAGCCTTGCCCAATAAATATTCTTTCTTTATTAGCGATGAAATAATATTGGCAACTGCCGGGCGTGAAAGAGAAATGCTTTCAGCGAGTGTTTGTTGGGATATAAAAGGATTTTGTTTAATTATCTCTAAAATGCGGCGCTCATTTTCTGTCATATTATGCCTCTCTAAACAAAAGTTTATGTAGCAAACTTTTGTTTAATATTGTGTGTGTTTTAAACAGTAATGCAAACGAGAAATTACAAATTTGAGAGGTTGATCACAAAATTTTTAACAATATTTTATTTTATGCATAAATATTGCATATGTATTCATTTTTTTATAATATCTATGCGAAGAAAATGATTCACACAACAAACAGGGAAAGAGATTATGAAAAAATTATTTTTACTCGGAATCTTAATGAGTACTACGGTGATGATTAATGCGGAAGAATTGACTTTTGGTACGGAACCGAGTTACCCGCCTTTTGAAATGACAACAGAGAAAGGGGAGCTGGAGGGGTTTGATATTGATATTGCGCAAGCAATTTGTAAAGAAATTCAAGCAACCTGCCATTTTAAAACCCAACCGTTTGATGCTTTAATTCCTAGTTTGAAAGCAAAGCGCTTTGATGTGGTAATGTCGGCAATTGATATTACGCCATCCCGAGAAAAACAGCTTTTATTCAGTGATCCTTATTATGATAGCTCTGCAAGCTATGTTGCATTGAAGGGAAAAGGAAATTTAGCGACAGCAAAAAATATCGGTGTACAAAACGGCTCGACTTTCCAGCAATATACCGTTGCCGAAACACCTCAATATTTACCGAAATCTTATGTTAATTTACAAGATGCGATTTTAGATTTGCAAAATGGACGGATTGATATTGTGTTGAGTGATACGGCATTGTTGGCGGATATTATAGTGAAAGAGCCAAATATTGAATTTGTCGGTGAGAAAATCACCAATGAGAAATATTTTGGTCGCGGTGTGGGGATCGCATTAAACAAATCCAATAAAACCTTGCAAGAACGTTTAAATCAAGGTTTGAAAGCGATTAAAGAAAAGGGTGAATATCAAAAAATCTATGATAAATGGATGAAAAAGTAATCTTAAAAGACGATATTATGTAGCGAATGCATAATTTAAAGAAAATGTAGGGATGACATGCCGGTGTCCGCCATACAGCCTTTTCAAATCATTTAACTTTTTACGGACATCAGCGTGGCGTCCCTACCTACCTATGAAATAAGATTTAAGTTTGTGCAACTGTTACATAATATCGCTATTTTCTCTTCTTCCTTTTTTTCTTGCCCTGCTGCTTTTCTAACACTTCTAATGGCGTATTACTTTCGTCTTGGATATTGCCCCAAGTACCAAAAAATTTACTGACATGTAATGTATCCTGCTTCGGATAGTCAAATAAATTCGGACAGGGCACAGTGCCATAGCCCACTTTTCGATTATATTGGCAGCTTAAAATAACGAAGTTGTGCCATTTATCGGAAAATTTGTCAAAGTCGTTGGCAAAACGAAAAGAGGGCAGTTCGGTAATATTGGGGGCTTCTTTCTGAAAGTATTCAGCCAACTTTTCTTCCAAAAATGCCTGTTTAGGCCGTTTTTTCGTATATAAGCCGCTATCAATCCAATTAAATAACAAACCGAACAGCCGTTCAAAAAATCCTTTTTTGCCGTCAATCGCATTCATGATGTCGTCAATGCGCTCTTGAGGAGTATCGGGATTCATAAAATCCACTAAAATCTTTTTAAGATGCGGTGCGGTATTATAAGTCGCCACGTCCGGCTTGATATAAACTAAAAAAAGCAAGGCAAACATCGGTAACCATGATGAGTGGTCAACAACGAGAATTTGTGGACCTTTAAAACATAATGTTCCCGTACCTTTGCGTTGATAGGGGTGCACCCAAAAGAATACCGAGGCATTCATCGCAGCAATATATTCGGGAAAGGGTCGCATTAATTTATTGATTTCCGTGACATAGAGTTTTTTACCCACGTAGGTGTAAATAATACCCCGTTTACGATCGAGGCGGGCACGGCGTTTGGAGGGTTTCAATAAAATTAACAATAATAAAAAGTATTTAATGGGATAAACATAGCCCCGCCATACACTACCCTTGTGAATTTCCCACATTTCAGCTAGGTATTCTTCTTTAGTCTGACCATGCCTCGTATAATTGGGGCGGCTAAAGTCAGCATTAAAAAGCCAAGAATCTTGAAAACGAGTTTCAGGCTGGAAGGTAAATTTCAAGTCATCAAAAGTAGTTTGTCTATAATCCGGATGAATAAAATCATAATACCCAAATGCAGTTATAATAATAAACACTAATTTAACTGTCCCACCTCTTTTTCCTTTTATTTCAATGGTATTATCATCAATTTTAACAAAACAACGGCGGAGCATTCGTTTAAGTCTTGGAGTGAGTTGGGGGATCATGGTTTATACCTCTAGGTTATTAGTCTTTTAATTTAAGTGCTGCGTCAATATCTTGTTTATGCTGAACTTTCCAACCCTCACTTTCATAGAGCTTTCTTACTTGATCACCCTTTCTATCGGTAAACACCACAGAAAGGGTAATATCCGTTTCCGTGATGCCGTTTTCAATTAATGAGAAACGCACGTTACGCAAAGCATAAGAGAATTGGCTAATACGTTTACGTTTTTTGGTGCGATAGCTCATACAGTAAATTTCCAGATTTGCTAATGTCGGACGTGTTTTTTCAAATTCCGCATAGAAAAGGGTAAATTGCCTACCTGAGGTGTGAATTTGTAATCCTGATTGAATTAAGTATTCGTACAGCTCCTCCTGTAATCCTTTGCTTATGATAAGATATTGAGCCATAAGTGGTGTTGTACCAGACAAGAGAGCAGGTGTTTTTAATATGTCATTTTCAATTTTAGGTAAATGTGCGATTTTTTGTTCTAATTCCTTCTCAGAAAGAATAGCTGAGTTGTCGATCTGTTTATCAATAGAGTCTCTTGGCAAATTATTCCAGTAAAAATATCTTTCACTATTCCCCCAGAATCTATTTTCCACCCATACTTGCAATGGGGTTTTCCCCCACAGGTTTACCGCCAATCCGCCAATTAACACTAATGCAAACGCAATGGCACCGACAACACCAAGCACTGCTACACCAGCAAAGAAATCAAAAGGAATAAGTGCAGTTAATACCGCACCGGTAGCACTACCGGTAAACACCACAATATTTCCTGCCAAGGCAATATTATCATTGTTCTTCCACGCCTCCGCAATCCCACCAGCCGCAATCACTGCCGCCAGCACCCCAGTAATCACCCCGGCACCCACATAAGCCAATGCCCGTAGATTGGTGCCCATTGCTCTTAACATGCCACCGACGGAATGGCTGTTCATCGACACAAACTGCCCCGGGTTTTTTATCAGCCCCATGCCGTAAGCCACATCGGTCGTGCCGATGGAAATTTCTAAAATCGCCGTGGTTTTTTGTAACACCGGGTCTTGCGCAAAACGTCCGATTGCCGTATGGGACAGTTTCTTTTTAGCCAAATCCGTATCCAGTGATTTTATTCCGTTAAACGCTGCCAAAATGCCTAAGAAACGAATGCGTTTTTCCCATATCGCCGCTTGTGCCGACCAAGCCTCAAAGTCCGCCTGCCAATGTATTTGTTCTTCTTTTAACTGTTTTTTCAGTTGGGCAATCAGCCGTTTTCGCTCTTTCTTTGTCGAGCTCTGAGTTAAATTCTCATTGGTCACGTTAATAATTTTTTCTGCAAGGGTTGCAAAAATCACATCCGGCGAACCTTTTTGCGTGAGCAGGTTATAGTTGGAAAAGAGCGTTTCTTTGGAAATCGCACATTCTCCACCTTTTAACCAGCTCTTAATCAGGCTGTTGCCGGCAAAGGTATAAAACTGCTCCATACCGGTATAAAATTTATCAAAAGTTTTTTGTCTCACCTGAATATCTTGTATCGTGATAATGGAAGCGTTAAACATATCCATCGCTTCTTTGATGGTTTTTCGGTATTGTTCATGACTAAACGAGCCACTGCCGCCCTCCGGTGCGGTGAGTAGGTTGCTTAACAGTTTTTCGCCCTCCGGGGTGGATTCCAGCCCGATAACCATATCGGTTAATAACCGATTGAAAACGTAAGCAGTATGATTGATTGCCTGATGATTGTCTTTTCCTGCTGATTTGAGGGCATTAGGTATCACTTTATTCATCAAGGTATTGAGTTGCTTCCAACGATAAAGCCCATTGATTTGTTCAACAATGGCTTTTGCCGGTTTTTCATACCATTGATAACCGTTATTGACTAATTTTTTATATTTTGACTCAAATTGCGTTGAAAGCGCCTCTTTTACCCCTTTTTGTTCGATGACCCGAACGAGCTTTTTAAATGGAAAGGCTTCACCACGGACATCGTAAGCCACTTTCGGATCGATAATATTCCCTATTGTGAGCGGATAAGTATATTTTTTATAGTAAGCCTCGGCAGCTTGGGTTAATTGGTACAAAATATTTTGGAGCTCGCGTAACTCACCCACAATATCGTTTAGCCCGACAATCAGTCCTTTTTCTTGTTCGCCACAGAGGTTTGGGAGTTTATGGGCTTTTTGAATACGGGTAAACCAGTTTTTACTTATCTCAAAAAGGTTTGTCTCTTTATTATCAAACTCAATGGCAAAACTGCTAATTTCATCGAAAGAGGCGCTGTTTTCTGTGGTAGCTTGATTCGTGACATCAATTTTCGACATGAGGCTATCGCGTAAATCTTTATCTTTTTCAAGTTGTTCCAGCATTTCTGCTGACCACGGATATTCGCTATACGCCATGTAAACCCATTGTTGGGTTTTATCCACAAAGACGACATCCATAGGCGGCATATCTGCTACTTTCCAAGGGTGTTGAGAGGCATTTTCTTCCCATTGATACAAAATAAAACTATAACCAAGTCCCTCCGCCTCTTTCCCGCCTGCCGGAAATTGATTTACACTGTTGACATCATCTTTGTTGGTGAAGTAACGAAACACTAGCCATTTATTATTTTTATCCGTCGTAATATATTGATGTTGCGTAGGCGAGTAAATATAGATAAATCCCTGGCGGAGCTGCTGTAATTGATGAACGGAGTCACGTCGCATCGAAGACGGGACGGTGATGTCATTTATTTTAGGCGCTCTAGGTGATTCGGGGTTGAGTGAAACCTTTGCCTCATCTAAATAAAAGGAACTGAGTGCATAACGCAACGGATAGATTGGAATTAAAGGAAGTGCGCACTTATTGTTTGTAATAGAAAGCTTTTTACTTTCTTCTTTTAATTGGCTTAAATCTTTTCTTGTTGTCGAATTATTTTTTTTCTTGTTTTCCATACCATTCCTTAAATCAATTCATCTAATAAAGATTGAGTGGCACCTAAGTGCTTATAACCTGTTTTTTCCTGATGGCGGGTAAGCAACTCAAAGTAATTCAGCCCTTTTTCTTCGGCAATCGCCCGACCGCTTAAGTAAGTCCAATATTCCCTTTCTGGTATGTTTTCCGATGCAGATTGTGTTTGTTTATATTCATCAAGCCAATGTTGCGCTTGGGGCTCGGATACGTCAGGAAAATAAGGAAGAAGCATAGCAATGAGTTTTTGGCTTAATTTTTTCCAAGACACCTGTTCGAAGGCGCTTCTTTCTACCTCCCCTAACTCAATTTTGGCAGGCTGAGTATTTTCCGGTAACGGGTTTAAGCTAAAGCAAATAAATTCCTGCTCTACACGCAGACCAAACGCTTCAATAATGGGGGCTTGCTTTTCTTGTGGTTGAACCGCTTGCTGCGTCTGTTGGGTATTTGACTTCATCCCAAACAATGCCGCAAGTTGAGCGGGGTAGTGAGTCAGTTGTGGCAGATAACGATTGAGCACAAGCGGGTCGTAGAAGCGGAAAAAATACCATTTTTCAGCGTTTGGGTCATAAAGGTGGGTCCATTTTCGTAAATGGTGATAAACCTCATCAAATGATTGACGGCTTTTAATGAAAATCACCGGGTTAACCGCCCAGTGGCTGAATACTTTACTGTCGGCTTTTCTAAACAGACGTTGTAAAAATGCCACGGTTTCTTCTTGGTACGGGTCAAATTCCAACAGGTAAGGGGCTTGTTCTTCTAAGGCTTGCCCGATGTTGCCGGTATAAAGATTTGCCATACGGCCTGCGCTTTCTAAACGGTAAGGAAAACTGACGGCTTTGGCACAATCAACCACGGCATAAAAGTGCGGTGGATTTTTTGTGTGTTTTTCCGGTTCGGCTTGTTTTGTTCCGGTACTTTCTTTTATTCTTTTTGCTCTTTCTTTTTTATGTGCGGCTTGATTGAGGATTTGATGATATTCCCCCAACCCTTCAAAATCGGCAAAGAAAAGCGACCGCACTTCGTCGGGCAAAACCGCAGGGGCAATAAATTCGGTAAAGGGGGAAAATCGG
>NZ_MLHS01000026.1 GCF_001999335.1 Rodentibacter sp. Ppn85 | reverse complement strand
GTTAATTTCATCACTTTAATCGATAAAGTAGTAGCAAAGTCTATCTAGATTAAGGTTTATAAATTTATTTTACTAAATAAAAATACAGAAAATTAATAACTTGCTATAATTTCACTCGATTTATATTTTGTAAAACACATTTTTATAACCATATTTTTAGGAGCTATGATGTCGTTACAGTTCAATATAATCGCTTTGTTGCTGGTGATTTTTATTATTCTAGGAGTAATTAGCCATAACAGTGCCATTACCATTTCATCAGCAGTACTGTTGATTATGCAACAGACTTTTTTATCCGAATACATCCCATTGCTTGAAAAATATGGTTTAAAAATCGGGATTATTATTTTAACCATTGGAGTATTAAGTCCATTGGTTTCAGGTAAAATTCAATTACCTAATTTAGCCAATTTGTTAAGTTGGAAAATGGTATTTTCGGTTGTCATCGGTATGTTCGTAGCTTGGCTTGCGGGTAAAGGCGTTTCGCTAATGGCTGAGCAACCGATATTAGTCACAGGTTTACTGATAGGGACAGTTATCGGTGTCGCTTTTCTTGGTGGTATTCCTGTCGGCCCCCTTATTGCAGCAGGAATTTTAGCGCTATTAATCGGAAAATTTTAGATGAAGAATAAATGGTTATTTATCGCTGCGTTGAGTGGTTTTTTCTGCGTAGCTTTGGGCGCATTTGCCGCACATAGTTTAACTCATATTTTGGATAACAAAGCCCTTGCATGGATTGATACCGGTCTGAAATACCAACTCTTTCATACGTTAGCAATTCTAGCGGTGGGGCTATCGACATGGTGCAATAATAAATTTGCAAACTTAGCTGCGATGGCGTGGACACTCGGTATATTGCTTTTTAGTGGCAGTTTATATGCCCTTGCATTTGGTTTCGGTAAGGCGATAGTTTGGTTCACTCCGGTTGGAGGCACTTTATTTTTAATTGGTTGGTTTAGCCTAGCCTACGGTAGTTTCAAAAGTAAATCAGAATGAAAAAAAGAACGATAAAATCCGAATTTAATCCTTTACAACAATCTCTTTTTTCTCAACTTGATAATCTGATGCTCATGGAAAAACGTCGATTATTTTCGCGTATTCAGGGTATTGGTAAAATTAAAAATCAAGATGTACAACAAGCAGTGGCATCAGAAATTGAACAACAAATTCAACAGGCAAAATTGCGTGTAGCACAGCGTAAAAGTGCGGTTAAACATCCCGTTGTTTTCCCTGAAGACCTCCCGGTTAGTCAACGTAAAAAGGAAATTGAAAAGCTATTGGCGGAACATCAAGTCGTTGTGGTAGCAGGGGAAACCGGATCAGGCAAAACCACACAATTGCCGAAAATGTGCTTGGAGCTGGGATTAGGTCACTTAGGTATGATCGGACATACCCAGCCTCGCCGTATTGCCGCCCGTTCCGTAGCTACTCGTATCGCTGAAGAATTACAAAGCGAATTAGGGGATTTGGTGGGATATAAAGTCCGTTTTAATGACCAAATCAGCGATAATACCCAAATAAAATTGATGACCGATGGAATTTTACTGGCAGAAATTCAAACGGATCGTTTTCTTAATCAATATTCTTGTCTGATTATTGATGAGGCGCACGAACGCAGCCTAAACAACGATTTTATCCTCGGTTATCTGAAACAGCTTTTACCACGCCGCCCGGATTTAAAAGTTATTATTACTTCTGCAACGATTGATGTGGAGCGTTTTTCCAAACATTTTAATCACGCCCCTATTATTGAAGTATCTGGTAGAACTTATCCCGTAGAAGTGCGTTATCGTCCAATTATCGATGAAGAAGCTCAAGATCAACTGCAAGGCATTTTGAGCGCAGTAGATGAACTTCAAGCGGAAGGCCGAGGCGACATTTTGATTTTTATGAATGGAGAGCGGGAAATTCGTGATACGGCAGAAGCATTACAAAAGCAAAATCTAAAACACACGGAAATTCTACCGCTCTTTGCCCGCCTGTCTGCACAGGAACAAAATAAAATTTTCCATCCTAGCGGATTAAATCGTATCGTACTTGCTACCAATGTGGCGGAAACCTCACTCACCGTACCGGGAATTAAATATGTGATTGACCCAGGTACGGCACGCATCTCCCGTTATAGTTATCGGACTAAAGTTCAGCGTTTGCCGATTGAACCGATTTCACAGGCTTCTGCGAATCAGCGTAAAGGGCGTTGCGGGCGTGTGAGTGAAGGGATTTGTATCCGTCTTTATTCAGAAGAGGATTTTAATTCCCGACCTGAATTTACCGATCCGGAAATTTTGCGCACTAATTTGGCTTCCGTTATTTTACAAATGACGGCATTAGGCTTGGATGATATAGAGGCGTTTCCATTTGTCGATGCGCCGGATAAGCGCAATATTCAAGACGGCGTAAAATTGTTGGAGGAATTGGGCGCGCTTGAAACGATTAAAACGAAATCAGGCGAAAAACGCCGGTTGACACAAACCGGTCGTCAACTTGCCCAGCTTCCGGTTGATCCCCGATTAGCAAAAATGCTATTAAGTGCGGTCAATTTTTCGAGTGTTTATGAAGTGATAGTGATTATTTCCGCACTATCCATTCAGGATCCGCGTGAGCGTCCAACGGAGAAGCAGCAATCTGCAGATGAAAAACATCGTCGCTTTGCAGATAAAAAATCCGATTTCTTGGCATTTTTAAACCTTTGGCATTATCTCCAAGAACAACAAAAAGTATTGACTAAAAATCAATTTCGTCGCCAGTGTCAAAAAGATTTCTTAAATTACTTGCGTATCCGAGAATGGCAGGATATTTATCATCGAATTCGTCTCTCGGTGCGTGAAATGGGGCTGCCGATTAATTCAGAAAAGGCGGAATATCAGCAAATTCATACCGCACTTTTAAGCGGTTTGTTGTCTCATATCGGGCTGAAAGAGGCTGAAAAACAACAATATCTAGGGGCGCGTAATACCCATTTTTCAATTTTCCCAAATTCCGTACTTTTCAAGAAACAGCCCAAATGGGTGATGGCAGCAGAATTAGTGGAAACCTCAAAACTTTGGGGGCGTATGGTGGCGGAGATTGAACCGGAATGGGTTGAGCCGCTCGCAGCTCATTTAGTAAAAAAATCTTATGCTGAGCCGCGTTGGTCGAAATCACGCGGTGCGGTGATTGCCGATGAAAAGGTGAGCTTATACGGTATGCCGATTGTTGCGGCAAGACCGGTAAATTATGGATCGATCGATCCTATTGCGAGCCGAGAGATTTTTATTCAATCCGCCTTGGTTGAAGGAAATTGGCACACAAAACACAATTTTTTCAAACAAAATCAGTACTTGATTCGTGAAGTAGAGGAGTTAGAGCATAAAAGTCGTCGTCGAGATATTTTAGTTGATGAGCGCACATTATTTGAATTTTACGATCAACGTATTGGCGCGGAGGTGGTATCGCAGAAACATTTTGATACTTGGTGGAAAAAAGCCTCGAAACAAGATGCGGAATTACTTAATTTTGAACGCACTTTCCTCATTAATGAAGGTGCGGAGAAAGTGAGTAAACTGGATTTTCCAAATTTTTGGCATCAGGGTAATCTTAAGCTCAAACTCACCTATCAATTTGAACCGGGAACTGAAGCGGACGGTGTGACTGCGCATATTCCGTTACCATTGCTTAATCAAGTAGAAATGGCAGGTTTTGACTGGCAAATCCCGGGGTTACGTGAGGAGTTGGTGATTGCGTTGATTAAATCTTTGCCGAAGTCATACCGACGTAATTTTGTTCCGGCACCCAATTATGCTCGAGCTTTTTTAGAACGTGCCGTTCCCTTAGAAAAACCGCTGTTGGATACGCTCATCTATGAATTGCGTCGTATGACGGGGGTAACAGTGGCTGAGGAGCATTGGAACTGGGCACAAATTCCAAGCCATTTAAAAATGACTTTCCGTGTTGTGGATGAAAAAGGAAAGAAAATTGCCGAATCTATGGATTTGGATGCACTCAAATTTGAGCTAAAGGAGCGTGTACAAGAAAGCATTTCTGCCGTAGCGGATGATGCGATTGAACAGAGTGGTGTACACATTTGGAATTTTGCCGAACTGCCGCAGTTTTATGAACAGAAAAAGCACGGTTTTAGTGTGAAAGCCTTTCCGGCGATTGTAGATGAAAAAGAGTCTGTCGGTATTAAACTTTTTGAAACGGAATTTGAACAAAAGGTGGCAATGCAGCAAGGATTACGCCGATTGTTGTTACTCAATGTGCCTTCACCGATTAAATATTTACACGAAAAATTGCCAAATAAATCCAAACTCGGTCTTTATTTCACCCCGTTTGGGCGGGTATTGGATTTAATTGATGACTGTATCGCTTGTGCGGTGGATAAACTTATTGCAGATTTTGGCGGTTTGGTCTGGACTGAGGAAAGTTTTGAGAAACTGCGTGATTTTATACGTGAAAACTTGAACGAAATCACAGTAGAGATTGCACAAAAAGTCGAAGAAATACTGACATTTACTCACACTTTAAACCAACGTTTAAAAGGAAAAATGGATTTTAATATGGCATTTGCACTTTCGGATATTAAATCTCAGTTGAGCGGTTTGGTGTATCAAGGTTTTGTGCAAAAAAGCGGTTATCATCGTTTGTCGGATTTATTGCGTTATTTACAAGCTATTGATAAACGAATTGATAAACTTGCCCAAGATGTAAACCGTGATCGTGCGGCAATGCTGCGTGTAGAACAAGTACAACAAATCTATCAACAATTATTGGTCAAACTGCCAAAATCCAAACCGATTCCTAATGAGGTTGCGGAAATTCGATATATGATTGAAGAATTACGTGTGAGTTTATTTGCTCAGCAGTTGGGAACGAAGTATCAGGTATCGGATAAGCGGATTTTGAATTTGATTGCTGAATACTAGGGATACAAAATGAAATTACAGTTACTTTCAGATACTCACGGCTCACCTTATTTTATCGATCAAAATGCAGACTTAATCGTTCATCTTGGTGACTTTGGGAATGGGTTGAACGGTGCTGTTGAATTTCATGAAAATTGTAAAAGACTTGGTAAGCCTTATGTTTTTGTGCTAGGAAACCATGATTTCTATCATGAAAATATGACGGAAGTTTATCGTAAGATTCAAGGTTTAAGATTGAATTGTTTATTTGAAAATCAAGTTTTTGAATTTGATGGATGGTGTTTTGTCGGGGGAACATTATTTACTAATTTTAGACAAAACACGGTAGTTTTTCGAGAACATGAAAAGTTTAAACTGATATCTGAAAGATGTATTGCTGATTTTGGATATATTTTTGATTATCAAGCAAATGAAAAATCTGAAAAGCGAATTACAGGTAATGATTATGTTCGCTTTTTTAATCACCAATTAAATTGGATCAATCGGTTTCGAGGAAAAGATAAAACCATTGTTCTTACACATTTTCCACCCTCTTTAATTTGCCAAGATCCTCAATTTGATAGTTCCCCATTGAATCCGTATTTCATCAATGATATTAACTTGGAGGGCTTTAAATTTTGGTTTTCGGGGCATACCCATTCGGCAATAGATACTGTTTTCCAAGGGTGCCGTGTAGTGATTAATCCGTTGGGTTATCCAAATGAACAAGGAAAAAACGGTTTTATTTCGGATCTATTAATTGAATTGTAATATGTAATTAGAAAGCCTGTGATCATAAATCAATCACAGGTTTTTATTTTTTGTGAACCATGTCAAAGTTTCAACAAAAAGTATAAACCTTCTATTTGTTTTATAGTTTTTTGAGCGTATGATTTTTGTCGTAGTATTTGGAGAAAAAAATGTCTGAGATTCAACAATTTGAGCAGAGTGATATTAAAATACTTAATGAGGAAGTAGTATATAACGGATTTTTTACGCTCAAAAAAATTCAATTTAAACACAAACTTTTTGCCGGAGGTGAAAGCAATATTGTCATGCGGGAGTTGCTTATCAAAGGTGCGGCTTCGGCAGTGATTGCTTATGATCCGAAAGAAGATACAGTCGTATTGGTGGAGCAGGTTCGTATTGGTGCAGCTTATCATCCCGAACCGAATTCGTCTCCTTGGTTATTGGAATTAATTGCCGGTATGGTGGAAGAAGGGGAATTACCGGAAGAGGTTGCGCTGCGGGAGAGTGAAGAAGAAGCCGGCGTAACGGTGAAAAATTTAACTCATTGTTTAAGCGTGTGGGATAGCCCCGGTGGTGTACTGGAAAGAATTCATTTATTCGTGGGAGAAGTGGATAGTTCGAAAGCAAAAGGTATTCACGGTTTGGCTTGCGAAAATGAAGATATTCGAGTACATGTTGTGAAACGAGAACAAGCGTATCAATGGATGTGCGAAGGGAAAATTGATAATGTCATTGCAGTGATGGGCTTGCAATGGCTTCAATTAAATTATGCTCAGTTGCAACAACGTTGGCAATGAGGTTAGGAGTCACCTATGAGAAATACGTTTGTCTATCGGACTGAAAAGCCGATTGTGAAATTATTACAAATTACCGATCCACACTTATTTAAAGATGAAAAGAATGAATTATTGGGGGTGAACACACAGGCTAGTTTTGCACAGGTTTTGAAAGAAATTCAACAAGACAATACCGAGTTTGATGTAATACTGGCTACCGGTGATTTAGTGCAAGATAGCAGTGATGAGGGGTATCAGCGTTTTGTTAAAATGGTAAAACCTTTTGGATTGCCTGTCTTTTGGATTCCCGGCAATCATGATTTTCAACCTAAAATGGTAGAAAATTTAAATCAGCCGCCAATGGAGAAGGCAAAACATATTTTGTTGGGAGAACATTGGCAGGTTTTATTACTGGACAGCCAAGTTTACGGCGTGCCTCACGGTGAGTTGAGTCAGCATCAACTGGGATTATTGAAAACAACGTTGGAACAATATCCCGAACGTTATACTTTAATCGTATTCCATCATCATTTAGTGCCGACAAATTCTGCTTGGCTTGATCAGCATAATTTACGTAATTCCCATGATCTATTTGATGTGCTTGCACCGTTTAAAAATGTGAAGGCGATTTTATATGGGCATATTCACCAACAAGTGGATAGTCGGTGGCAAGATTATCAAGTGATGGCAACACCTTCAACTTGTATTCAATTTAAAGCGGATAGTCAGTATTTTGCTTTAGATGAAACACAGCCCGGTTGGAGAGAAATTGAATTGCATTCGGATGGTACTATTGTGACTAATGTGAAGCGAATCCGGCAGGCAATATTCTTACCTAATATGCAGGAAGAAGGGTATTAAATAAAATGAGAATATTTATATCTTTATTTGTCTCGGTGTTGATTGGCGTTTTAATTTATATGCCGTTATTACAGTTTTTTAGTGCATTAGGAGTAGCTGATTGGCATGGTTGTCGTGGCTTTGGCGTCGGCGGTTTAGCTTGTTTGATCTACCCACTTCTCTATGCGTTTGTTACAGATATAATAGTCGTCATTGTGGTGGGAATATATTTTATAAACCTGAATAAAGGATAAAAAGTGCGGTCAATATCGACCGCACTTTTTATTTCCAAACGAGTAAAAATAAATTTGGGCTGGTAAGAATGAGGACAAATTTGTACAATAGCCAACCGTTTTTATTGGATTGACTAATGATTGTAGAAATAGAAAGATGACGCAAAAATTGCATATTAAAACTTGGGGCTGCCAGATGAATGAGTATGATTCATCAAAAATGGCGGATTTATTGTTGAGTACCCATGGCCTTGAATTGACAGATATTCCTGAAGAAGCGGACGTGTTGTTACTAAATACTTGCTCTATTCGTGAAAAAGCACAAGAAAAAGTATTTCATCAATTAGGGCGTTGGAAAGAATTAAAGAAAACTAAACCGAATTTAGTGATTGGTGTGGGGGGCTGTGTCGCCTCACAGGAAGGTGAGCATATTCGCCATCGAGCGCCTTATGTAGATATTATTTTTGGTCCGCAAACCTTACATCGTTTGCCGGAGATGATAAACCAAATCCGTGGTGGTAAAAGTTCGATAGTGGATGTCAGTTTCCCTGAAATTGAGAA
This sequence comes from Rodentibacter sp. Ppn85, assembly GCF_001999335.1. Classification (GTDB taxonomy): domain Bacteria; phylum Pseudomonadota; class Gammaproteobacteria; order Enterobacterales; family Pasteurellaceae; genus Rodentibacter. The sequence continues at coordinate 30,860 of NZ_MLHS01000026.1, read as the reverse complement.
ATTTGACCGTTTACCTGAACCGCGTGCAGAAGGCCCGACAGCATTTGTTTCTATTATGGAAGGCTGTAACAAATACTGTACTTTCTGCGTCGTACCTTATACGAGAGGAGAAGAGGTTAGCCGCCCGGTAGATGATGTATTATTTGAAATTGCTCAGTTAGCCGAACAAGGCGTGCGTGAGGTGAACTTACTTGGTCAAAACGTCAATGCCTATCGTGGCCCGACCCACGATGGAGAAATTTGTAGTTTTGCAGAATTACTTCGTTTGGTTGCTTCCATTGATGGAATTGACCGATTACGTTTTACTACAAGCCACCCGATTGAATTCACCGATGATATTATTGATGTATATCGTGATACGCCGGAACTTGTGAGTTTCTTACATTTACCTGTTCAATCCGGTTCTGATCGCGTTCTTACTATGATGAAACGCAGCCATACCGCATTAGAATATAAATCCATTATTCGTAAGTTGCGTGCAGTCCGCCCCGATATTCAAATTAGTTCCGACTTTATTGTGGGTTTCCCGGGGGAAACTGCGGAAGATTTTGAGCAAACCATGAATCTTATTGCACAAGTCAATTTTGATATGAGTTTTAGCTTTATCTATTCTGCCCGTCCGGGAACACCGGCAGCGGATATGCCGGATGATGTAACGGAAGACGAGAAAAAACAGCGCTTATATGTATTGCAAGAACGGATTAATCAGCAGGCGGCACAATTTAGTCGTCGTATGTTAGGCACAGAACAGCGAGTATTAGTTGAAGGTCCATCGAAAAAAGACATTATGGAACTCACCGGGAGAACGGAAACAAACCGTATTGTGAATTTCCAAGGTTCGCCTGATATGATAGGGAAATTTGTCGATGTGAAAATCACTGATGTCTATACCAATTCTTTGCGTGGCGAGGTGGTTCGTACTGAAGAGGAAATGGGATTGCGTATTGCACAATCACCACAAGAAGTGATGAACCGAACACGAAAAGAAGATGAATTAGGCGTGGTGCGCTATCAAGGATAACTCAATAGGCTGGATTTTCCAGCCTTTATTTTATCTCATGATTTTCCCTTACTCGCCAGTAAGTGGCAAATCTAGGTTTACCGGAATTGGTTAATCCCCGATATTTATAAGTGATGATAGATCCTATTGGTGGCGGATTTTCACGTTCATTAAGATTAAATCCGGAACCGATTTTGAATTTCCCTCGATGATTTTTACAGGTTAGTGAGCCCATCACATTTTCAAATTGTCCCTTACCTTTGTGGTGAGCGATTACTGTACATTCTTCATCGTGAGAGGTTTTTAATTTGAGTATTTGCGTACTACGTTTCCTTTCATAGGGAGTATTAGGATTTCTTACAACCACGCCCTCGCCTAGTTGGCTTTCGACTTCTTTTAGAAATTCGTACAAATGGTTTTTATCTCGAATAGGAATTTGTTCAATGATTTGAATATAGGGAGTAGGATTGGTTGAAAGGTAGGCTTTTAACACATTAAGCCGTTCAAATAAATTTCCTTCAGCATCCGGCACATCAAATACATGCAGCTTGAGGTTTTCCCAACGATCACCTTTGAAAGATTTAGTTATAGAGGATATTTCTTCAAAGTGATTGCGTTCACTAAACAATTCTCCGTCAATGGCAAAAGGAGGAAAATCTTTTATGAAGTAAGCCGGTGGAAACAGTCTTTGTCCCTGACGAGTCAAAAGTTGTGTCCCATCCCAATAGCCGCGTACACCATCAAGTTTTTCGGACATGACCCAACCTTCAATATTTTGGTTGTCATAGTTTTTCAGAAGCATCATATCAATATTGGCATAAGCTTTTATGCTAACAAATAATATAAAAATAACTCGAACTAAGCTGTTCATCAGATTCCTTTTTATAGTTCAAAATTGGCTGAAGATTAAAAAAGTGCGGTAGTTTTTCAAAGTGTTTTGAGCGTGTTTTGCGATCTTGTTCGAAGAAATAATGCTTGATGAGCCAAAAAAGTTGAATTTGTATTTAGTCTAGATAAAAGGCATTATCTACTATACAATGTTGCGAAAATTTCTCATTTCCTAAAAGGAGCAAAAATGTACTTGGAGCAAATCAAAGCGGAGCTTGTTGAAGCACAAGATGTATTAAACAAATTTATCTCTGATGAAAATAACATTAAATTGATTCAGCAATCGGCGCTGTTAATTTCTGAGAGTTTTAAACAAGGTGGAAAGGTTCTCTCTTGCGGTAATGGAGGCTCTCATTGTGATGCAATGCATTTTGCGGAAGAACTCACGGGCCGTTATCGTGAAAATCGCCCGGGGTATCCTGCAATTGCAATTTCCGATGTGAGCCATTTAAGTTGTGTAAGTAACGATTTCGGTTACGATTATGTGTTCTCACGCTATATAGAGGCGGTGGGGCAAAAAGGCGATGTATTATTTGGTTTATCCACATCCGGTAATTCTAAAAATGTATTGAATGCTATTGAGGCGGCAAAAGCTAAAGGAATGAAAGTGATTGCTATGACGGGTAAAGACGGTGGAAAAATGGCTGGGCTTGCCGATGTGGAAATTCGAGTGCCATATTTCCGTTATGCGGATCGTATTCAAGAAATTCACATTAAGGTCATTCATATTTTGATGATGCTCATTGAGTTTGAGATGGCAAAAGACGTTTAAAGTGCGGTTGTTTTTATGATTATTTTTTAAATCCCAAATTATTTTGGGATTTTTATTCTAAATACTTGCATAAATATGCAGAAAAACGTAATATTTGTGCATTCTATAAGATAAAGAGAATTGAAATGGCTATTCGTGTTAAAAATTTAAATTTTTTCTATGGTGCTTCCCAGACATTATTTGATATTAATTTGGCAGCGGAAGAAGGGGATACGGTAGTGTTACTGGGTCCGAGTGGTGCGGGAAAAAGTACATTAATTCGCACATTAAATTTATTGGAGGTGCCAACAACAGGTCAATTAAGTATTGCCAATAATAAATTTGATTTATCAAAGGCAACTGCTAATCCGAATGCGGTTCGCCAGTTACGCCAAGATGTAGGAATGGTTTTCCAACAGTATAATCTTTGGCCGCATTTGACCGTGCTTGAAAATTTAATTGAAGCGCCAATGAAAGTGTTAGGCATAAATGAATCAACGGCAAAAACAGAAGCGATGGAGTTACTAAAACGTTTACGTTTGGAAGAATATGTTGATCGTTTCCCTCTACATTTATCGGGCGGGCAACAACAACGGGTGGCAATTGCACGAGCGTTAATGATGAAACCGCAAGTGTTGTTATTTGACGAGCCAACAGCAGCCTTGGATCCGGAAATTACCGCACAAGTAGTGGATATTATTAAGGAATTGCAGGAAACGGGTATTACTCAAGTGATTGTGACCCATGAAGTTAATGTGGCGCAAAAAGTCGCAACAAAAGTTGTGTATATGGAGCAGGGAAAAATTGTAGAAATGGGATCTGCTGATTGTTTTGAACATCCGCAAACTGAACAATTTAGACAATATCTTTCTCACTAAAACAATAAGGAGACATTATGAAAAAATTACTTTTAAGCGCAGTATTATTAGGTTCGGCAGCAATAGTAAACGCACAAGAAATTACTTTTGCGATGGAACCGAGTTATCCCCCGTTTGAGTTTACTAATGAAAAAGGGGAGATTATCGGTTTTGACGTGGACGTAGCTAATGCTATTTGCAAAGAAATTCAAGCAACCTGCAAGTTTAAAGGTGAATCTTTTGATGCATTAATTCCAAATTTAAAGGCAAAACGTTTTGATGCTGCAATTTCCGCCATGGATATTACCGAAGCGCGCGCAAAACAAGTGTTATTTTCAGATGCCTATTATGATAGCACGGCAAGCTATGTAGCATTAAAAGGTAAAGCAACCCTGGAAACGGCAAAAAATATTGGTGTGCAAAATGGCACAACTTTCCAACAATATACTGTTGCTGAAACGAAGCAATATTCACCAAAGGCTTATACGAGTTTACAAGATGCCATTTTAGACTTAAAAAATGGCCGTATTGACATTATCTTTGGTGACACCGCCGTACTTGCGGATATGATCGGCAAAGAACCTGAAATTCAATTCGTTGGTGAAAAAGTAACGAATAAAAAATACTTTGGTAACGGTTTGGGTATTGCAATGAATAAATCAAACAAAGAATTAGCCGAAAATTTAAATAAAGGTTTGGCGATAATCAGAGCAAATGGTGAATACCAAAAGATCTATGATAAATGGATGATTAAATAATTTATGTTTGCGGATTTTCTTTCTTTAATGTTTACTGCAGCCCTAATGACATTAGGGCTTGCTGTATGCTCCTTAGTTGTCGGTTTGCTGTTTAGCGTAATATTTACTTTATTGGAAGCAAACCGGTTTGTGGGTAAACCTATGGCAATTTTTGTGGCATTGTTACGGGGGTTACCGGAAATTCTTGTTGTATTACTAGTGTATTTTGGCTCAACAGAGCTTGTAGAAATACTGACCGGGGAATACATTGAATTCAGTACATTCGGGTGTGGTGTTTTTGCCTTATCACTTATTTTTGCGGCTTATGCATCGCAAACTTTACGCGGTGCGATTCAAGCTATCCCAAAAGGACAGTGGGAATCAGGCGCAGCGCTGGGATTAAGTAAAGGCTATACATTTATACACATCATCGTACCTCAAATTTGGCGTCACGCTTTACCGGGGTTGAGTAATCAGTGGTTAGTATTGTTAAAAGATACGGCATTAATTTCACTTATTGGCGGAGATGATTTAATGCGTCAAGCGCAATTAATTAATACCAATACGCATCAACCGTTCACTTGGTATGGCATTGCGGCATTAATTTACCTTGCTATAACATTAATCAGTCAAGTCGGTATTCGCCGTTTAGAACTCCGTTTTACGCGTTTTGAAAGAGAGGTGAAATAATGTTCCAAGAATATTTATCCGTGATCGCACAAGGGATTCCGACGAGCTTATTATTGACTGTTGTTTCATTGTTAGTTGCTTTTTTATTAGCCTTAATTCTGACAGTGTTGCTTGCTATGGGAAATGGTTGGGTAAAAAGAGCGGTCAATTTTTACCTTGTTTTATTTACCGGTACTCCGTTACTTGTGCAGTTTTTCCTAATTTATGCCGGTCCCGGTCAATTTGAATGGATTGTGAATAGCCCGCTTTGGCATCTCTTATCAAATGCATGGTTCTGTGCGGCATTGGCATTGGCATTAAACAGCGCTGCCTATTCAACCCAATTATTTTATGGGGCCGTGAAAGCGATTCCAAAAGGACAATGGGAAGGGTGTGCCGCACTAGGTTTAAGCCGCTTACAAACATTAAAAATTTTGATTCCTTACGCATTAAAACGAGCGTTACCGTCTTATAGCAATGAAATTATTTTGGTATTTAAAGGAACAGCATTGGCATCAACAATTACAATTATGGATATTATGGGTTATGCCCGCCAACTGTATGGTACGGAATATGATGCCCTGACAATTTATGGCATTGCCGGCGGTATTTATTTGGTTATTACAGGAATTGCCACGTTGTTGTTGCGTAAGTTGGAAAATAAAGTACTGGCTTTTGAGCGTTTAGATGTGAAAAAAGCATAAAGTGCGGTTAATATTTTAAGAGAATGAGTGGGTTGCGTCGCAACCCATTTTTTATGATTGGGTAATGAGACTTGCAATGATAATAAACAAAGCAAAGATGCAAAACCAAATTAAGTGCAATTTGGTACTTTTTCGGTTAATTTCCGCATTGTGCAAGCGTCTTTCTTCTAGCTGTTGTTTATAAATTGCTAAGTCTTCTTGTTTTAAAGAAAAGCCGCAGTGTAGGCAGTTTTCAGCATGTTCGCTAATTTTTTGACGACATTCCGGACAGCGGATAAGAGCCATTTCTATTCCTTATTAAATAAACGGTAGATTTTGATTTCGTACTTTGTCAGTTAGATTACTCAATATTGAATTAAAACAATAACTCGCACGCTAGTCTATCAGCGAACGGTAAAATTACCAAATAAGATGCATCATTGTTATGCTTAATAGCAGGAATGATCTTGTTGCTAACGTTATCGCTGAAATATGACAAGGTGCGAAATATAGGGATGTAAGATGAAACGTTAGATAAAATAAGGGGATAATCTACGGTACTTATTGATGAATTACACTGTATTTTTTACTGTGCTTAAAATTTGAATATTAAATGTGATATTCATCACAAAATTATGAGGTTTTTGTAAATTAAATTTTTTGTTTATTGAAATTTATCATAAAATACGGTGGCTTATTCAGAGCGCGATTTCAGTAACATAATGATTATTTTTGAGGTGCTTTTATGTTGTGGTTTTTCTTCTGTGTAGCCATTTTGATTCTTGGCTATTTTATTTACGGAAAAATTATTGAAAAAATTTTTGTCATTAATCCTAAGCGTCAAACTCCGGCCTATCAAATCAATGATGGTGTGGATTATATGCCAATGTCCAAAACCAAAATTTGGTTGATTCAATTATTAAATATTGCGGGTACCGGACCAATTTTTGGACCTATTCTCGGCGCACTATACGGACCGGTTGCTATGCTTTGGATTGTTATCGGATGTATCTTTGCCGGTGCGGTACATGACTATTTTTGCGGAATGTTAAGTATTCGTCATGGTGGTGCCACAATGCCTTATTTGGCGGGTAAGTTTTTAGGTCGCCCCGTAAAAGTATTTATTAATCTTCTCGCACTAGTGCTGTTATTATTGGTTGGCGTAGTATTTGTTGCAAGCCCGGCACAATTGATGGGAACGATTACCATGGATGTCTTTGGCGCTTCTCAAGGTGCATTGCAATTGGGGGATGCAGAAGCGGTTCATCATGCGGTGGAAGCCGGTGGTCTTAAAGTATGGGGCATGGATAAAGCCACAATTATTGCGTTGTGGACGGCGATTATTTTTGCTTATTATATTCTTGCTACTTTATTACCTATCGATAAAATTATTGGTCGAATTTATCCGCTCTTTGGTGCGTTATTACTCTTTATGTCTGTGGGAATGGTATATGGTTTGGTGTCGGCACACTTCAGTGCGGTAGATCCGATTGAATTTTTCCGTACTGTTAATGCAGATGGGCAAGGATTAACATGGGAGAAATTCACACAAAATTTCCAAGTAAAAGGAGATGTTCCAATTTGGCCATTGTTATTCTTAACTATTTCTTGTGGCGCATTGTCAGGTTTTCATGCGACACAGACGCCACTAATGGCGCGTTGTGCAGAAAATGAGAGCGAAGGTCGTTTCATTTTCTATGGCGCAATGATTACTGAAGGAGTTATTGCATTGGTATGGTGTATGGTCGGGCTTGCGTTCTATGAAAACCCACAAGCATTACAAGATGCAATTTCAGCCGGTTCTCCGTCTAAAGTTGTGTATGACAGTTCATTACACTTCCTAGGATTCATTGGCGGTATCTTTGCCGTGTTAGGTGTTGTGGTGCTTCCGATTACATCAGGTGACACGGCATTCCGTGCCGCACGTTTGCAATTAGCGGAAATCTTCAATATTGATCAGCGTTCTCTTTCCAAACGTTTAGTGATTGCGATTCCATTGTTCGTATTAGGGTATTACGTTTCAACGATCGACTTCACTATCTTATGGCGTTACTTCACTTGGGCAAACCAAATGACCGCAATGGTAATGTTATGGACTGCAGCAGCGTATTTATATCGTTATCATAAATTCCACTGGGTTGCTTCTATCCCTGCTTGGTTTATCACTACCGTATGTTCTACTTACTTGTATTACAATAAAATCGGTTTCAACTTAGATTATCAATTATCAGTATACTTAGGTTTTGCAACAACGATTTTATGTATTGTTTTATTCTTCGTCTTATTAAAACCGTTGGGTGAGCGTGATGAAGAAGCCTATGTAAATACAACAAGCGTATAATTTTCAACGCCTTATAAAATCAAACCGTTCAAGTGAATGCTTGAGCGGTTTTTTTATCTGAAATTTATCGCATTTATATATTGGAATTGCTTGCAACTTTGCTTTATAACCGATAGACTTGGCAGTTAAGTGGTGAAAAGTGGTTTTTTGTGGCGATTTTTACCAGAATTTTAATCTTAAAGGATCAGAATCAATGTTTCGTGGGGCAGTAGCGGTAAATTTGGATTCAAAGGGACGAATTGCGATCCCGACTCGCTATCGCGCAGAAATCATTGAAAAAAATCAAGGACAAATGGTTTGTACAGTAGATATTCGTCAACCTTGCCTATTACTTTATCCTTTAGATGAATGGGAAAAAATTGAGCAGAAACTACTTTCATTATCTAATTTTGACCCTAACCAACGCCGTTTACAGCGAGTCATGCTTGGTTATGCCACTGAGTGTGAAATGGATGCTCAAGGGCGTATTTTACTGAGTGGACCATTACGCCAACATGCAAAATTAGAAAAAGGTTTAATGTTGGTAGGGCAATTAAATAAATTTGAAATTTGGAGCGATACTGAGTGGATCGCACAAATTGATGAAGACATTGCTGTAGCAGGAACTGCTGAATTTGCAATGGATACGAATTTAAATATGCTGTCACTCTAATTTACTTAGAAAAAGAACAGCGGTACTAGCAAGATAAGCGGTGCTTGCACCGCATTATCTTTTTTAGACTTATTTTATTAACGCTTACGAATATGCAGAATTCCTTTTCTCCGACTGAACATATTACGGTTTTACTCCATGAAGCAGTGGACGGTTTGGCATTGAAAGAAAATGGAATTTATATCGATGGCACTTTTGGACGGGGAGGACACTCTCGTTTAATTCTGTCAAAACTCTCTCAAAACGGTCGTTTAATTGGTATTGACCGAGATCCTTACGCCATCGCCGAAGCGAAAAAGATTCAAGATCAACGTTTTCAAATTGAACATAGTAGCTTTTCCCAAATTCCTGAAATTTGTGAAAGGTTAGGTTTGGTTGGTAGGATTGATGGTATTTTGCTTGATCTCGGTGTGTCGTCTCCTCAGTTGGATGAGGCTGAACGCGGTTTTAGTTTTATGAAAGACGGCCCGCTCGATATGCGTATGAATACAAAACAAGGCTTATCCGCGGCAGAATGGTTAAAACAGGTTTCTGTAGAGGATTTAACTTGGGTGCTGAAAACCTTTGGTGAAGAACGGTTCGCGAAACGTATTGCGACAGCAATTGTTGAGTACAACAAAAGTGCGGTCAAAAATGGCGAAGAAAGTTTATCACGAACACTACAACTTGCCGAACTTATTTCCCGGTCAGTGCCTTTTAAGGATAAGAACAAGCATCCGGCAACCCGTAGTTTTCAAGCTATTCGAATTTTCATTAATTCCGAACTGGATGAATTGGAAAGCGTATTACATTCGGCATTAGAGATGTTAGCGCCCGGAGGACGTTTATCGATCATTAGTTTTCATTCTTTAGAAGATAGAATGGTTAAACACTTTATAAAAAAACAAAGTAAAGGAGAGCCGATTCCAAAAGGTTTGCCGTTACGTGAAGATCAAATTCAACGTCACCAAAAATTAAAAGCTATTGGCAAAGCGATTCAGCCGTCGGAAGCGGAAATTCAGGCAAATCCACGTTCAAGAAGCGCAATATTACGCATTGCGGAAAAAATCGGTTAGGAAAAAATGTTAGAAAATAACGAACGTTATCCTTTACAGAATCTTTTAGTAGAAGATTTATTTTCAGCAAATAAATTGGTTTCATTATTATTGTTATTAATTTTGATTTCTGCCATAGCAACAATTTGGTTAACGCACCAAACGCGTGGGCTAATCTCTGAAAATGGTCAGTTGGTTTTACAACACCAAGCGTTACAAGATGAATATCGCAATTTGCAGTTGCAAGAAGCTACTGAGGGCGATAGTACAAGAGTGGAATTTATTGCGATTGGCACGTTAAAAATGAAAAGAATCAATAGCGATCAAGAAGTTGTTATTTTGGAATAAAAAGTAAGTCAGGGTTGAGCAAATGGTTAGATTTAATTCATCAAAAAAATCAAATAAATCTAAGAAAACAATTAGAAAACTCGTCGTACCTACAACAAGGCCTATTAAACCCAATAAACCTAAAATGGTGTTTGAGAGATGTTTTATACGATGGCGTTATGTAATCGCTACAGGGCTTATTTTTTTGGGATTAGGTGCTTTAGTTGCTCGAGCAGCCTATGTTCAAGCAATCAATTCGGATATTCTTTCCGTTGAAGCGGATAAACGTTCTTTACGTAAAGATGAAATTCTTTCAGTTCGCGGTTCAATTTTGGATCGTAATGGGCAGTTATTATCTGTAAGTGTGCCAATGAGTGCGGTAATCGCAGAGCCTAAACGCATTCTTAAGGAAGGCTCGCTCGATGACAAAGAGAGAATTAAGGCTCTCGCTGATGTATTAGGTTTAAGCTATAACGAACTTGTTAAAAAAATTGAGAAAAATCCAAAATCAGGTTTTTTATATTTAGCACGCCAGGTTGAAGCAGGAAAAGCACAATATGTTAAAGAACTGAAAATTAAAGGAATTAGTCTGGAAAACGAACCGCGTCGTTTCTATCCTCGGGTAGAGGAAACCGCGCATTTAATCGGTTATACCGATATTGACGGCAATGGTATCGAAGGGATTGAGAAAAGTTTTAATACAATGCTGGTAGGGAAAGACGGCTCTCGTTTAGTACGAAAAGATAAACGAGGAAATGTGGTTGAACATATTGCCGACCAGAAAAAATACGATGCACAAGATGTGACGCTCAGCATTGATGAAAAATTACAATCTATGGTATATCGTGAAATCAAAAAAGCGGTAACGGAAAACAAGGCGGAGTCAGGTACGGCGGTACTTGTAGATGTGCGTACCGGTGAGGTTCTTGCAATGGCTAATGCGCCTTCTTACAACCCGAATAATCGTGTCGGAGTGAAGGCGGAGCTCATGCGAAACCGTGCTATTACCGATGTTTTCGAACCCGGTTCGACAGTAAAACCTTTTGTTGTTTTGACCGCACTTCAGCGTGGCGCAGCACAACGTAATGAAGTGATCAATACGGGGGCTTTTACAGTGAGTGGGAAAGAAATTATGGATGTTGCACCTCGTCCTCAACAAACTTTAGATGAAATTTTAGTTAATTCTAGTAACCGTGGGGTAAGTCGTCTTGCATTACGTATGCCGCCAAGCGCATTGATGGATACCTACCAAGCGGCAGGGCTGGGTAAAGCCACCGATTTAGGATTGGTTGGCGAACAAACCGGTGTGTTAAATGCAAATCGTAAACGTTGGGCGGATATTGATCGTGCAACGGTGGCCTATGGCTATGGTATCACCGCAACACCGTTACAAATGGCGCGTGCTTATGCGACTTTAGGAAGCTTCGGTATTTATCGCCCGCTTTCTATTACTAAAGTTGACCCGCCTGTGGTTGGTCAACGCGTTTTTTCTGAGAAAACCACAAAAGAAATTGTGAATATGCTAGAAAAAGTAGCGATTAAAAATAAGCGCGCGATGGTTGAAGGATATCGGGTTGGTGTGAAAACCGGTACTGCGCGTAAAATCGAAAATGGACGTTATGTGAATAAATATGTAGCGTTTACAGCGGGGATTGCGCCAATTAGTGATCCGCGTTATGCGCTTATCATTTTAATTAATGATCCGAAAGCCGGTCAATATTATGGCGGTGCGGTATCTGCGCCCGTGTTCTCTAGTATTATGGGATATGCCTTGCGTACTAATGGTATTGCGCCTGATGCCGAACCAATAGATAAAACGGCAAAACGTACGGTTCGTCTTACTTCACGTAAAACAGAACAAAATGATGTGAAACAGGTGAATTAAGGAAAAACAATGAAAAAACTAACCGCACTTTTTAATTTGCCTTCACTTCCCAAGGATATTGAAATTAATGAACTGGTTTTAGATAGTCGAAAAGTGAAAACCAGTGATCTGTTTGTTGCAGTAAAAGGACACCAAGTTGATGCAACTTGTTTTATTGAACAGGCGATTTTAACCGGTGCAAGTGCGGTTGTCGCTGAAACTGGTTCGGCTGATATGCATTTAGGCATAGTATATAAGCAGCAAAAACCAGTAATTTATTACTATAATTTGTCGGCAAATTTATCCGAAATTGCAGATAAATTTTATGATTCGCCTTCTAAAAAACTCACACTTGTCGGCGTTACCGGCACAAATGGGAAAACTACCGTATCTCAATTGTTAGCGCAATGGGTTAAGTACTTAGGGCATAAGCCGGCTGTAATGGGGACTATTGGAAACGGATTATTGGGACAAATTGTGGAGGCGAAAAATACCACGGGTTCAGCTGTCGAAATTCAATCTTCTCTTGCTTCTTTTGTTAATGCCGGTGCTGATTTTGCAGCAATTGAAGTTTCTTCTCACGGTTTAGTTCAACATCGGGTAGAGGCGTTAGATTTTAACGTCGCAATTTTTACAAATTTAAGTCGTGATCATTTGGATTATCACGGTACGATGGAAGATTACACCCAAGCGAAAAAACGTTTTTTCTTTGATTTATTTCCCGATTTGCAAATTCTAAATGCAGATGATCCGATAGGTGCGGAATGGCTAAAATCATTACCAAATGGCATTGCGGTAAGTTGTGATGCAAATTTCCAATCAAATTCCAAACAATGGCTAAAAGCCGTCTCAGCCCGTTTTACTCGTGAGGGCACAATCATTGATTTTACATCCAGCTGGGGAAACGGTACCCTGAACAGCCCATTAATTGGCGCATTTAATGTAAGTAATTTGCTATTAGCCATGGCGGCATTGCTTGCATTAGGCTACTCATTGGAGAGTTTAATCGATAGTGTTTCAACTTTACGAGGTGTTCGCGGAAGGATGGAAATGATTAAAGTTGAGGAAAAACCGGCAGTTATTGTCGATTATGCTCATACGCCGGACGCTTTGGAAAAAGCGCTTGTTGCCGCACGCGAACATTGTAATGGCAAGCTATGGTGTATTTTTGGCTGTGGCGGCGATCGTGATAGAGGTAAACGTCCGTTAATGGCAAAAGTTGCCGAGCAATTTGCTGATATGGTGATTGTCACAACAGATAATCCGCGCACAGAAGAGCCTGATAAAATTGAGGCGGATATTATTTCCGGTTTTAGTAATATGGACAAAGTCGGGGTGATTTCTGATCGTGCACAGGCAATTGAATTTGCTATTCAAGGTGCGCAGAAAAATGACCTCATTTTGATTGCGGGAAAAGGTCACGAGGATTATCAAATTGTAGGGAGTGAAATCTTGCATTTTTCTGATCAAGAGACGGCTGAGTTTTATCTAACCCAATAAATTTATTTAGTTAATTCATGATTAATTTAACGACGCAGCAACTTGCTCAAATTCTCAATGGAAAATTAATAGGGAGTGAGCAGGTTATCATTGAAAACATCAATACGGATACACGTCATCCTATTCCTAATCATTTGTTTTTTGCTTTAAAGGGGGAAACATTTGATGCCCATCAATATCTTCATCAAGCAATCGAACAGGGTGCGGTTGCTTTAGTTGTTCAACAAGCCGATCCTCATATTTCTATCCCGCAACTTGTTGTGGAAAATACACGTTTAGCTTTAGGTCGATTAGCCAAATGGTTGAGAGAAAAAATTAACCCTAAAGTTGTGGCGATGACAGGCTCTTCCGGAAAAACCACTGTAAAAGAAATGACTGCAAGTATTTTGCAACAAACAGCGGGAAATCCGGATGCAGTGCTTTTTACTCAGGGGAATTTCAATAATGACATTGGTGTTCCGCTCACATTATTACGTTTGGAAGAAAAACATCGTTTTGCTGTGATTGAGCTGGGAGCAAACCATCAAGGTGAAATTGATTACATGACCGGCCTTGTTCAACCGGATGTGGCGTTAGTCAATAATGTTGCCGCAGCACATTTAGAGGGGTTTGGATCCTTAAGGGGGGTGGCACAAGCTAAGGGGGAGATTTATCGCGGTTTAACTGCAAATGGTGTTGCAATTATCAATGGTGAACACAATTATCTTGAACTTTGGCAAAAAGAAATTGCCGATCATTCCATTCAATATTTCAATGGCAAAGATTATTTCGCTAAAAATATTCAACATAACGAACAAGGTTCAATTTTTACATTAGTTTCCCCACAAGGTGAAATTGAAATCAATCTCCCGTATTTAGGCGAACATAATGTAAAAAATGCTTTGGCGGCGACCGCACTTTCAATGAATATCGGGGCTACGCTACTGGATGTTAAAAACGGCTTAGAGCAACGTTCTCAAGTAAAAGGACGTTTATTCCCGATTCGGGTCAATGAAAATTTATTATTATTAGACGATACTTACAATGCCAATCAAGATTCCCTTTGTGCGGCAATTGATGTTTTGAAATCCTATAAAGCCTTTCGCATTTTATGCGTGGGGGACATGAAAGAGTTAGGGAAAAACTCCCTCGAAATTCATCGTCAAGTAGGACAATATGCAAAGACGGCTCAGCTTGATTTAGTCTGCTCTTTTGGTTGTGAAAGTGCGGTCATTTCTGAGGCGGTTTTAGGGAAACATTTTACCGATAAAGCGGAAATGGTGGATTTTTTAGTTGCTCTTATTGAGAAACAATTAAAACAAAATCGACATATCGTTGTGCTTGGCAAAGGTTCTCGCTCAATGAAAATGGAAGATGTGATTTATTCATTAAAGGATAAAATTAAATGTTAGTTTGGCTTGCTGAATTCCTTGTTCGTTATGAAACCGTATTTAATGCAATTTCATATATTACCGTGCGTGCAATTCTTGCGTTATTGACCGCACTTTTTATTTCTCTTTGGATTGGTCCGAAGGTCATCAAACGCTTGCAAATATTGAAGTTTGGTCAAGAGGTACGTAATGACGGGCCGGAAAGCCATTTTGCGAAAAAAGGCACGCCGACTATGGGCGGTGTGATGATTCTTTTGGCAATTGGGGTTAGTACGCTGCTATGGGCAAATTTAGCCAATCCGTATATATGGATTTGTTTATTTGTGCTATTTGGTTACGGCGCAATCGGTTTTGTCGATGATTACCGCAAGATTACACGTAAAAATACAGACGGTTTAATTGCACGCTGGAAATATTTCTGGATGTCCGTTGTGGCATTGGTCGCGATTATTTGGTTGTATTGGTTGGGGCATGATACGGATGCAACCCGATTAGTTGTACCGTTTTTCAAAGATATTATGCCGCAGTTAGGTTTATTTTATATTGTGTTGTCTTATTTTGTGATTGTAGGAACGGGTAATGCGGTTAATTTAACAGATGGATTAGACGGGCTCGCCATTATGCCTACCGCATTGGTTGCAGGTGCTTTTGCCTTGATCGCATGGGCTACGGGTAACGTTAATTTTGCTGAATATTTGCATATTCCGTACATCAAACATAGTTCTGAAGTCGTTGTATTTTGTACGGCGATTGTGGGGGCGGGCTTGGGTTTCCTATGGTTCAATACTTATCCTGCGCAAGTATTTATGGGCGATGTCGGTTCACTTGCATTAGGTGGCGCATTAGGCGTGGTTGCCATTTTAGTGAGACAAGAATTTTTACTTGTTATTATGGGAGGGGTATTTGTAGTAGAGGCACTTTCGGTAATTTTACAAGTCGGTTCTTATAAATTACGTAAACAGCGAATTTTCAGGATGGCACCGATTCATCATCATTTTGAATTAAAGGGCTGGCCGGAGCCGAGAGTGATTATTCGGTTTTGGATTATTTCGTTGATGTTAGTGTTGATGGGGTTAGTGACGCTTAAATTGAGATAGTCGATTTCGCTCTTTCTTGTTGAAAGAGCGCATTCATTTTCTTTGCTTGGGTGAAGAATATGATCTCAAAAAAGCACTTTTGGTTAAACGTTATTTAAAAAGTGCGGTTGAATTTGACAGTAATTTTATCCAATAAAAAAGTCGATCTCCCATCAAGTGAAAACCGATATAAAAAACAGAATTAAATAGTAAGAAGTAAAATAAAATGAACAGTTACCAAAACAAAACCGTTACTATTATTGGATTGGGTAAAACAGGTTTGTCCTGTGTTGATTATCTTAAAGCTCAACAGGCAAACATCCGTGTGATTGATACTCGAGAAAATCCTGTCGGTGCTGATAAACTTCCTAAAAATATTCCGCTTCATACCGGCAGCTTAAACCAACGCTGGTTGAATGAAAGCGATATTATCGTTATCAGTCCGGGGCTTGCGGTAAAAACTTCGGAAATTCAGACCGCACTTTCATTAGGTGTAGAAGTTGTTGGTGATATTGAATTGTTTTGTCGTGCAGTCACGAAACCAATTGTGGCGATAACGGGGTCAAATGGAAAAAGTACCGTGACCACGTTAGTTTACGAGATGGCGAAAGCAGCGGGACTGAAAGTAGGTATGGGAGGGAATATTGGTATTCCGGCGCTCTCTTTACTGAATGAGGATTATGACCTTTACGTGTTGGAACTATCCAGCTTTCAATTGGAAACAACATACAGTTTAAAAGCTACGGCAGCAACCGTATTAAATGTTACGGAAGATCATATGGATCGTTACGCGGACTTAGAGGATTATCGTCAGGCTAAATTGCGTGTTTATCATCAGGCTGAAACAGCAGTGGTGAATAACGAAGACAAATTGACTTTTGGTGAGGGTAAAAATCAAGGGAAGAAGATAGTTTCTTTTGCCGAGCATAATGCGGATTATTATATTAAAGCAGAGAATGGCAAACAGTATTTAATGGTAAAAGATGAGGTGATTTTACCTTGTGATGAAATTACACTTGTCGGTCGTCATAATTATATGAATATCCTTGTGGCAGCTGCATTAGCGCAGGCGGTCGGGGTAAATTTAGAGGCAATTCGTACCGCACTTCGACAATTTAGCGGGTTAGCGCACCGTTTTCAATTAGCCTATCGGGCAAACGGTGTACGTTGGATTAATGATTCTAAAGCAACCAATGTGGGAAGTACCGTTGCCGCACTGACAGGTTTATTTGTCGAAGGTAAATTGCACTTGTTATTAGGCGGGGATGGAAAAGGGGCTGATTTTTCCGAATTAGCCGAATTGATTAATCAGCCTCATATTATTTGTTATTGTTTTGGGCGTGATGGGGCGGAGCTGGCAAAACTTTCTCCACAAAGCTATCTATTTGAAACTATGGCGCAAGCGATTAACTTTTTACGACCGACATTACAAGTGGGCGATATGGTACTATTATCACCGGCTTGCGCAAGTCTTGATCAATTCGCTTCTTTTGAAAAGCGCGGTGAAGAATTTACTCGTTTAGCACAATTAAATTAATTAATAGAGCAATGGAATTTATTCAGAAAATTAAACAGAATCTTGATAGTTGGACCAGAATTACACCGCAGGGATTATTATATGATCGTGCGTTGTTTTGGCTTTTTGTGATTTTATTGCTCATTGGTTTGATTGCGGTAACTTCAGCTTCTATTCCGTATAGCTCGAGATTATTTAATGATGCATTTTATTTTGCCAAACGTGATGCATTTTATGTGTTTCTCTCGCTTTTAACCTGCTATTTCAGCATGCAAATTTCGACCCAACAATGGGAAAAATGGCATGTTAAAATTTTTTTCTTAGCGATTCTATTACTGTTTGCAGTGCTAGTGATTGGTTCTTCTGTAAATGGTGCAAAACGCTGGATTTCTCTTGGCGTACTTAATTTCCAACCGGCAGAATTTGCTAAATTAGCGCTTGCTTGTTTCTTGGCTAGTTATTTCACTCGCCGTTATGATGAAGTGCGGTCAAATAAATTAAGTGCTTTTAAACCTTTCATTGTTATGGGAATTATGGGAGGGTTTTTATTGGCCCAACCGGATTTGGGTAGTTCGGTCGTATTGTTTGTTATTACCTTTGGGATGCTTTTTATTGTCGGCGCAAACTTCTGGCAATTTGTCGGTTTATTTGTTACCGGCATATTATTGCTTGTGTGGTTAGTGGTTTCCGCCTCTTATCGTTTAAAACGTTTTACCGGTTTCTTAGAACCTTTTAAAGATCCCTATGGTACGGGATTTCAGCTGACTAACTCGCTTATGGCATTCGGACGGGGGGAAATAACAGGGGAAGGTTTAGGAAATTCTATTCAAAAATTAGATTATTTACCGGAAGCGCATACCGACTTCATTATGGCAATTATTGGTGAAGAATTCGGTTTTATCGGTATTTTTGTGATCGTCGCTTTATTAGGATTGCTAGTTTTCCGCGCATTAAAAATCGGTCGTGAATCACTACAATTAGAACAGCGTTTTCGTGGCTTTTTTGCTTTCGGTATTAGCTTTTGGATTTTCTTTCAAGGCTTTGTGAATTTAGGTATGGCGCTAGGTATGCTGCCGACAAAAGGTTTAACTTTCCCGTTAGTGAGCTACGGCGGTTCAAGTATTATTATTATGTCGGCGACGATTGGTATTTTATTGCGTATTGACCATGAAAACCGTTTACAGCGGGGCGGACAAGCGCGTTTGCGTGATGATTAGGAATAAAAATGAATAAATCCAAAAAATTATTGGTCATGGCGGGAGGCACGGGCGGACATGTTTTCCCAGCTATCGCAGTTGCCCAAACCTTACAACAACAAGGATGGGAAATTTGCTGGCTTGGTACAAAAGATCGTATGGAGGCAAAACTTGTACCGGAACACGGCATTCCGATTCGTTTTATTCAAATTTCCGGGTTGCGGGGGAAGGGCATTAAAGCCTTATTAAGTGCGCCTTTTGCTATTTTACGAGCCATATTTCAAGCAAAAAAAATTATCCGAGAGGAAAAGCCGAACGCCGTGTTAGGTATGGGGGGCTACGTTTCCGGGCCAGGCGGTGTAGCGGCAAAACTGTGTGGTGTACCGATTATTCTGCACGAGCAGAATGCCGTTGCAGGATTAACCAATAAATGGCTTGCAAAAATTGCAACCCGTGTATTACAAGCCTTTCCAAATGCTTTTCCGAGTGCGGAGGTTGTCGGTAACCCCGTACGCCAAAGCTTATTTCAAATTCCGTCACCGGAGGAACGTTTTTCCCATCATGGTGAAAAATTGCGCGTACTTGTGGTGGGCGGGAGCCAAGGAGCCCGAGTATTGAATCAAACTCTGCCAAAAGTTGTCTCACAACTTGTGGATAGATTAGAGGTTCGTCATCAAGTAGGGAAAGGCGCCGTAAAAGATGTGACCGAACTTTATGGAAAGAACGCCTCGAAAATAAAAATTACAGAGTTTATTGATGATATGGCGGAGGCCTATGCGTGGGCGGATGTGGTGATTTGTCGTTCCGGTGCATTGACGGTATGCGAACTTGCCGCTGTCGGTACGCCAGCAATTTTTATTCCGTTCCAACATAAAGATCGGCAACAATATCTTAATGCAAAATATTTAGCCGATGTCGGGGCGGCTAAAATTGTAGAACAAGTAGATTTAACGCCTGACATTTTGGTTAATTATTTGCAGAATTTTACGCGTGATGAACTTTTACAAATGGCGATCAAGGCAAAATCTATGTCTGCACCATTAGCGGCTCAGCACGTTGCTAGTGTCATTATTGAAAACGCAAAATAATCATGTAGAAATCTTTGGGATTTTGACCGCACTTTTTGAACGGTTAAATATTTTCCGAAAGAGAGAAGGAAATAAGATGAAACATTCTCATGAAGAAATTAGAAAAATTATCCCTGAAATGCGCCGGGTTCAGCAAATTCATTTTATTGGTATCGGCGGTGCCGGTATGAGTGGAATTGCTGAAATTCTTTTGAATGAAGGCTATCGAATTTCAGGTTCGGATATCGCAGACGGTGCGGTTACCCAACGTCTTGCACAGGCGGGAGCAAGCGTTTTTATTGGTCATAAAGCTGAAAATATTGATGGAGCGAGTGTTGTTGTTGTATCAAGTGCGATTCGTGAAGATAACCCGGAATTGATTGCGGCAAAACAAAATCGTATTCCGGTGATCCAACGTGCACAAATGTTGGCAGAAATTATGCGTTTTCGTCACGGTATCGCAGTGGCGGGAACGCACGGTAAAACAACTACAACAGCAATGTTGTCGATGATTTATACGCAAGCAAAATTAGATCCTACTTTTGTGAATGGCGGATTAGTGAAATCTGCAGGAAAAAATGCCCACCTTGGTGTGAGCCGTTATTTAATCGCGGAAGCGGATGAAAGCGATGCCTCTTTCTTGCATTTACAGCCCATGGTTTCTGTTGTAACGAATATTGAGCCGGATCATATGGATACTTATGAAGGCGATTTTGAGAAAATGAAAGCCACTTATGTGAAATTCCTTCATAATCTTCCTTTCTACGGCTTAGCGATGATGTGTGCGGACGACCCTGTTTTAATGGAACTGGCTCCGAAAGTGGGACGTCAGGTTATTACTTACGGTTTCAGTGAACAGTCGGATTACCGTATTGAAGACTACGAGCAAATCGGTTTTCAGGGGCATTATAGAGTGGTTTGTCCAAACGGGGAATATCTTAATGTGCTGCTCAATGTACCGGGCAAACATAATGCGTTAAATGCTACGGCGGCATTGTCGGTAGCCAAGGAAGAAGGCATTAATAATGAAGCGATCTTAGAGGCACTTGCTGATTTCCAAGGTGCGGGGCGTCGTTTTGATCAACTTGGTGAATTTATTCGTCCAAACGGAAAAGTGCGTTTAGTGGATGATTATGGTCATCACCCAACCGAAGTTGGGGTAACGATTAAAGCGGCACGCGAAGGTTGGGGAAATAAGCGCATTGTGATGATTTTCCAACCGCATCGTTATTCACGTACCCGTGATTTATTTGATGATTTTGTTCAAGTGCTTTCACAAGTGGATGCGCTGGTTATGCTGGATGTTTATGCTGCCGGTGAAACACCAATTGTGGGGGCTGACAGTAAAGCACTTTGCCGTTCAATCCGTAATTTGGGTAAAGTAGATCCTATTTTGGTATCGGATATAATGCAATTAGGCGAAGTGCTCGATCAAATTATTCAAGACGGTGATTTAATTTTGGCGCAAGGGGCCGGTAGCGTGAGTAAAATTTCTCGTGGTTTGGCAGATTCTTGGAAAAATTAGTGTAGGATACGAAAATTTAAACCTACAAAAATATGAAAATTAGTCATGATAAATAGGATATAAAATGAATTTAAGACAAGAAAAAATTGCCGTATTATTAGGGGGGACATCAGCTGAGCGGGAAGTTTCTTTAAATTCCGGTAAAGCGGTTTTAGATGCCCTTGTCAGCCAAGGTTATAACGCCCATCCTATAGATCCGAAAGAATATGATGTTGTAAATCTTAAGAAAGACGGCTTTGATCGTGTATTTAATATTTTACATGGTCGTGGCGGTGAAGACGGAACCATGCAAGGTTTATTAGAGCAAATCGGTTTACCTTATACCGGCTGTGGCGTAATGGCCTCCGCTTTGACGATGGATAAAATGCGCACTAAAATGTTGTGGAAAGCTTTTGGTTTACCTGTTGCCGAGATGGCGGTGGTGACACGTGATAATTTAGCTCAATTAGATCCGCAAGCAGTCGTGGAAAAATTGGGGCTACCGTTAATGGTTAAACCTTCTTTAGAAGGTTCTAGCGTAGGTTTAACAAAGGTTGAAAGCGTAGAAAGTTTAAAAAGTGCGGTTGAATTTGCACTTAAATTTGATAACACAATTTTGATTGAAGAATGGCTTGCCGGTGATGAATTGACTGTGCCTGTGTTAGATGGGCGGGTATTACCCGCAGTTCGTATCGTACCTGAAGGTGAATTTTATGATTATGAGGCAAAATATATTTCCGATAATACGAAATATTTTTGTCCGGCAGGGTTAACCGCAGAACGTGAACAGGAATTGGCAATACTGGTCAAGCAGGCTTATGATGCGGTAGGCTGTCGCGGTTGGAGCCGTATTGATGTGATGTGTGATGCGAAGGGAGATTTCCGGTTGGTGGAAGTTAATACCAATCCGGGAATGACCAGTCATAGTTTATTCCCAAAATCGGCTGCAACGGCGGGCATTTCTTTTGAGCAACTTGTCGTGAATATTCTGGAGTTGAGCGCGCAATGAATGTGCTGAAACGTAAAAGCACACCAAATACCCGGTATGGCGAATCAAGATTCAAATATTTTTTACAACTTCGTCTATTGATCGCCATATTATGTATCGGATTTGGGTATTTTGTTTATTCAAATTGGCAAAATTGGTTGGAAGGACTTGATTCTAAACCAATTAGTGCTTATGCGCTCGTCGGTAAAACAGAATTTACCGATTATGCGGACGTTCAGGATGTTTTGCTTAAAATGGGCTCATTAAAAGGCTTTTGGGGACAGGATGTTAAAGTTATTCAAGAGCAAATTGAAACCTTACCTTGGATAAAAGGTGCGGTTGTTCGTAAAGTTTGGCCAAATCGCCTAAGTATTTGGCTGACAGAATATATTCCGGTCGCGATTTGGAATAAAACGGAGTTTGTCACAAAAGACGGAACCGTTTTCCAATTGCCGATGGAGCGTTTAAAAAATAAAGTGTTGCCTTATTTAGGCGGCCCGGATTATCAGAGCCAAAAAGTGCTTGAGGTATGGAATCAGATTTATGCTGATTTCAAGGCGAAAAATTTAAATGTAAAAGGTGTAACTATTGATGCTCGCGGTGCGTGGCAAGTTACACTTGATAATGATATAGTACTGAAGTTAGGGCGTGGAGAATGGAAATCAAAACTCGAGCGTTTTGTGACAATTTATCCACAAATTGAAGTTGAAGAAGGCAAACGAATTGACTATGTCGATTTACGATATACATCGGGTGCAGCAGTCGGAATGACGGATAAATAAGATTTAGCGGGTGTAATAAAATATGGCAAAAGTGGTTGAAACAAAGGCAATTGTTGGACTTGAAGTCGGTACATCAAAAGTCGTTGCTGTCGTTGGTGAAGTATTACCGGATGGCGTAGTAAACGTATTGGGAGTCGGTAGCTGCCCTTCAAAGGGAATTGATAGCGGAAGTATTACGGATTTAGATGCGGTTGTGAGCTCCATTCAACGTGCTATTGAGTCGGCAGAGTCAATGGCGGATTGCCAGATTATGAGTGTAACTTTGGCAATTACCGGAGAACATATTCAAAGTTTAAATGAAAATGGATTTGTTCCAATTGGCGAGAGTGAAGTTACGCAAGATGAAATAGATTCTGCCTTGCATAATGCAAGCACAATTAAATTGCCGGAAGGTGTCTCTTTATTACACGTCATCCCACAAGAATATGCGGTGGATCGTCAATTAAATATTAAAAATCCCCTTGGTTTACAAGGCGTTCGTTTGAATGCTCACGTACATTTGATTGCTTGTCATCAAGATTGGCAAAATAATTTAAAAAAGGCCGTGGAGCGTTGCGGTTTACAAGTTGATAAAGTTGTGTTCTCAGGTTTTGCTGCAACTCATTCGGTTTTAACTGAAGATGAAAAAGACCTTGGTGTTTGTTTGATTGATTTCGGTGCGGGTACAATGAATGTGATGGTTTTCACCAATGGTGCTTTACGTTTTAGTAAAGTGATCCCCTACGCCGGTAATATTGTGACCAATGATATTGCCCACGCCTGCACTATTTCTCGTGCAGAAGCGGAGCGGGTTAAGGTGAACTATGCAAGTGCGGTCTATCCGGCTCGTTTACACGGCGATAAAAAGATTGAAGTTGCCAGTATCGGCGGTCGAGCCCCCCGTTCTTTAACTACAAGTGATTTATCTTTAATCACTTCAGCACGTTATACGGAACTTCTTGGTGTTGTGAAGGACGAATTAGATAGGCTAAAAGCGAATTTAGAAAGTAACCATATTAAATTTGAATTAATTGCCGGAGTTGTCATTACCGGTGGCGGCGCCCAAATTAAGGATTTAAAAGAGTGTGCGATGGATGTATTTGGTTGCCAAGTGCGAATCGGCAGTCCGTTAAATATTACCGGTTTAACTGATTATGTAAATCGTCCGCAATATTCAACAGTAATAGGGTTGTTACAGTATAGCCATAGTAATAGTGATGATCTTATCGGTGGCGATGACGATTCGGAAGGGAATATTTTCGGTACAATTTGGTCGGGAATTAAAAAAATCGCAAATAAAGTGCGGTCAGAATTTTGATTATTTTGAATTTTCATCTACAATAAGAAGCAGTTTAACTTTATTAGAATGCTAGCAGAGTATTAGCAGAACGGAGAACGCAAATGTTATATCCAGATTATGGTGATTTTGAAGAACAATCAGGCGCACTGATTAAGGTTGTCGGTGTTGGCGGCGGTGGCGGTAATGCCGTAAACCATATGGTCGCCAATATGATTAAACAAGACATTGGCGGTACTCTTCTTGGTGAAAATACTCTTGATAGCGAAGAGCATGGAAAAATAATTTTCTATGCAGTGAATACCGATGCACAAGCATTACGGAAAAGCCAAGTTCAGCAAACGGTACAAATTGGCGGCGCGACAACAAAAGGTCTTGGAGCCGGGGCAAATCCTAATGTGGGACGTAAAGCTGCGGAAGATGATCAAGAAGAGATCCGTAAAATGCTTGAAGGTGCCGATATGGTCTTTATTGCTGCCGGTATGGGGGGGGGGACAGGAACAGGTGCTGCACCTATTGTTGCCAAAGTAGCAAAAGAATTGGGTATTTTAACTGTTGCGGTTGTCACCAAACCATTTGCTTTTGAAGGTAAAAAGCGTATGCAATTTGCCGAATTAGGGATCAAGGATCTTGCCCAATACGTTGATTCAATGATCATTATTCCTAATCAGCAAATTCAAAAAGTTCTCCCTAAAAATGCAACGTTA
This sequence comes from Rodentibacter sp. Ppn85, assembly GCF_001999335.1. GTDB lineage: Bacteria > Pseudomonadota > Gammaproteobacteria > Enterobacterales > Pasteurellaceae > Rodentibacter. Next base: position 6,075 of record NZ_MLHS01000026.1, on the reverse strand, counting down.
ATTGATGCATTTGCTGCTGCGAATGATGTACTGCGTAACTCTGTGATGGGTATTTCAGATATGATTACCTCGCCGGGCATGATTAATGTTGACTTTGCCGATGTGAGAACCGTCATGTCGGAGATGGGACAGGCGATGATTGGCTTTGGTTCCGCACATGGCGCACCGGGTGAAGGTCGTGCTGAGGAAGCAGCAAGAATTGCTGTACGCAACGATTTGTTGGAAAAAGTTGATTTAACCAATGCGAAGGGTATTTTAATTAATATCACGGGCGGTTTTGATATTGCATTTGATGAGTTTAACGTAGTAGGTGATACTATCCATAGTTTTGCTTCGGAAGATGCAACGATTGTTGTAGGGACAACATTAATACCGGAAATGAGTGATGAAATCCGCGTAACTATTGTCGCAACAGGTTTGGGTGAAATTACGCCAAATGAGACCATTCAGGTACAAAAAACGGCTCAACCGTTATCACCGCTTCACCAACCGGTAGATGGGAATTCACACTCGATTCCGTTAAGAACGCAAGAGCAACAACCTATTACAACATTTAAACAGCCTGAGCCGATACGTTCTCCGGAGAGAAACCCACAGCCGACAGATTATCGTGGTGGCTTGGAAAGACCTATCACCGAACGTTTGTCTTCTTTTAAGAAATTTGATCCGAACGCAATAGATCAAAACGATAAGTAATAAATAAAATCTTGTTGTGAAACAATAAGGTAAAGAGAATGATGATTAAACAAAGAACATTAAAACAAAGTGTTAAAGTAACTGGGATCGGTTTGCATAGCGGCAAAAAGGTGACTTTAACATTACGTCCGGCAATGCCAAATACCGGTGTAATTTACTGTCGTACCGACTTAAATCCGCCGCTAACATTCCCGGCAAATGCGGATTCCGTACGAGATACGATGCTTTGTACCGCACTTGTCAATGAGCAAGGCGTTCGTGTTTCAACCGTTGAACATTTAAATGCGGCGTTAGCAGGTCTCGGAATTGATAATATTATTATCGAGGTTGATGCTCCTGAAATTCCGATTATGGATGGTAGTTCAAGTCCGTTTATTTACTTGTTGTTAGATGCCGGTATTGAAGAGCAAAACGCAGCGAAGAAATTTATCCGTATTAAACAAAAAATGCGGGTAGAAGATGGCGATAAATGGGCGGAGTTTGCTCCTTACAATGGTTTCCGTTTAGATTTCACCATTGATTTTGAACATCCTGCCATTGGTAAAAATGTGCGTAACTATGTGATGGATTTCTCACCCCAAGCATTTGTTCATCAAATCAGTCGTGCAAGAACCTTTGGTTTTATGAAAGATATAGAATATCTCCAATCTCAAGGTTTAGCACTTGGCGGTAGCTTAGACAATGCCATTGTATTGGATGATTATCGTATTTTGAATGAAGAAGGGTTGCGTTTTAAAGATGAGTTAGTCCGTCATAAAATGTTGGATGCCATTGGCGATCTTTATATGGCGGGTTACAACATTATCGGTGATTTTAAAGCTTATAAATCGGGTCATGGTCTAAATAACAAATTGCTTCGGGCGGTAATTGCAAATCAGGAGGCATGGGAATTTGTTACCTTTGAGGATAAAGAGCAAGCGCCACACGGGTATGTTACACCAGCCCAAGTACTGATTTAATTGTTTTTGATTAGAAAGCTATATTTCCTTAAAAGAAGTATAGCTTTTTTATTTTATTTGCTCTAGAAAGAGCGGTTAATTTAGGATGAGTTTTCATGAAAAAGTTATTTACATTTTTGCCTTTAGTTCTTGCAACATCTGCTGTAATGGCGTACGAGCAGGACAAAACTTACCACTTCACACTTCTTCACACTAATGATACCCATGGGCATTTCTGGCCGAATAATAAGGGTGAATATGGCTTTCCTGCACAAAAGACAATTATTAATCGAGTGAAAGCTGAAGTGGAGAAAAAGGGTGGTTCAGTTATTTTATTAAATGCAGGTGATTTTAATACCGGCGTGCCTGAATCGGATATGCAAAATGCCGAACCGGATATCCAAGCGATGAATGCGATGGGCTATGAAGCAACGGTATTGGGCAATCATGAGTTTGACAATCCATTGCAAATGCTTGCAATGCAAGAATCTTGGGCTACTTTCCCTTTCTTATCTGCAAATGTGCTCAACAAGAAAACGAACCAACCGCTTGTTAAACCTTATATCGTTTTAGACAAACAGGGATTAAAAGTTGCGGTAGTAGGATTAACTACAGAGGATACGGCAAAACTCGGTAATCCTGAATATACAGGTAATGTTGTCTTTAAAGATCCGACAGAATCTGCGAAAGAAACATTAAAAGAACTAAATGAAAAGGCAAAACCGGACGTGCGAATTGCTTTAACCCACATGGGCTATTATTACGATGCACAACACGGATCTAATGCGCCCGGTGATGTATCGCTTGCACGTAATTTAGATAAAGGCGCATTTGATATGATAGTTGGAGGACATAGCCACGATCCTGTTTGTGTGGATGAAAAAGGAGTATGGATTAAGGATTATAAACCGACACAATCTTGCAAACCGGATTATCAAAACGGTACTTGGATTATGCAGGCTTATGAGTGGGGTAAATACGTCGGACGTGCGGATTTTGAGTTTAAAAATGGTGAATTGAAACTTGCAAAGTATGAATTAATTCCAGTGAATTTGAAGAAGAAAGTAACAAAAGAAGATGGTAAAACCGAGTATATTAATTATGGCGAGGTTATTCCTCAAGATCCGGAAATAGAAAAATTGTTAAAAAGCTATCAAAATAAAGGGGACGAATTACTAGGACGTGAGCTTGGGAAGTTAAAGGGCAAATTAGAAGGAGATCGCGATGTTATTCGTTTTAAACAAACCAACCTTGGTCGTTTAATTGCAGAAGCACAGAGAGAACGTGCCGGTGCAGATATTGGCATTATGAATTCAGGTGGTATCCGAGATTCTATTCAACCGGGTAAAGTCACTTATCGTGATATTTTAAAAGTGCATCCGTTTGGTAATATTGTAAGTTATGTGGATTTAACCGGTAAGGAATTACTTGATTATTTAAATGTAGTTGCGTTAAAAGAAGTTGATTCCGGGGCTTATGCGCAATATTCCGGTATTTCTATGGTGGTAAATAAAGCTACTCAAAAAGTGGAAAACGTGAAAATTCAAGGTAAATTACTGGATTTATCGAAAACTTATCGGGTTTCTTTGCCAAGCTATAATGCAGCAGGTGGCGATGGTTATCCTGTTGTCACTAACAATCCTACTTTCTTAAATACGGGTTTTATTGATGCCGAAGTATTAGCTAAATATATTTGGAAGAACTCACAAAATATACCGCTTGATGCATCAAAATATGATCCAAAAGACGCAGTGATTTTTAAATAGGGATGACTATGGCTTTAGAATTGTCTGAAATAAGACAGCAAATTACACAAATAGATCGAAATCTTTTGAAGTTACTTTCCGAACGTCATCGTTTGGCTTTTGATGTGGTAAGAAGTAAAGAAATAACCCAAAAAGCTTTACGTGATGAGGAAAGGGAGCAGCAACTTCTACAAGAGCTTATACAATTTGCAGAGAATGAAAATTATCAGCTTGAACCACAATATATCACTTCAATTTTCCAAAAGATTATTGAGGATTCCGTATTAACTCAACAAGTATATTTGCAAAATCGGTTGAATGAGCAACGTAGTCAAAATTTGCATATCGCTTTTTTGGGGAAACGGGGATCTTATTCTAATTTAGCCGCACGTAATTATGCTGCACGTTATCAAAAGCAGTTTATAGAACTCGGCTGCCAATCGTTTGAGCAAGTATTTGAAAAAGTGAAAAATGGCGAAGCGGATGTTGGTATTCTTCCCTTAGAAAATACGACCTCAGGGGCTATTAATGAGGTCTATGATTTACTTCAACATACGGATTTATTCCTTGTCGGCGAGCTTGCTTACCCGATTAAACATTGTGTTTTAGTTAGTGAGGCGACGAGTTTGAGCCAAATTGATACTTTGTATAGCCATCCGCAAGTGATTCAGCAATGCAGTCAATTTATTCATAGCTTAGATCGTGTTCATATTGAATATTGCGAAAGTAGTTCACATGCCATGCAGTTAGTATCAAGTTTGAATAAGCCAAATATTGCTGCATTAGGTAATGAAGACGGTGGAAAACTATATGGCTTAAGCGTATTAAAAACGAATGTTGCGAATCAAGAAAACAATATTACCCGTTTTATTGTAGTATCAAGGGATGCACGTAAAGTTTCTCCGCAAATTCACACTAAAACTTTATTGCTGATGACCACACCGCAACAAGCAGGTTCTTTGGCTGATGCACTTTTGATATTTAAAAAATATCAAATTAATATGACGAAGCTTGAGTCTCGTCCTATTTACGGTAAACCTTGGGAAGAAATGTTTTATTTGGAAATTGAAGCGAATATTCATCATCCGGATACTCAAGAAGCGTTGGAAGAGTTGAAAAAACATAGTAATTACTTAAAAATTTTAGGTTGCTATCCAAGTGAGATTGTAAAACCTGCAAATGTCTAAGAAAAAGAGCGGTCGTAAAAATCAGAGTTTTTATGACCGTTCTTTTTTAGCATTAAATCTATAAATAAATATCGCAGAAAAAATTAATAAACATCCGATTATTTTCGTGAGGAAAATATTTTCTTTTAATACTAAGCAACCTAATATCAATGTCCATACCGGTTCTAATAACATGATAATTGCGGCAGTATTGACATGGCATCTTCTTTGAGCAACGGTTTGTAATAGTACGCGAATATTTGTAGTGATTAAAACACTACCTAAAAACCAAAACCATGTTTCAGCTGGAATAGGGATGTGCCATTGTTCAAATAATAAAGAATAAATACTGGCAGAGATACCTACAATACCTAGTTGTATTGTCGTGAGTGACAGAGAATCAACCTCTTTCGCATATTGATTATTTAATACAAAATAAAAAGCGCCACTTATTGAGGCAAGTAAAAACAAAATATTGCTCAGGGAAAAATGGATAAATCCTTGTTTAATTGATAAGAAATAGAGTCCTAACGCAGCTATAGGTAAGGCAAACCAAAATGTTATTTTAGGCTGATGTTTAAATAAAAACCAAGAGATTAACGGTGCAATAAGCATTGATAAGCTATAAATAAACGCACCTTCTCCCAAGTCTTCACTATAAATTAGTCCGTTAATCCATAAAATCATCGCAACGATATAAGCCAGTCCAACAGAACTGGCTTTTAACTGTTGTGTTCTTGTAAGCGCTTTTATTGCGTGAAAAGAAAAAGGAATAAAGATGAGAGCCGCTAAGCTAAATCTTAGACCGATAAATCCCATTGTTGGCATGCCTTCTAAAGAATACTTAGAAAAGAACCAACCTGATGCGGCAATAAATGTCACAATAAAGAGAAGTATTTCGCCAGTATATTTTTTCATCTTACTAGATAAAATCAGCACTTATTGAAAGTGCTAATTTTAATGGTTAATGATATTTATAAATTAGAATAGCGTAAACATTAGAAGCATAGTTACCTTTTATTATGTCTTTTGGAGAAACACAGTGAAAGATAATAATGACAGAACGAATAACGCTTTTTCCATTGTCTCCTTTTTGATGGAAACAATGCTACTTATTGAAATAAACTTTCTTTAACGCCATTTCTAATCCACGAAATTCGGCTAAACCTTTTAATCGACCAATCGCGGAATAGCCCGGATTGGTTTTTTTATGTAAATCATCTAACATCTGATGTCCGTGATCCGGACGCATAGGGATTAAACGGGTCTTGCCGTTATTTAAGCGGCGATATTCTTCAGTGAGTAGTGCTTTTACTACATTAAACATATCTACATCTCCCTCTAAGTGAGCAGCCTCATGGAAACTAAAGGGATTGTCTTCACGCTGGGTTGAACGTAAATGAGCAAAGTAAATTCTATCGGCAAATTGTTCGGTCATTTTCACTAAATCATTGTCGGAACGCACGCCATAAGAACCGGTACACATGGTAAAACCGTTTGCCGGTAAAGGCTGCGTTTCCACAAACCATT
>NZ_MLHS01000025.1 GCF_001999335.1 Rodentibacter sp. Ppn85 | reverse complement strand
TGATGTTCCCTAAACAATTAAGTTTTAACTGATTATCCGTTGTAAAACCTGGCGAAAAACAACCGCACTTTGATTATTTTACTCCATAACCCTCACACTACTCTGCCAGCTCCACTTGCTCGTGAGCCATTAATTCCTGACCGACATCATCAAGTAAAGTTAAATAGCGCTCGTATTGTCTCAATATGTCGGCAATCAATTCATCTTGATCCATATATTGCACATCGTAGCCGACACGCCCGTCAAAGAAATAGGTGTATGGTTCATAAGTCGTACTATGCTGAATATGCGGAAGATTTTCATCGTTAATTAGCTGTTCGGAAACCTCACGCCCGACGGATTTAATCCCATACATAAAATCACGCATCGATTCTTTTTGAATGACTAATTCTACTGCGGGTTCTTCTTGATCAAATAAGGTATTGATTTGTACGTTTAAATTATATTTGCCGATAAGTTCTTGGCGTAATTCACGCATTGCCGGCAACGCCGTGTATTTTAAGAAACGCAAAATATCCTTTTCCTGCGTTTGGTTCATCATTTGTTCCAAACGTTCTTTCCATTTTTCACCCGTCCATAAAATACTGGTCGGATTAACCTTTGTTGTAAAGTATTTTTTATCCGCATTTAATCCTTTCCATAGGCTAAAACACATGATTAACATCAATACGGCAAAGGGCAATGCGACCATTAATGTCATGGTCTGAAGGTTTGCTAAACCGCCTGATTGCATTAGAACTATCGCAACCACGGACATCAACATTCCCCACATCACTGTTTGCCAGTTAGGTGAAATAAGGCTTTTATCACGAGAGGCAATATTGTTTAAAACATAAATTCCCGAATCCGCCGAAGTGATAAAAAATAACGAAATAACGATCAAACTCACCAAGCCGCTAATAGTAGGTAACGGTAAATAATCAAGAAACTTAAACAATAAGGTTTCCGGTGATGAAATCATTTGTCCCAACACTCCGGCCGCCTCTCCATCGTTTAACCAAATAGCGGTATTACCAAATATCGTGAACCAAAGTATGCCGAATAAACTCGGAATGACCAATACCCCAAAAATAAATTCGCGAATCGTTCTACCTCTGGAAATACGGGCGATAAATAATCCCACGAAAGGCGCCCATGAACACCACCACGCCCAATAAAGCACCGTCCATCCGCTAAACCAAGCGGTATGTTCTTGCTCATACACATAGGTTTTGAAACTAAGTTGTACTAAATTGCCGAGATAGGTTCCGATGTTATCACTAAATGCCGAGAGTAAATAAAGCGTTGGTCCGCTGACTAATACAAAAATGAGTAATAAAAATGCCAGTGTTAAATTTAATTCACTTAGTATTTTTACACCTTTACCGACCCCCGAAATGGCTGAAAAAATCGCCAAGCTCATTACGACAATGATCACCATCACCTGCAATGTAAAGTTATTTTCACTTACCCAGCCCATTTGATGTAGCCCCGCACCTAATTGAGACGCGCCAAAACCTAGTGTGGTGATAATGCCGAATAAGGTGGCAAGTAATGCCATAATATCGATGATATCCCCCATTTTTCCGTTAATGCGATCTTTCAATAACGGATAAAAACAGGAGCGTAATGCTAACGGCAATTTATAACGGAAACCGAAATAAGCTAAGGCTAATGCAATCATGCCATATACCGCCCAAGCATGAATGCCCCAATGGAACAAAGTATGTAACAATGCCTCTTGCTGTCGATGTTCCGCAACTCCGCTAGTAATATCCGAAAGATAATGGGTTAACGGTTCGGCAACCCCAAAGAACATCAATCCCACCCCCATACCGGCGGCAAATAACATCGCAAGCCAAGACAGGAAACTAAATTCAGGCTCTTCCTCATCACTGCCGAGTTTAATATTTCCCAAACTACTCACAGATAAAATTAGTAAAAAGCCTAAAAAAATTGAAAATGCCAATACATAAAACCAACTAAAATTTGCAAAAATTCCCGCTTTCGCTTGGTTTAATAATGCTTGAGTTTGATTCGGTGCGATCAAAATCATCACCACCAGTAACAAAACAAAAAATAGGGTCAATCCAATCACAAAAGGATTAAATGACGTTCTCTTTTCCACAAATTGAGATAAAGACAAAGCTTTCTCCTTAAAATTAAGTAGATAAATTTAAAAATTCGATTTATTTAAAATTATGATTAAGTAACAAAATGTGTAGTAAATACACGACAATGACAGCACATAGAGGTGCGATTTTGAAGGAAACTTTCAGTAGAAATTGAAGGATTGTTTCCAAAATTGCGGGTATTATATGAAAATTTAAAAATTATTTCAAATTAGTAGAAATTCACTATAAAAAAGTGCGGTAGAAAATACTGAAATTTTTCACCGCACTTTTAAAAACTAAATTCTTGTTTCAATAATACCGCCGCCTAAGCAGACTTCATTTAGGTAAAATACCGCAGATTGACCCGGTGTAACCGCTGCCTGAGGTTCATCAAAAATAACTCGAATTGTTTCGTCGTCAATCGGTTCAATGACGCAAGGAATGTCCGTTTGGCGGTAACGGGTTTTCACTGTGCAACGTAACGATTCACGAATCGGTTGGCGATCCACCCAGTGAAGTTGTTTTGCGATTAATCCTTTGGAGAATAAACGCGGATGATCATGCCCTTGAGCCACAATCAATTCATTATTTTCCACGTTTTTATCCACCACATACCAAGCTTCTTCACCGGCATTTTTCAAACCGCCAATACCTAAACCTTTACGCTGACCGAGAGTATGGTACATCAAGCCATCGTGACGACCAATCACTTCGCCGTCCACCGTACGAATATCCCCGGGCTGTGCCGGTAAATAACGCGCCAAGAAATCTTTGAATTTACGTTCCCCGATAAAACAAATTCCCGTTGAGTCTTTCTTTTTCGCGGTAATTAAACCTAAATCTTCTGCAATGGCACGCACAATCGGTTTTTCAATTTCACCTACGGGGAAAAGGCTTTGTCCCACTTGTTGATGGCTCAAGGTATATAAAAAGTAACTTTGATCTTTATTTGAATCCAAACCACGTAATAATTTTGCGTGCTTATCATCATCGGTGCGGCGAACATAATGCCCGGTGGCGATATAATTTGCGCCGAGATCTTCTGCCGCATAGTCTAAAAACGCTTTAAATTTAATTTCTTTATTGCACAAAATATCAGGATTTGGTGTGCGACCGGCTTTGTATTCCGTTAAAAAATGCTCGAATACGTTATCCCAATATTCTGCGGCAAAATTGATTTTATGCAGTTTAATGCCGAGCTTGTCGCACACCGCTTGCGCATCGGCTAAATCGGCTGCGGCAGTGCAATAATCCGTATCGTCATCTTCTTCCCAGTTTTTCATAAACAAGCCTTCCACTTGGTAGCCTTGTTGTTGAAGTATAAATGCGGAAACGGATGAATCTACTCCACCAGACATACCGCAAATCACTTTCTTCTTGCTATTCTCTGCAAGTTGTTCTTGGGATAATTGAGGAAAATATTGATTATAAGTTTTTGAAATTAACATAAATTCTCCCGTAACTTCGGTTAAGGCGAAGCACATTGGTTTTTAAAATTCTTATTACTCAAGAGTTTCAATAATTGAGGTATCATCTTTTAAAATATAAGATACTTCATCATTAAAAGAAATTCGATAGAATGTTTTCCCTGATTTACCAATAACTTCGTTAAAGACTGCACAGGGAACATCTGTCGCTTTAAGAATAAAAAGACTTTTAGTGTATAAAATCTCATCATTAGATTGATTTAATACGGATTTATCATAAATTAATGTATCTTTTGTGATTAATACTTTTTTGATAGGGACAATATTTTTATTGTCTTCATCATAAATACCTTTTTCTACTACTAGTGGCTTTTTATCGACTAAGTTCTTGATATCTTGCGGTGCGATATAGAGCCCCTCCCACCCATCTCCATAACGGATCTCTGTACCAAACAACTTTGGCATCGTATTTAACCAAGCACCTTTTTTTACTAGGATAACCGGCTTATTAAAATCAGGCTTTTCATATAATGCAATATCCGCATTTACTCTCGCCGGATATTGACCGGCAAAAGAAAAAGAAGAAATCATAAATAAAAATAAAGTATAAATAACTTTTGATAGTTTCATTTATTTCACTTCATAAAATGACGAATCATCATTTTTCTTCGCAAATTTTTGTTCATACTCTGCCTTGGCTTGCTCATCGCCTACATCAAGTTTTGATTGAAGTGTGTCGCAAGGTTTATCGCAATCGCAGGCTTTAGCAATCCCAAGAGTGGATAAACCGCCACAACTGCCTTTTAAGCTTTGTTTTTTGATAATAAAGCCAATGGACATCAGTAAAATAATCGCCACAAATGCGATAAGGGTGAAGAATAAAGTTTGCATAATTATTCCTTAGTTTCTGTTAATTTTTTAAAGGCTGACGACATTTTAGTCTCAAAGCCTTTTTTCGTTTTAATGATTAAATAAACGGCAAGATCATTTTTCTCCGCTACTTCAAGCGCTTTTTCTTCTCCAAGCACAAATAATCCCGTTGATAAACCATCAGCAGTCATAGATGTTGGTGCTAACACTGTGATAGAAGCAAGATGATGTTGAATCGGATAGCCGGTTTTCGGATTAATTTCATGAGCAAAACGTTTACCGTTTTCTTCAAAATAAATACGATAATCGCCGGAGGTTGCCAGTGCCATATTATTTAAACCAATCACATTTTCGACCGCTCTTTCTCCCGTCATATTAGGCTTTTCAATAGCAATTTGCCAAGCTTTCCCTTCTGCGTTCTTTCCCTTCGCTCGAATCTCCCCCCCAATTTCCACCATATAGTTTTGCACGTTAAATTGTTCTAACTTCTCTGCAACTTGATCCACACCAAAACCTTTAGCAATGGAAGAAAGGTCAATATAGACTTGTGGCACCGATTTACTTAATGTTGGGGTTTGCCCCCCCATATCAAGTGTGATTTTATCAAGCCCGACCCAAGCTTGACGCTCTGCAAGTTGCCCCGCTGTCGGTCGGCGTTCAGGTCGTTTTTCCGGGCCGAACCCCCATAAGTTGACTACAGGTCCAACGGTAACATCAAGTGCACCCTCCGTGATTTGATGTAATCGAATTGCCTCTGCCAACACTTTCGCAAAATCTGCCGAAATTTCAATAGGCGTGTTCACTTGCGTATTTTGGTTAAAACGGCTTAATTCCGAATCTTTGATATAAGTGGACATTTTGGCATTAACATCTTTTAAAATGTGCTCAATTTGCTCATGGGTCTTTTGTGAATTTTCACTCACCGTGCCATCATCGATATATTTAATATGATAGGTTGTTCCCATAGTTTTACCACTTAGCGTGATCACTTCGGAATCTTTCTTACAAGCCGCTAGTGAGCAAGCGAAAGCAACAACAAGAAGTCCGCTCAATATTTTCTTCATTTATTTTTCCTAACGAGATGAATTATAGGCAAACTGACTTTTCAATCAGCTTGCCTGTAATCTAAATAACAATAAGGGCGTACACAATACGCCCCTAAAAACACGTTAAATTTTGACCGCACTTCATCACAAAGTGCGGTCAATTTTTGTAGTGAATTTAGTTAAAATCAACCGCCGAAGTCATCTAATAAGATATTTTCGTCTTCAACGCCTAAGTCTTTCAACATTTTGATGACGGCGGCGTTCATTACCGGAGGACCACACATATAGTATTCACAATCTTCCGGCGCTTCATGATTTTTCAGATAGTTTTCATAAAGTACATTGTGAATGAAACCGGTATAGCCGTCCCAATTATCTTCCGGTAACGGATCGGAAAGTGCCACGTGCCATGTGAAGTTTGGATTTTCCGCTTGAAGCGTATCAAAATCTTCCACATAGAACATTTCACGCTTAGAACGCGCACCATACCAGAATGAGATTTTACGTTTAGAGTGCAAACGTTTTAACTGGTCGAAAATATGCGAACGCATTGGCGCCATACCTGCACCGCCACCGATGAAGACCATTTCCGCATCAGTATCTTTGGCAAAGAATTCGCCAAACGGACCGGAAATTGTCACTTTATCGCCCGGTTTTAATGACCAAATGTAAGAAGACATTTGACCTGGAGGGGCGTCCGGTTGACGTGGCGGAGGCGTTGCAATACGTACGTTAAGCATAATAATGCCTTTCTCTTCCGGGTAGGAAGCCATTGAATAAGCACGAATGATATGCTCGTCCACTTTAGACACATAACGCCATAAATCGTATTTATCCCAGTCTTCGTGGTATTCCTCAGGAATATCAAAGTCTTTATAGTGAACGGTGTGAGGTTCCGCTTCAATTTGGATATAACCACCCGCACGGAAAGGAACTTCTTCACCTTCAGGAATCGCTAATTTAAGCTCTTTAATAAAAGTCGCTTTGTTATCGTTAGAAATAACGGTACATTCCCATTTTTTCACCCCGAAGATTTCTTCAGGAAGTTCAATATCCATATTGCCTTTCACATTCACTTGGCAAGCCAAACGATAGCCTTCTTTAGCTTCACGTTTATTAATGTGAGAAAGTTCGGTCGGGAGAATTTCTCCACCGCCGCTTTTCACTTTTACGATACACTGACCACAGGAGCCACCGCCACCACAAGCAGAAGACACAAAGATTCCTTTACTTGCCAATGCACCTAATAATTTGCCGCCGGCAGGTAATGTGATTGCCTTTTCAGAATCATCGTTAATACCGATTGTAATGTCCCCGGAATCCACGAGTTTTGATTTCGCAAATAAGATGATTGCTACCAATACCAATACGATAACCGTAAATGCAGCAATACCGAGTGCAAGAATTACTGAATCACTCATTGATTACACTCCTTATAATTGAATACCGGAGAAGGACATAAAGCCCAACGCCATTAAACCAACGGTGATGAAAGTAATACCTAATCCTTTCAAACCACCCGGAATATCCGCATATTTCATTTTTTCCGTTAAGCCGGCAAGTGCAACGATGGCAAGCATCCAACCTAAACCGGAACCGAAACCGTATACGATAGACTCAGGGAAATTGTAATCACGTTGAACCATAAAGGATACGCCACCGAAAATCGCACAGTTTACTGCGATAAGCGGTAAGAAAATCCCTAATGCGTTATAAAGAGACGGCATAAATTTATCTAATACCATCTCAAGAATTTGCACTAAACCTGCAATCACACCGATAAAGGTGATGAAATTCAAGAATGATAAATCCACACCTTCAATTAATGCGTTTTCTTTCAGTATGTTAGCATAAATTAATTGGTTAACCGGTACTGCAACGCCCAATACGAAGGTTACAGCAATCCCTAGACCAAAAGCGGTAGATACCTTTTTTGATACCGCCAAGAATGTACACATCCCTAAGAAGAAAGAAAGTGCCATATTTTCAATGAAGACGGCCTTCACAAATAGGCTAATGTAATGTTCCATTGATTATTTCTCCTGTTGCTCCGGTTTCCAAGTTCTTAATCCCCAGATGACAAATCCGATGATAAAGAATGCACTTGGTGCAAGTAAGAATAAACCGTTTGCTTGGTACCAACCACCATTTTGAATAGTTTCAAGAATAGTTATACCGAATAATTTACCTGACCCGATAAGTTCACGGAAGAAAGCAACAATGATTAACATTGTGCCATAACCTAAACCGTTACCAATACCGTCTACAAAACTTTCAAGCGGAGGGGATTTCATTGCAAAAGCTTCTGCACGCCCCATTACGATACAGTTTGTAATAATCAATCCGACAAATACCGAAAGCTGTTTAGATAAACCGTAAGCATAGGCTTTTAGTATTTGGTCAACGACAATTACCAATGAAGCGATAATCGCAAGTTGCACGATAATACGAATACTGTTGGGAATATAGTGACGAATTAGTGAAACAAATAAGTTTGATAACCCCGTTACTAAAGTTACAGCAATCGCCATAACAAATGCAGTTTCTAACTTCGTTGTGACCGCTAACGCAGAACAGATCCCAAGGATTTGCAAAGCAATTGGATTGTTTTTAGCAACAGGAGCTAATAACAGATCTTTTAAATTTGTTTTTCCAGACATTAGTTCGCTCCTGCTTGAAGTTTTTCAAGATATTTACTAAAACCATTTCCACTGAACCAGTAATCAAACGTACCTTGGACACCTTTAGCGGTTAAGGTTGCACCGGATAAACCATCGATACTATGATCGTCTTTTGGCGCTTGACCTTTCACAATGTGAATAGCCGGTTGATGCTGTTCATTGAAAAGTTTTTTACCTTTAAATAAACCGGACCAGTTCGGATTCTCAATCTCGCCGCCTAATCCCGGAGTTTCACCATGTTGATAATAAGTGATCCCATTAATAGTATTGCCGTCCGGTTGAACGGAAACCAAACCATACATAACAGACCATAAGCCTGTACCGTAAATCGGTAAGATCACCTGCTGAGTTTGACCTTGTTCATCTTTCACAAGATAAATTTCAGCTGTTTTTCCACGAGTACGGATTCTAGCCTTATCTTGTTCGGCAGGAATCACCTCTTGAGAATCATCAGGCTGCTGAACATAATCTCCCGTTGCCAAATCAATAAAACGAGGTTCAATAAATTTTGCATAGGTTTCTTTTACATTTGTTTTGTCTTGTAAAAGTCCTGCAACATTTAGGATATTTTTTTGTTTATCGAGTAATTTTTGTTCTTCTTGTGCAGGTTTTAACATCACTGCGGAACCAGCAACAATAATGGAACAAACTAAACTCAGTAGCAACACAACAAGAATTGTACCGCCTACACTGTCTTTATTAAACTTAGCCATTTGTTCTTGCTCTCCGACGTTTGATATTTGCTTGAACAACGATGTAGTCAAAAATTGGTGCAAATAAGTTTGCAAACAGAATCGCTAGCATCATTCCTTCCGGATAAGCCGGATTTACAGTACGAATTAACACCGCCATTACACCGATCAAAGCACCATACCACCATTTACCTGTATTGGTGAACGATGCCGAAACAGGATCCGTTGCCATGAACACCATACCTAGCGCAAAACCACCCAACACAAGATGCCAGTGCCAAGGCATTGAGAACATATGATTCGTTTCAGAACCAATTAGGTTAAACAATGTTGAGGTCGCAATCATACCAATCATCACCCCTGCAATAATACGCCATGAGGCAATTCGGGTGAAAACGATGATTGCACCACCCACTAAAATCGCTAGGGTTGAAACTTCTCCCATTGAACCCGGGATATTACCAATAAACGCATCCATCCAAGAGATTGGTTGACCGGTTACCGTATGTTGCAACGCACCTTGACCCGCTTGTGACCATTGTGAAAGTGCGGTCGCTCCGGAGAAACCATCCGCCGCAGTCCACACGGTATCGCCGGAAATTTGTGCCGGATAAGCGAAAAATAGGAAAGCACGACCGGCAAGTGCAGGGTTCATAAAGTTACGACCTACGCCACCGAAAATTTCTTTTGCCACAACAATACCAAAACTAATACCGAGCGCCGCTTGCCATAGTGGTAAAGTAGGAGGAACGATTAAGGCGAAAAGAATAGTAGAAACAAACATCCCTTCATTTACTTCGTGACCACGTACCACAGAGAATAATAATTCCCAAACCGTACAAACGGTAAATACCACCAAGTAAATCGGTAGGAAGAAAATTGCGCCTAAGGCCATTTTACTACCCCAACCCGCATTTAAGGTTAAATCCACCCCTAAACCGTTTGCCAGTGCATAGTGCCAATCATTTGCAATTAATTGCTCTAAATTACCTAATTGATTCAACGCAGGGATCGCTTGATTACCCACATTGTACATACCATAGAAAATCGCTGGAAATAATGCGAGGAACACGGTGATCATCATACGTTTTGAATCTAACGCATCACGTACGTGTGTGTTTTTGTGCGTTACCGTACCCGGCGTATAAAGCAAGGTATAAATCGATTCAAAGATCGGGTAAAGCTTGCTGTATTTACCTCCCGGTAAAAACGCGGGTTCCATTTTTTCTAAAAGATTTTTTAAACCCATTTCTAACCTTCCTTCTCAATCTTTTCTAAAGCTTGACGTAAGATGGAACCGTATTCATATTTGCCAGGGCAAACAAATGAACAAAGCGCCAAATCTTCTTCATCTAACTCTAAACAACCTAATGCTTGAGCACCATCGGTATCACCGGCAATTAAATCACGTAGCAATAATGTTGGTAAAATATCCAACGGCATAACACGCTCATAGTTACCGATTGGTACCATCGCACGCTCACCGCCATTTTCCGCCGTGGTAAAATTGAATAATTTTTTACCAAAGTGCCCTAATACGGTACGGGTAATCGAATATTTGTTAGGTTGCGGTGTAATCCAACCAAAGAACTCTTTTTCATTACCTTCCGCAATAACCGAAACCTGTAATGCGTAACGACCTAAATAGTCATGTGCGCCTTTCGCTGTATTACCGCATAGCACAGAACCGGAAATCACACGATTTTCACCCGCACTTAGCTCGTCTTGCACCAATTGTGAAAGATTTGCGCCAATTACGGTACGGATCAGACGCGGATTTTTCACTTGAGGACCAGCAAGGGAAATCACTCTCTCAACATAAAGCTCGCCGGTTGTGAATAATTTACCGATAGCAATGACATCTTGATAATTAATATGCCATACGGTTTTACGCGCTCCAACGGGATCAATAAAGTGAATATGCGTTCCCACCAGACCTGCCGGATGTACCCCGCCGAAGTCATGAATTTGAAGATTTGATAAATCCACGGTCGGAATATTCGTGTCGCCCGCCTTACATAGATGTAACGGCTTGCTTGGGAATAAACGACTTAACACGGTTAAACCGTTGATGAAATCTTGCCAATGCTCTTTTAATACGACTTCAGGATTGGTCGCGAGAGGATTAGTATCCATCGCATTTACAAAGATAGAAGAAGGTTCGCTTTCAATCATAGGAATTTTGCTGAAAGGACGCGTACGTAATGCGGTCCATAAACCCGATTCCACAAGATGTTGTTTTACTTGTTCGGAAGAAAGCGTATTGAGCTCATCTGCATTATATTTTGCGAAAGTGATTTGTTCATCGCCTTCCACATTAATTACCACAGATTGTAATACACGTTTTTCGCCACGATTTATTGCTGTGATAGTACCGCTTGCTGGGGCTGTGAAAATCACACCGGGATTTTTCTTGTCTTCAAAAAGCACTTGTCCTTTCTTAACAACATCACCTTCGCGTACCTTCATAGAAGGACGCATCCCCACATACTCCTCACCAAGAATCGCAACTTGATTCACAACGTTACCGCTGTGGATTACTTGTGCCGGTTTTCCTGCAATAGGAAGATCCAAGCCTTTCTTAATTGTAATCATACTGTTTGCACTACTTTTCAAGGTTAAAAATACGACTGCAAATAAACGAGGTTAAATGCAATCTCGTGTTTGAGCGTGACAGAGAATGCTCAAAAATCAAAGCATTAACAGCTGACACATAATTAAAAAAACTCAAATTGGTTTAATTTTTTGACAAAGCAAGCGAGCTTTTACAACATCAAAAAATTGAAAATATAAAAATTAAAACGACTTATTCTAGCTAAAATCTGCGTTTCATTCCACTTTAACCCACACTTTTTGTGAAAAAATTGTGAACTTTTTGCAAGATACACACAAAGAGTTATGGACGGGAAACAATCAAATTACAATCCAACTCCGACACAGTTTGGTGAATTTGGAAATACCTCGCCGCGCTCTTCCCATTCTTTTTTTGTATAAAGATGAAGCGCTAAGGCATGAATACCGTTTTTTAGATCGTCAGCAAATAATTGATATACCTTTTGATGTCGTTTAACCTTACTCATTCCATCAAAAACATCACTCACAATGACCAATTTAAAATGAGAATTTGCACCGCGACCGGAGCTATGCATATGACTTTCATTTTCTACCGTTGCAAAGTGCGGTTGAAATTCAGAGTTTATTTTATCCAATAATTCTTGTTGCTTTGACATGATTAATCTCCAATAAAATTTTGTTGAAAGGCTATACATCCGCGATTAAGTCTGCAAGAATAGCATAAATTAACCCGCTTAATTGAGGAAATTATGAAACTCTCGAATAAAATCAAAATATTATCTTTTACCGCCCTCACTGTTGCGACAATATTTCTTGCCGGCTGCCAAGCTCAATCCAATACATTAATATTCACACCTCCTGTGCCAAGTGCATCTATGACTGTCAATCAATCTGCCGTTGTTTATGTCACGACAAACGATTCCCGTTCAAAACAAGAGGTCGCCAGTTACGTAAAAAACGGAGAATTGGTGAAACTCAATGCTTCGCCGAATGTTACTCAATTATTCCAACAGGTGATGCAACAAAATCTGGTTAGCAAGGGTTTCCGTATCGGACAGGTAAATAATTCAAATGCAGGTGTAACCGTTGAAATAAAAGATTTTTTCACTCAGGTGGATCAAGGAAATTTACATTACAACCTAAACAGTAAAATTCAAGTTACCGTACATGTGCAGGCTGCCGGCGGAAAATATAACAAAGACTTTAATGTCAGCCGTTCACAATCCGGCGCATTTAACGCCGGCAACGACGAAATCCAAAAAGTGCTTGGCGAAACTTTCAAAGATATAGTTAATAATATCTACCAAGATCAAGAAGTCGCTACGGCAATCAATCAATATACCCGCTAATCCTATTTGGGGCATTTTGCCCCATTTTTTTCCATAAAAACTTGACGAATCCCCCTTTCAAGCGTAACATTCGCCCGATTTTTTAACGAGAAGGACACACACTTTGGACAGTCATAGTCGATACCGAATATCGCTTTAGACTCCCGCACATGCCAAAACGGCTACCGGCGAGAGTTCGTCGATAGATTTACCGATTTCGGCATCCTTAACACCAAACGAAAATACCGCAATTTTTAACCGCACTTTTATTCGTTTGACATTCTTTTGTTCACGGTTAACTGTTCATAATCCCAAAAGGAGTATGAAATGATCAATGCTTTTACTATCAACGATTCCCGTCTATTTCGGATTGATGAAAATCAAACCGATCTCAACAGCGCAATCTGGCTTGATTTGCTTGAACCTACCGGCGAAGAGCGTGAAACGCTACAAGACAACTTGGGTCAAAGCCTTGCCTCTTTTCTTGAATTAGAAGATATCGAAGCATCCGCCCGTTTCTTTGAAGACGAAGACGGCCTACATTTACACTCATTCTTTTACTGTGAAGATGAAAATAACTATGCGGATCTTGCCAGTGTGGCGTTTACCATTCGCGATGGTCGTTTATTTACCTTACGAGATCGGGAACTTCCCGCATTTCGTTTATATCGTATGCGATCCCGTAGTCAGCGTTTACTGGAATTTAATGCTTATGAAGTGTTACTTGATTTATTTGAAACCAAAATCGAACAACTTGCCGATGTGATTGAAAATGTTTATGCTGACCTAGAAGAATTAAGTCGAGTGATTTTAAACGGTACCCAAGGCGAAGCGTTTGATGAAGCCTTAAATACACTCACCGAACAGGAGGATACCAGTTCTAAAGTGCGTCTATGCTTGATGGATACCCAACGCGCACTCGGTTTTTTAGTACGCAAAACCCGTTTACCGGCAAATCAGCTGGAACAGGCTCGAGAAATTCTACGAGATATTGAATCCCTACAACCGCATAACGAATCATTATTCCAAAAAGTGAACTTTCTCATGCAAGCGGCAATGGGTTACATTAATATTGAGCAGAACAAAATTATGAAATTTTTCTCGGTAGTATCCGTTATGTTCCTACCGGCAACATTAGTCGCCTCTACTTACGGAATGAACTTTGAATTTATGCCGGAGCTCCATTTTAAATACGGTTACCCAATGGCTATCGGCCTAATGATCGCCGCAGCACTCACACCATATATTTATTTCAAACGAAAAGGATGGCTATAATGGAATTATCACAAACCGCATTATTTGTCGGCTCAATCATCAACCTCTATGCACTGATTTTGGTTTTACGCATTTGGTTACAACTGGCTAGAGTGGATTACTACAATCCCCTTTCACAATTTGTGGTAAAAATTACAGAACCGGTACTTAAACCCATTCGTAAAATGATGCCGATCATCAAAAATATTGATACTTCAGCCGTCCTGCTGATCTTTATCCTCGGCGCATTAAAATCCTTACTTTACTTTGGATTGGCGATTGATGTAATGGTAATTTTAGGCATATTAACCATTTTAAAAGCAATTGGAATGACCATTTTCTATGTGCTGTTTATCGGTGCGATTTCAAGTTGGTTTAATCGTGGCAACAATCCTATATTCTACGCATTCTATCAACTGTCGGAGCCGTTATTACGCCCGGTTAGAAAAATTTTACCGACTATCGGCGTGATTGATTTTTCACCAATGGTGATCGTATTTATCTTATTATTTATCAATAACTTTATGATTGATATGCTACAAGGGCTTTGGGCGATTGCAGGATAAAGTGCGGTCATAAAATATATGTTTTCAGCCACGTTCTACGTGGCTTTTGTTTATGAGATTTAATCTATGTCAGCAATCGAAAAAACGCCCGACGGCATTCGTTTAAAGATTTTTTTACAACCCAAAGCCAGCAAAGATCAAATTGTTGGAATACATAATGAAGAACTCAAAATCACCGTTACCGCCCCTCCTATAGAAGGACAAGCAAACGCACATTTATTGAAATTCTTAAGCAAAATTTTCAAAGTACCGAAAAGCAGTCTCCTGTTGGAAAAAGGCGAATTAAATCGCCATAAACAAATTTGGATTCCTGATCCTAAATTAATCCCGAAAGAAATCGAGAATTTGTTATAAAACAAGCAAAAAATGACCGCACTTTACACCTCTTAGCCTACCAATTTACGGCATTTTACGATATTCTATGAACCAATTTTCTCATGTAAAAATCCCGCCAAAGTGCGGTCAAAATTTAAGGTGATTTTATGCAAGAACAATATCGTCCCGATATGATTGAACCTAAGGTTCAACAGTATTGGGCAGAAAATAAAGTCTTTAAAGCGGTTAAAGATGTAAATAAAGAGAAATATTATTGTCTTTCTATGTTCCCGTATCCGTCCGGCCGTCTGCATATGGGACATGTGCGTAACTATACGATTGGTGATGTGGTTTCGCGTTATCAACGTATGAACGGTAAAAATGTGTTACAACCGATTGGTTGGGATGCCTTTGGTTTGCCTGCGGAAGGGGCGGCGATTAAACATAAAACCGCACCGGCAAAATGGACATACGAAAACATTGAATATATGAAGAATCAGCTCAAAATGTTGGGCTTTGGTTATGATTGGGATCGCGAAATTGCGACCTGTAAACCCGAATATTACAAATGGGAACAATGGTTTTTTACCGAGCTTTACAAGAAAGGCTTAGTGTATAAAAAAACCTCAACCGTAAACTGGTGTCCGAATGATGAAACGGTACTTGCCAACGAGCAAGTGCATGACAGTTGCTGTTGGCGTTGCGATACGCCTGTGGAACAAAAAGAAATCCCACAATGGTTTATTAAAATCACAGATTATGCCGAACAGTTATTAGGCGGGCTGGATAACCTTCCGCAATGGCCGGATATGGTGAAAACCATGCAACGAAACTGGATCGGTCGTTCAGAAGGGGTAGAAATTACCTTTGATGTAGCGGAAACCGATAAAAAATTATCGGTTTACACAACCCGCCCCGATACTTTCTATGGTGTGAGCTATTTAGGTATTGCCGCCGCTCACCCATTAGCAAGCCTTGCGGCACAAGATAATCCCGAACTGGCCGCATTCATTCAAGAAGCGAAAAATGCGAAAGTTGCCGAAGCCGATCTTGCCACTATGGAGAAAAAAGGTATGGCGACAGGTTTGTTTGCTATTCACCCGTTAACCGGTGAAAAATTACCGATTTGGGTGGCGAATTTCGTATTAATGCACTATGGTACGGGGGCAGTAATGGCAGTGCCTGCTCACGACCAACGCGACTATGAATTCGCGCAAAAATACGGTTTACCGTTAAAACAAGTTATTGCACCGCTTGCCGATCAAGAAATTAATTTAAGCAAAGAAGCTTTCACCGAGCACGGTGTTTTAGTCAATTCGTCAGAATTTGACGGATTAGATTTCGACAGTGCATTCAACGGCATTGCAAATAAACTTGAAAAATTAGGAACGGGTAAACGCCAAGTAAATTATCGCTTACGTGACTGGGGCGTATCCCGCCAACGTTATTGGGGCACACCAATTCCAATGCTTACCCTTGAAAACGGCGATGTTGTGCCCGCACCGTTGGAAGATTTACCGATTATTCTACCGGAAAATGTCGTGATGGACGGTGTGAAAAGCCCGATTAAAGCGGATCCAAACTGGGCAAAAACCACCTTTAATGATGCACCGGCGTTAAAAGAAACAGATACCTTTGATACTTTTATGGAATCCTCTTGGTATTACGCACGCTACACCTCCCCTACATTTGCAGAAGCCATGTTAGACAAAGAGGAAGCGAATTACTGGTTACCGGTGGATCAATATATCGGCGGTATTGAGCACGCCACCATGCACTTGTTATATTTCCGTTTCTTCCACAAACTCTTGCGTGATGCCGGGTTTGTAACTAGCGATGAACCGGCAACCAAATTATTATGTCAAGGTATGGTGCTTGCCGATGCCTTCTATTACATCAGCCCGACCAATGAACGTATCTGGGTCAGCCCAACGCAAGTCACCCTTGAGCGTGATGAGAAAGGTCGTATTATTAAAGCGACTGATCCTGAGGGACGTGAACTTGTACATTCCGGTATGACCAAAATGTCGAAATCGAAAAATAACGGTATCGATCCGCAAGAGATGGTGGAAAAATACGGTGCGGATACGGTTCGCTTGTTTATGATGTTCGCTTCCCCTGCGGATATGACCCTTGAATGGCAAGAATCGGGCGTGGAAGGGGCGAAACGTTTCTTAGGGCGAGTGTGGAACTTGGTGTATCAATACCAACAAAATCCTGCAAAAACGGCGTTAGATGTGACCGCACTTTCAGCGGATCAAAAAGCCCTTCGCCGTGAAGTGCATAAAACCATAGCAAAAGTGAGTGATGATATTGGCCGCCGCCAAACTTTCAATACTGCCATTGCGGCAATTATGGAGTTGATGAACAAACTCACTAAAGCGCCATTAGAAACCGAGCAAGATCTCGCCGTAATGGAGGAAGCATTAAGTGCGGTGGTACGTATGCTTTATCCGATTACACCACATATTTGCTTCGAATTATGGCATGCCTTGGGCAATAAAAACAACATCGATACCGCAGAATGGGTGAAAGCCGATGAAGCGGCAATGGTGGAAGATGAAAAACTCATTGTTGTACAAGTAAATGGTAAGGTGCGTGGAAAAGTTACCGTCGCCTCGAATGCCGATGAAGAAACAGTAAAAACTACGGCTTTTGCCGATGAGAATGTGAAAAAATTCATTGACGGTCAACAAATCGTAAAAGTGATTTACGTGCCGGGTAAATTGTTAAATATTGTCGTGAAACCACAATAATCCATAGAAATAGCCGCACTTATTACCGAAGTGCGGTTGATTTTATAGGTAATTTTTATGATTAAATTAATTAAAAAACTCTTTCTTATCACAACCGCTAGCGTACTTTCCGCCTGCGGATGGCATCTTCAAAATGGAGCATTAATTCCACAAGAATTGCAAACCCTAACCTTTGAAAGTGCCGATCCTTATAGTGAGATGTCAATAGCAATGCGCCGCCAATTACAAATCAATAATGTCAATCTTGTTAAACCGACACAAAATATACCTGTTCTACGCATTAATAAACAAACCAGCGATAATCAAGTTGCTTCCATCTTTAAACGTGGTCGTGAAGCAGAAAAAGTCTTAATGTTGGAAGTAGAAGCCAGCGTACGTTTAGCCAATGGTGAAACCTATCCAATCAGTGCAAAAGTAAACCGCACTTTCTTTGATAACTCACGGGCGGCACTAGCAAAAGCGGCGGAACGTGATGTGATTTGGAATGATATGCGCGATCAAGCCGCCCGTCAGCTTATCACCAAAATGGTGGCATTACAGCACCAAGTAAAAAGTAAGTAATGAACCGTCTTTTTCCTGAGCAACTAGCCCATCAGCTTAGCCAACGCCTAGCCAAAGTTTATTTATTGGTCGGGCAGGATCCGCTATTACTCAGCGAAAGTGAAGATACTATTTATCAAACTGCCGTTCAACAGGGCTTTGATGAAAAAAACACAATGCAAGTTGATAACCAAACCGATTGGGGAAAACTTATTGAAGCCAACCAATCAATCGGCTTGTTTTTTAATAAGCAAATGCTGGTTCTCAATTTACCAGAAAATTTAACCGCCCCTTTGCAGAAAAATCTACAAGCATTCATTGCTTTATTAACTGAAGATAGTTTACTTGTTCTCAGCATAGCAAAACTTTCTAAAACCATGGAGAAACAGGCTTGGTTTTTAGCCGTTAATCAATATGAACCAGATTCAATATTGATTAACTGCCAAACGCCAACAATCGAAAATCTTCCCCGTTGGGTGAAAAATCGGGTTCAAATGATGGGATTAGAGGCTGACAGTGAGGCCATTCAACAGCTTTGTTATAGTTATGAAAATAATCTACTTGCACTAAAACAAACGTTACAGCTTCTGGATTTACTTCATCCTGATCGCAAACTTAATTACAATCGAGTCATTGAGGTTGTAGAGCAGTCTTCTATATTTACACCTTTCCAATGGATTGATGCGCTTCTTGCCGGTAAAGTAAATCGAGCCAAACGAATTTTAGGCGGTTTGCAAGCGGAAGAGATTCAACCTATTATTTTACTTCGCACTTTACAACGTGAACTATTGACGCTACTTGAGCTTACAAAACCTCAACAACCCACTCGCATAAGTGAGGCGTTACCTATTCAACAAATTAAGCAGGAATTTGATCGCCTTAAAATTTGGCAAAATCGCCGACCGCTCTTTTTAACTGCGGTACAGCGATTAACCTATCAAAAACTGTATGAGATTATCCAAGAATTAGCCGATATTGAACGCCTTGCCAAACAAGAATTTAGCGATAATGTATGGGAAAAATTAGCGGATTTATCCGTTAGAATTTGCTCGTAGATAAATCGCTTTCTGCAATTAAACGTTGAATTAATTTTGCATTCGCCGGTGGAAATAATCCTGCATCCAGCGAGTGTTGTTCAATCCAACAGCCCTCTTGCCCCTCACGCCCAAAAGGCTCACCAATCCATTCATCCACAACATAAAAAAAGAACGAAATAATCTTAGCGGGATATTCAAACCGAAATCTTTCATACAGTTCGGCATTTAATACCACGATCCCGATTTCTTCCTCTAATTCACGTTTTAAAGCCTGTTCCGGCGTTTCACCGGTATCCACTTTACCCCCCGGAAATTCGAGAGATTGTGCAAAATCTTGTCCTTCCAAGCGTTGAGTTAAATAAATCTGTCCGAATTCATTACGAATAATGCCGGCGGCAACTTGTATTACTGGTTTTTCCATTTTGTCAGATCCAAGTATGAAAAAAGTGCGGTCAAAACAACCGCACTTTTAGTGAGCGTCATTAGTTATATTTAGCACGATTGCCATGACAATGCTTATATTTTTTTCCCGAACCGCAAGGGCAAAGTTCATTTCGTCCTACATGGCGATCAGAATAATCCTCTTGTTGTGCCGAGCGATTCTCATCCACCGGTTTATGGCTCTGAGTTTCACGTGCTGCCATTTCTTGACGCAAACGCTCGGCGTCCTCAACTTCCTCTTGAGTACGAACACGCACACGTGTGAGCGTGGTAATAACCTGATGTTTCAAAGAATCCAGCATTTCCGTAAACATACGGAAAGATTCTTTTTTATACTCTTGTTTCGGATCTTTTTGTGCATAACCGCGTAAATGAATTCCTTGACGAAGATAATCCATCGCAGCTAAATGCTCTTTCCAAAGCTCATCCAAAGTTTGTAACATCACGCCTTTTTCAAAATGACGCATAGCTTCTTCACCGACAAGCGCTTCTTTTTCTTTGTATTCTTCTTCTGCGATTTCTACCACGCGCTCACGCAAGTTTTCTTCGTGCAGATTCTTATCTTCTTCCAACCACTTCTCAATCGGTAATTGCATACCGAATTCTTGTGCAAGGTGTTCTTCAAGCCCTTTAATATCCCATTGTTCTTCCAAAGATTGTGGCGGAATATATTGATCAATCACATTATTGAATACATCGTGGCGAATTGCTTTGATGGTCTCTGAAATATCATCATTATCCAACAGGTGATTACGTTGCTCATAAATGGCGTGACGTTGGTCATTTGCCACATCATCGTATTCAAGTAAATTTTTACGACCGTCAAAGTGGAAGGCTTCCACTTTCGCCTGCGCAGAAGCAATCACTTTTGCCAGCATTTTGGATTCCATCGCTTCGCCCGGCACAGTGAAGGCCTTACGCATTAAGTTGAGCTTGCCTTCATTGAGGTAAATGCGCATCAATCCGTCTTCTAAAGAAAGATAGAAACGGGAAGAGCCCGGGTCGCCTTGACGACCGGAACGACCACGCAACTGGTTGTCAATACGGCGTGATTCGTGACGTTCCGTACCGATAATATGCAATCCCCCGGCTTTCATCACGATATCGTGATTTTTATCCCACTCCGCTTTTAAAGCATCGAGTTGTTCTTGAGTCGGGTTATCTAATTTGGCAGCCTGTGCTTTCCAGTTACCGCCAAGAATAATATCCGTACCGCGCCCTGCCATATTGGTTGCAATAGTAACCGCCCCCGGATAACCGGCTTCCGCCACAATTTCCGCTTCCTGTTGATGGAATTTCGCGTTTAGTACGTTGTGTTTAATCCCCGCTTTATCTAAGGCTTTTGATAATTCTTCGGATTTTTCAACAGAAATCGTCCCCACCAATACAGGCTGTTGGCGTGCAACACAATCTTTAATGTCCTCAATGATCGCATTAAATTTGTATTCTTCATTTTCAAACATTAAATCTGTGCGATCATCACGAATCATTGGGCGATTTGTTGGGATCACGACGGTTTCCAAACCATAAATTTGTTGAAACTCAAAGGCTTCGGTATCCGCCGTACCGGTCATACCAGCAAGTTTTTCATACAGACGGAAGTAGTTTTGGTAAGAAATAGAGGCGACAGTCTGGTTTTCGCTCTTAATTTCCACCCCTTCTTTAGCTTCAATTGCTTGGTGTAAACCGTCAGACCAACGGCGACCGGCCATGGTGCGACCGGTATGTTCGTCCACGATCACGATCTCACCGTCTTTTACAATATAATCTACATCACGTTCAAACAAAGTATGTGCACGTAATGCCGCCATTACATGATGCAACAGAACAATTCGCCCCGGTGAATAGAGTGAATCCCCCTCCGGCATTAAACTTTGCGCTATCAACCAATTTTCGACTTTTTCCTGTCCGCGTTCGGTTAGATGCGCCTGTTTAGATTTAAGATCTAAGGTAAAATCGCCTTCGCCTTGGTATTCTTCGGTATCTTCTTTTTCTTGTTTAATCAAACTCGGAATTAATTTATTAACAGCAATATAAAGATCCGAACTATCTTCTGCCTGGCCGGAAATAATCAGCGGCGTACGGGCTTCATCAATTAAAATGGAGTCCACTTCATCCACCAATGCATAACCTAAGGTACGTTGGAAACGTTCTTCTTTTGAATGGGCTAAGTTATCACGTAAATAGTCAAAGCCGAGTTCGCTATTAGTGGCATAAGTAATATCCGCTGCATAAGCGGCACGTTTTGCTTCCGGTGGTAAACCCGGAATATTCACCCCGACGCTCATCCCCAAAAATTCAAATAACGGTCGGTTGGTTTCCGCATCTCGACGTGCTAAGTAATCATTCACGGTAACTACATGCACTCCTTTGCCTTCCAGAGCGATAAGATAACAAGGTAAGGTTGCAGTCAAAGTTTTCCCTTCACCTGTACGCATCTCGGCAATACAACGGTTCGTTAACACTATACCGCCAATAAGCTGCACATCAAAATGACGCATCCCTAGCACACGTTTACTCGCCTCACGCACAGTGGCAAAAGCCTCCGGTAAAATATCTTGTAGTGTTTCCCCGGCATTTAAACGAGTACGAAATTCATCGGTTTTAGCACGAAGTTGCTCATCGTTTAGGGCTTCAAATTCCGGTTCTAATTTATTAATTTTGATAACTTGTTTTTTAAGTTTACGCAAAATACGGTCGTTACGACTACCAAAGATTTTTGTTAAAATACTCATAATTTTTCTTTTAAAAATAATAGGTTAAAATAATTAACATATGAAATTGTCAAATTTCGCATATCACAATGCTCCGATACGAATTTTCCAAATTCATAGGGATCACAGAAAATCAGAAGTTAAATGAGTAAGGGGCTTGCACGAATCGGAGCTTGAGGGTTTAGTATCTCTGCAATAAAGTGCGGTTGAATTTCAGGTTGTTTTTTTGTTGAATGAGAAAAGGAAAGCTGTTGAAATGGTTGGCACTGCTCATTGTGCAACACTTTCGCTGTTTCCAACACTTGCTGAATCGATACGTTCGACGAATAACTTTCTGCAGGTTGATTTTCTAAACTTTGCGCATCAGGCAAAGCAAGGATAGCGATCATACTTAAAAGTAATCGCGACCAAAAATTCGGTTTGGTTTTGCCTGAAATCATCATCTCGTTGTCTATTACAAAAATTGCGTGTATTGTAGCGGAAATCTAAACTGATGTCATTTATTGGGGGATTCCATGAAAAACAAGGCAGAACGTTATCAAAAAGCCGTAAATATTGTCGAGATAATGGAACAATCGTCTTTTGCTCAAGTAATGCAAAAAGGCTTGGCAATACATGAATTAAACCAAAAATTTAACCGCTCTTTTCCTCAAGAATTTCAAGACTTATTTCGTATTGGTCGGATAAACGGGGATACACTGTTTATTGAAGTAGCAAATGCGATTGTTAGACAAGGAATGCTGTTTCGCCAATCGGATTTATTAACATTGATTCAACAGGATCACCCGCAAGTAAAAAGACTTGATTTGAAAATCAGCCCTGAATTTAATAGAGTTACGCCTTGAAAACTGCGATCAACTCTTTCACTTTTACTCGTTTTTCCGAATTTTGACTAATAGAACGCTGGACCTTGACCCGTTTAAACCTTGCACCTTTGTAAATTTCACGGGTAAATTTTATATCATGATTGGAAATCAAAACAGGAATCTGCTTTTCCTTTTGCACTTTTTTAGCAAGCTCCGCTAAGGCTCGTTGATGTTCCAAACCAAATTCATTACCGGCATAACCTGTGAAATTGGTTATTTGTTGTAACGGCGCATAGGGCGGATCGCAGTAAATCACCGATGTTTTATCCGCCAGTTCAAAGGTTTGTTTAAAATCACCGCATAAAAATACCGCACTTTGCGCTTTGTGCGCAAAATAACGTAGCTCGTCTTCCGGAAAATAATGGGTTTTATAAGCACCAAAAGGCACATTAAATTCGTTATTACTGTTATAACGACACAGCCCGTTAAAACCGAATCGATTTAAATAAAGAAAAATGACGGAACGTTCGAAAGGATCACGGGATTCGTTGAATTGCCGACGCTTCGTATAGTAGTAATCGGGCGTATTGGCTTGAGGTGAAAAGAAAATCTGCTTACAAGCGTCAATATATTGATCAAGGTTATCTTTAACAATATTAAATAAATTAATCAAATCAGGGTTAATATCCGCCAGAATATAGCGTTCAAAATTAGAATTTAAAAACACCGCCCCTGCACCCACAAAAGGCTCGATTAAACATTGTTTTTTCTTTGGGAAGGCTTTATTAATATCGTCTATCAAACGAAACTTGCCGCCCGCCCATTTCAAAAACGGACGGTGCTTTATCTTCGATTTAATCTTTTTTTTCGGACGTAGCATCTTAGTCCGTTTGAGAACAACAGCGGATAGCATTTAGTACAAGCTTATGATCCGTGCCCGTTGCCACATAAGCTTGCCCCAGTGATTTAAGCAATACAAGACGTAACCTACCGGCAAGCACTTTTTTATCGCGCATCATATGAGGCAGATAGTCTTCCGGTTTCATTCCGTCAGGTGATACGGTGGGTAAATTGGCACGGGCAAGTAATTTTTCCAAACGGGCAACATCCGTCACGGAAATATTACCCAATTTCTCAGAAAGTGCGGCTGCCATCATCATTCCGACGGAAACCGCTTCTCCGTGTAACCAATTACCATAGCCAAGATGCGTTTCGATGGCATGACCAAAAGTATGGCCGAGATTTAATAGCGCACGATCACCTTTCTCCTTTTCATCACGAGCTACGACATCCGCTTTTATTTGACAACAACGGGCAATACAATGCCGGAGTGCTTCCTGTTTCAGCGAAACAAGATCACCAATATTCTTTTCCAACCATTCAAAAAATTCATTGTCAAGAATTGCACCGTATTTAATAACTTCCGCAAGACCGGCATTAACTTCACGTTTTGGCAACATATTCAGCGTAAGCGTATCAATCATCACCGTTACAGGTTGATAGAATGCACCGATCATATTCTTACCAAGCTCATGATTGACCGCGGTTTTCCCTCCTACGGAAGAATCAACTTGAGAAAGTAAAGTAGTAGGAATTTGAATTAAACGAACACCGCGCTGATAGCTTGCGGCAGCGAAACCTGCAACATCACCGATAACACCACCACCAAGCGCGATAATCGTTGTATCGCGACCATGGTTACCTTGTAAAAGTTTGGTAAAAATTAGATTAAGAGAATCAAGTGTCTTATACTTTTCACCATCGGGTAACAAAACATGATCGACCACACAACCCCGTTTTTCAAGGGCATCTATCACCGTTTTCAGATAAAACCGTGCAACCGTCGGATTGGTAACAATCATTATCCGATCTCCATCTTTAACCGGATAGCGAGCTTCATCTTGTAACAAACCACTACCGATTAAAATCGGGTAACGACGTTCTTGTAATTCCACATTTACGCACAGCATAATTTATCCTTACAATAATGATTTAAATACTGCCAGTTAAAGCTAAAGTGTGCCGTTTAGCCCATTCATATTATCAATTAAATCAATAATTTGATTCACCATAACTTTAGCATTTTGGTCATCGGTGGGGAGGGTAATATCCGCAACTTCCTCATATAGCGGGTTACGGATTTTTGCGAGATCTTCCAAGACTTGGCGCGGATCTTCCACATCTTGTAAAAGCGGTCGTTTTTTATCCCGTTGCGTACGTTGAAATTGTTTATCAACCGTAGTTTCCAAATAAATCACAATACCACGCGCCGATAAGTAATTACGATTGTCTTTTGAAAGCACTGTTCCACCACCGGTAGAAAGAACAATGCCTTGCATTTGGGTTAACTCATTAATGATACGTTCTTCACGTTTACGAAAGCCTTCTTCGCCTTCTAAATCAAAAATCCAACCAATATCAGCACCCGAACGTTCTTCAATTACAGCGTCAGAATCTAAAAAATCCATATTTAACTGTTGCGCTAATTGACGGCCAATTGTGCTTTTACCCGCACCCATCGGCCCTACTAAAAAAATATTACGTTTTTCTGCCATTACTCTTTTTCTAATAATAAATTGACTAAAACTGATCTTTTTAATACTAAGCAAAACCACGAAATGAAGGTTGCCAAAAGATCACCCAAAAAATAATGGGGATTATCGCAATAAACCGCCTTAACTTTCAACCTCTAAAGGGAATTTATTTTTAAATAAGTCTAAAGTGCGGTCAAAAATCGTTTAATTTTTGTTTGCTCGCCAAATTAGCAATTAAATTTGCTTTCCCGCATCCGATCATAGCGATGATTTTATACACCGAATTAATCACCCATTTGCCATACCCGATGAACAAAAGGAATAGTTTCAGATAAGGCATTTTTGATTGAAATCAAGCCTAAATTCATTTGCGTTTGTTTACCGGCAGGCGGGCAAAATGCCAGATGTTTATCCAAATCATTAATCGGTTTCCAACGCCTTGGTTGAGAGGAACGGCTATTAGGATAAAATCCCACCGTTGGAAGATTAAAGGCACTACTTAAGTGTAGCGGCCCCGTTGAACCCGCAATAAATAAATCGGCACAAGCTAAGGAATGGGCAAAATCAACCAAGCCTTTATTTTTATCATAAATCACAAGACGTGAATCACCCGCTAATTGAGCAAGTTCATGGGCTTTTTCACTCTCACCCGGACCGGCAGTCAGCACGATCTGACAATCAAACTCGGTGAGTAATCCTTGAATTAATTCTGCATATTGAGCAAGTGAAAGATTCGTTGCAGATCCCCCTGAACCACTATGAACAAAAATCCATTTCTTATTCGCAGAAAGCCCTAATGTTTCTTGTAAAAAAACACGCTGATTTTCAACCGCACTTTTATCCAACACAAGATAGGGTGGTTTCGGTTCAACAATCGGCATATTATATTTTTTAAAAAAAGCCCGAACCAAATCCTGATTATATTCCGCTTCCGATTTTTCCGAACGAGAGCGGCGCTGCGTAAGTCGATGATTATAAAAAAATTGGATAAGTTTTGTAGCGGGAGCCAGGCGATATTTAATCCCGCTTTTCCATACTAATTTAGCATTATGCGTATTGGAAAAAAAACTAATTACAGCATCAAAGTTTCTTATTCTAATTTCATGAATAAGGCGGTTAAAATCTGCCTTGTCGTCTTTTTTACTATCAATAATCACATCATCCAAATAAGGGCAAATTTCTGCAAGCGGCGCGGTATAACCCGGCACAAGTGCGGTCAGTTTCAGTGAAGGATTTGACGCTTTCAGCATAGCAAAAGCCGGCCATGCCTGAATAAAATCACCCAGTTTATCATTACGAATGACTAAAATTTTTTTCATTACGCTTACTCCAAAGATTGTTGTTTTTCACTTTGTTTTAGCATAGCTAAAAACACTATCGTTAAGAAAAAATAAAAAATATTGCCCGAATTATGTGTAAAAAAACCTTGGCTTAAACAATAAATCATGACCGAAAGAATATGCACTACACCTAATGAGGCAATTAGTTTTGTTTCTAAAGCGGTGCTGTTTAGACGACGTTTAAATTGATACAGCGGTACAAGTAAAATAGCTAAAAATGTGATAAATCCGACAATACCGCGTTTAGAAAAATCATCGAGATATTGATTATGCGCATGAGTATATTGCCCGATATCACTGGCTACGACTTTCATTTCGACATCCTGTTTACGCTTTTCTGTCGCCCCTTTTTCTCCCCATCCTAAAACTGGTTTTTCTTTTACCATTTCAACCGCACTTTTCCACATTTCAAAGCGTAATCCAAGCGAGGTATTAGCATTATTTTGTTCATATCTGGCAATGTCATATTGAATTAATGAGAGACGTTCCATCACACGGCTATTCGGCATTTGGCTGACCCCTACTACAACTACAGTAAAGATACCGACCAAACTCAGAAAAAAACTTTTTGACAATGAACGACGATAAATCCACAACATCACCACTAGCACAACGGGTAATGCTACCCAACCTCCACGAGCCGTAGAAAGAATACTGCCTAATATGCCCCCAAATGAGGCAAAAATACAAAGTGCGGTGATTTTTTTATGGGATTTTTGCCAAAAATAAAGCCCAATCGCAAAACTAAACAGCCCCAATGACATTGCAATATCCCCTCCCTGAATCTGCATAGTGCGGGGGGCATATGCTATAGGACTCTGTAAAATAAACTTATCATAAAAAGCAACAAATCCCGCGATTACAGCGCCTAATGGAATAGCATAAATCAATGCACATAGCTTCAATGGTGTTCTTAATAGGAAAATGAACGCCGGGATTAATAAAATAGCACGACTCGGATTATCTAATTCTCTCCCCTTTCCTTCATTCATTAATAAAGAAAGGACAAATACCGTAAAATAAAAAATATAACTATAAATGAGCCATTTATCTTCTTTTGATAACTCCCATTTGAATTTTTTGATAATACCGTAAATGCCATAGCCCAAACCTAACAGTATCAAAAAAACCGGGGCAATATTATGTCCGCCTTTAAAGGCCAACACGGATAAAAAGAAAAAGCTAATGCTTAAATTAGCCAAAAAGGGGAAAAGATTCTGTTTTGAAATTTTCATAAGTCGTCACTCACAAATATAAAAAAACCGCACCTAAAAGTGCGGTCGTATTTTATTCTAGTTTTGTGGATTATAAAACATCAATACAGTTTAAATCTTCGAAAGATTGCTCTAAACGTTTAGACATGGATTCTTCCATTTTGCGTAACCAAACGCGCGGATCGTAGTATTTTTTATTCGGTACGTCCGGACCTTCAGGGTTACCCAATTGACCTTGTAAATAGGCTTCGTTTGCTTTGTAGAACTCGAGAATACCATTCCAAGATGCCCATTGTGTATCGGTATCAATGTTCATTTTGATTGCACCGTAGCCGATTGCCTCACGGATTTCTTCACGGGAAGAACCGGAACCGCCATGGAATACAAAGTTGATTGGTTTAGCCGGAAGATTACGTTCTTTTGCCACAAATTCTTGTGATGCGCCCAAAATAGACGGTTTTAATTTTACGTTACCCGGTTTATACACACCGTGCACATTACCGAATGCCGCAGCAACAGTGAAGTTCGGGCTAACCGGATTTAATTGGTCATAAACGTATAATACGTCTTCAGGTTGGGTATAGAGTTTAGATTCTTCCACATCTGAATTATCCACACCGTCTTCTTCACCACCGGTGATACCGATTTCAATTTCAAGGGTCATACCCATTTTATCCATACGAGCAAGGTATTCACGGCAAATTGCCATATTTTCTTCCATTGGCTCTTCAGATAAATCAATCATGTGAGAAGAGAATAACGGACAACCAGTTTCGGCAAAGTGTTTTTCACCGGCTTCTAATAAACCGTCAATCCATGGAAGTAATTTTTTCGCTGCATGGTCGGTATGAAGGATAACCGGTACACCATATTCTTTTGCAAGAGTATGAACGTGTTTCGCACCGGCAATTGCGCCTAAAACATCGGCACGCTCGCCTGAGGTAGGTTTGATACCTTTACCGGCATAGAAAGAAGCACCACCGTTAGAAAACTGGATAATAACCGGTGCTTTTACCCGAGCCGCGGTTTCTAATACTGCATTAACAGAGTCAGACCCTACACAGTTTACCGCCGGGATTGCGAAATTATGTTCTTTGGCATAAGCGAATACTTTCTGAACATCTTCACCAGTTAATACACCTGGTTTTACGATATCTAATAAACCCATCTTGTTGTTTCCTTCTTTAAATGTTGAGAATTTTTACAAGGTGCGTAGATTATTAATCCACACACCTTTCATCGTTATTTAGATTAATTAACCATTCGCACGTTTTTCAAGAATCTCTACCGCTGGTAATACTTTACCTTCTACAAATTCTAAGAACGCGCCGCCACCGGTTGAAATGTAAGAAATTTTATCGGCAATGCCAAATAAATCAATCGCCGCAAGAGTATCGCCGCCACCGGCAATAGAGAATGCCTCGCTATTCGCAATAGCATGAGAAATAACTTCAGTCCCTTTACGGAAATTAGGGAATTCAAACACACCTACCGGTCCGTTCCATAATACGGTTTTTGCATTTTTAATGATGTCTGCCAATTGTTCCGCCGATTTATCACCAATATCAAAAATGGATTCATCATCTTTCACTTCAGTTACGGCTTTTTCTGTTGCCGGAGCCGTTTCTGAAAATTCTGTTCCCACACGTACGTCAACCGGAACCGGAATATCTGTATTTGCCGCTAATTCTTTTGCAACAGGAATTAAATCTTCTTCATATAACGATTTGCCCACATTGTGACCGGCTGCGGCAATAAATGTATTTGCAATACCGCCGCCAACTATAATTTGATCTGCAATTTTTGAAAGCGAATTTAATACTTCTAATTTAGTGGAAACTTTAGAACCGCCGACAATTGCCACCATCGGACGAGCCGGCTCTTTTAAGGCTTTACCTAAGGCATCCAATTCCGCAGCAAGCAATGGGCCGGCACAAGCAACCGGAGCAAATTCAGCAACACCGTAAGTTGAAGCCTGAGCACGGTGTGCCGTACCGAATGCATCCATCACAAACACATCGCAAAGTGCGGCATATTTTTTACCTAATTCGGGATCGTTTTTCTTTTCACCTTTGTTCACACGCACATTTTCCAAAACAACGATTTCGCCCTCTTTTACCTCCACTCCATCAAGGTAATCACGTACTAAACGCACAGGAACATCCAGATGTTCGTTCAAATAATCAACCACCGGTTGTAAAGAATCTTCAGGTTTAAATTCACCCTC
This sequence comes from Rodentibacter sp. Ppn85, assembly GCF_001999335.1. Taxonomy (GTDB): domain Bacteria; phylum Pseudomonadota; class Gammaproteobacteria; order Enterobacterales; family Pasteurellaceae; genus Rodentibacter. Next base: position 5,719 of record NZ_MLHS01000025.1, on the reverse strand, counting down.
GGTCGGACGACCTAAGTGAGATGTCACCATCACTTTTGCGCCTTTTTCAAGCGCCAACTTTAACGTAGGAATGGTTGCACGAATACGCGCATCAGAAGTCACTTTACCATCTTTTACCGGTACATTAAGATCCGCACGGATAAATACTCGTTTGCCCGCTAAATCTAAGTCGGTCATTTTGATTACTGACATAATCTATCCTCTTTGTTAGTAAAAATTAAAACCGGATTTATTATACCTAGATCTCGCTAGGTTGTAACGATTTAGATCAAAGAAATCCCAATTACTTCCGGCAATCAATTACTTGCCATTGTTTATCATAACAAATGAACAATTCATCTCGACTTGCGCCAAGATAGGCATTTTTAAGATGCGGATTATTTTGTTTCATCCAACGGAATAATTCTCGCCTCTCTAACTTTTCTTTTGGTAAACGTAAAGAACGAAATAACGCCTGTTCTTTGGCAAAATATTGTTCCGCGGAGCTGAAAGCACAACTACCGTGTTTTTCCCACTCCCCTTGCAATAGTTTTGCGCTCGGTGATAAAGTTAAATAAGGCTCAATAACCGATTTTGACAATGCAGGCAAATCACCTTGGCAAAAACGCGGATGTTCTGCCACAGAACGCGCTTTTGCATTCTGTGGCCATAAACCATGCACCACCCAACCAAAAGTGCGGTTATTTTCACATTGATATTGCATTGATAAAGGCAATTGATTGCCATATTTCTCACGCTGAGCAACACAAAAGTCCGGTGACCAAGAAAGCACCAACATATAATAATCTACCGGTGCATCGGCATTTTGTCCGATAGGATCATCACGCATCATTACATCGTAATCGGTAAAAATATCTGTATTTTTAGCCGCACTTTTGCCTTTTGAGGGAGTGGAAGATTCTGCCTGATAAGAAAATTTTTGCTTTTCGCTAAAATATTGCCAAATGCTGAATGCTGCAAGAGCAATAACGGAAAGTGTAGAAAGCTGTTTTTTCATAAAGTACGTTTGTTTTTTTGTCAATTTTGTGTTTGTCGGCTATAATTCGCCGCTTTCATATCTAACACCCCAAAGGATCACAATGGCATTACTCATCACCCATAAATGTACTAACTGCGATATGTGTTTGCCGGAATGTCCCAATGAGGCAATTTCCATCAGTGATGAAATTTATGTGATCGATCCTGTACTTTGCACGGAATGTGTCGGTCATTATGATACACCAACCTGTCAAAAGGTTTGCCCGATTACGAATTGCATAAAACCCGATCCCGACCACCAAGAAACGGAAGAACAGCTTTGGGAGCGTTTCGTGATGATCCATCATTCAGATAAGCTGTAAATTAATTCAAATAAAGCTAGCCTTTCGGTATACAACCACCTTCAATAATACAATATAAAATCACAGCCGGTGAGAGAATTACCATGGTGGCATTATTTAATTTCTGTTTAACTTTAGAATGTTCGGTTTGTTGTTCGATATGAATCTTTGTAAAATCTTTAAAATAGGTCGCCATCACAGGATATTGTTCAATCAGATCATCTCGGTTTTGTATTTTGCTTACAACTAAAGGAATATCTCGAATCATTCCCTTAATCAGGCTCTTACCGGATAAAATCTCTTCTTCCATAGCACTCCAAGTGCCCGGAGAATAATATTTAGGCAACAATAATCTTGCTAACCTTAATTTTTGTTCTGTTTTTAAACCCGATAGATCCCAGTAAGCCCGAAAATGCATATAAGTACGGCTGCTTTCTGAGCCTAAATCACCCACACTGATATAACCATAGATTTCCTTAATATATTTACCGTAATCATTAAGGAGCTGTTGTATGCTCTGAACTTCAGATTGTGCATATTCGCTAGATTGAAGATCTAATGTTTCACCTAATATGTAAAGCCTGTTGTCACTGATAAAAACAGATTTTACTTGTTCTTCTCTCTCCGCTTCAAGCTCCTTGTACTCATCTAAAAGACAGCCGCTCACCCCAAAAGTTGAAAAAAATAATATGATTATTTGGTATATCCTTTGCATTTTTATCCCCATCTAGGCTATATTGGCAAAACTTGTTATTAAATAAAAGTGCGGTTGATTTTCGCAGAGAATTTCAACCGCACGTTTTATTCCGTTACACTACTTTCATTTGGAAGATCACCAATTCAGCCTGACAGCAGAAGGTAAACACTGCCTTCAATAAATATCCATCTTCCAATTGACTGATTTCTGCCTGGATCTCACAAGGTTCGCTTTCAACTTCACGGGCTTTCCGTGTAAAAAAATCTAACGCAGTTTGTGCTTGTTCTTGTGTATCATAAAGATAATGAATCTCTTGCGTGCAATCCCGATTGTCAAACAACGATTTCATATCAAAAGTGTTGCACCCTACACACTCAATCGGTTTTTCCGTTTGAATTGCCATATTTCGCTCCTTTTTTAAGTTTTAAGTTGTAAGCCTTATTTTGCCGCAACAAAACCTACTGCGTCATACACTTTTGCTAAGGTTTCCTGTGCTTTAGCCCGTGCTTTTAACGCGCCTTGACGAAGTACATCATCAAGCAAAGTTTCGTTATTGCGATATTCTTGGAAACGCTCTTGTAAGTCGATAAGTAATCCGGACACTTCATCAGCCACCGCCGTTTTTAAATGACCGTACATTCTCCCCTCGAACTCCTGCTCTAATTCCGCAATAGGTTTATCTGTTACGGCAGAAAGAATATCCAATAAATTCGATACGCCGGCTTTGTTTTTCACATCATAACGAACTACTGGCGGCTCATCAGAATCGGTCACGGCACGTTTAATTTTCTTCGCCACGGATTTTGGATCTTCTAAAAGTGTCACCACATTATTACGGTTATCATCGGATTTTGACATTTTCTTTTCAGGATCTTGTAACGACATAATACGCGCCCCGGCTTTTCCGATAAAGATCTCCGGAATAGTGAAAATATCGCCGTAAAGGGCGTTAAAACGATTGGCAATGTCGCGCGTAATTTCTAAATGTTGTTTTTGATCATCGCCCACCGGCACACTTTTTGCCTGGTAAAGCAAAATATCCGCCGCCATTAACACCGGGTAATCAAACAAACCTACATTGATATTTTCCGCATAACGTGCCGATTTATCTTTAAATTGAGTCATACGGCTCATTTCACCAAAGTAAGTATAACAATTTAGTACCCAACTTAATTGGGTATGTTCCGGCACATGGGATTGAACAAAAATTATCGCTTTATTTGGATCAATACCGCATGCCAAATATAGGGCGACAACATCAAGGGTCGCTTTACGAAGCGCAGCGGGATCTTGACGAACCGTGATCGCATGTAAATCAACTACGCAGAAAATACACTCATAATCCTCTTGCATTTTTACCCAATTGCGTAATGCGCCTAAATAGTTTCCGATTGTCAATTCACCGGAAGGCTGCACACCGCTAAATACGATTGGTTTTGCCATAACTTATCCTTTTTCCTCTTGAAAATATATTGTTGGTATCATATCAAAAGATAAGTTCTTTTTTAATGAGATAGTTCAAAACAAACGGTAAAAATGCTATATTGCGCACAATTTCAGCCTGTTTTATCACGCCTATTACATTTTATATGACAAATTACCATGATATGGCGCTGGCTCTAGCCGGCATTTATCAATCCACTGCATTAGTCAATCAGCTTGCAATGAAAGGCAAAGTGGAAAACCGGGATGCTTTTCACGCGACTATCAATTCCCTCTTTCAAACCCGACCGGAAAACACCCTTGCCGTTTTTGGCGGGCAACTTCATCATTTGAAACTGGGTTTGGAAACACTCATTGAACAGCTGTCCACACTTGATGATAGAAATATCGTGAATTATTGGAGCGGTTTATTAGGCTTAGAAAGTCTCCTAAATAAAAATCCTGAAGCGAAATCCGAACTGGTAAAACGTATTCAACGCTTGCAGGAACAACTAACGTACCACAAATTGCTTGACGAACATATGCTTTCCATCATGGCCAATATTTATATTGACATCATCAGCCCTTTAGGACGCAAAATTCATATTGTTGGTGAAGAAAATTATCTACAACAACAATTTGTACAAAACAAAGTTCGAACCTGCTTGCTTGCCGGTATTCGCTCTGCCGTACTATGGCGGCAAGTAGGTGGCAATAAATGGCGGTTATTATTCTTCCGCAGCAAAATAATTAATGCCGCGAAAGAAATCTACTCAACAATTTATTCTTAATTATCAACATCCTTTAATACACCGGAGTATTTTATGCAACTTTCCGCACTGACTGCGATTTCCCCAATTGATGGGCGTTACCAAGATAAAGCAACCGCACTTCGCGATATTTTTAGTGAATTCGGTTTACTTAAATTCCGCGTAACCGTTGAAATTCGCTGGTTACAAAAATTAGCAGCGACTGCCGAAATTCCGGAAGTTTCCCGTTTATCTAAAGAGGCAAACGATTACCTCAATAAAATTATCAGCGAATTTAGCCTAAAAGATGCAGAACGTATCAAAGAAATTGAACGTACCACTAACCACGATGTAAAAGCGGTGGAATATTTCTTAAAAGAAAAAAGCGAAGCCTTACTAGAATTAGCAAAAGTTTCAGAATTTATTCACTTTGCCTGCACTTCCGAAGATATCAACAATCTTTCTCATGCATTGATGCTAAAAACCGCACGTGATACCGTGATTTTGCCGGAATGGCAAAAACTCATTGATGAAATCACCCGTCTTGCCAACGAATACAAAACAATTCCATTACTTTCACGCACGCACGGTCAGCCTGCTTCTCCAACGACTGTCGGAAAAGAAATGGCAAATGTAGTCTATCGTTTACGCCGCCAATTCAAACAACTTCAACAAAATGAGATTCTTGGCAAAATCAACGGAGCAGTGGGCAACTACAACGCTCACTTATCCGCTTATCCGGATCTTGATTGGCACAAATTCAGCGAAGAGTTTGTCACCTCGCTCGGCTTGAACTGGAACCCCTACACGACACAAATTGAACCTCATGATTACATCGCCGAATATTTTGATACTGTCGTTCGTTTCAACACCATCATCATTGATTTTGACCGTGATCTCTGGGGCTACATTGCGTTAAATCATTTCAAGCAACGCACTATTGCCGGTGAGATCGGTTCTTCCACAATGCCACATAAAGTGAATCCGATTGACTTTGAAAACTCAGAAGGCAACCTAGGTCTCGCTAATGCCGTAATGACCCATTTAGGACAAAAACTACCGATTTCCCGTTGGCAACGTGATTTAACGGACTCCACCGTCTTACGCAATCTTGGCGTGGGCGTGGGTTACTGTTTAATCGCCTACGCGGCGACCCGTAAAGGTATCAGCAAATTAGAAGTCAATGAGCAGCATTTGTGTGATGAACTCAATCAAAACTGGGAAGTGCTGGCGGAGCCGATTCAAACCGTAATGCGTCGTTATGGCATTGAAAAACCTTATGAGAAACTCAAAGAGCTAACTCGCGGCAAACGCGTGGATGAACAAGCTATGCGCGAATTTGTGGAAAAACTTGAAATTCCCGCTGAAGAAAAAGCCCGTTTACAACAACTTAGCCCGGCAAGTTATATCGGTGCGGCAATCGAGCTGGTAGAAAAGCTCTAATTTGACATAATAAAGTGCGGTTGAAATTTAGTGAGAATTTCGACCGCGCTTTTTTAATACCACTTAAAAATAGGGGCTGACGTAGATTA
>NZ_MLHS01000024.1 GCF_001999335.1 Rodentibacter sp. Ppn85 | reverse complement strand
CTACGTCAGCCCCTTTTTTTATCTAGAGAATCCCAAAATTGTTCTGCATAGCTGTTTAATCTTGAGCTTATTCTATAAATATAAGCCTTAATTGGTATTGTTAATTCATTATCATTAAGAATGGTAAGTTTATTCTGTTTCAACTCGTCTTTAATGGAATACTCGGGTAACCAGGCTATACCTTGTTTATTTAGTACCATTTTTTTTAGCAATTCGCTCATAGATGAAACAAATATAGTTTTAAAATTTAGATGAACATAAAGATTTAATTTTCTGTTCACTAATCTTCCCATATATGATTGCTTTGTGTAATTAAGAAGCGGTATATCATTTTGTGAAAAGTTGAATATTGCCTCTTTATTTTGATTAAGCGCACTGACAGGGTAGAGTTTTGATTCTAATATTTCTTTAGATAAAAATGGCTCTTGACTTAATAAATCATCGTAGAAAGAGAAAATGAAATCGCTTTTCCCCTCAACTAATGTTTTTACTGTTTGATCGACATCAATAGCTTCTACTGAATAAATAAATTGATGATGTGATTGGCCAATATCACTGATTAGTTTTGGCATAATTGATAATGATAGTGAATGTGCCGCTGCAAATGTAATATTGGGTTTATTTTGTATATTTTGACCTTGCAGCTCATCAAGATTATATTGAAGTTGTTGTAACAAGTTTCTTGCTTGTGAGTGAAATAGCTTCCCTTCCTCGGTTAATTGTAGTGGTGATGATACTCTATTAAATAGTTTAACGCCTACGGCCTCTTCTAATGCAATGATTCTTCTACTAAATGCTGATTGCGATAGATTTCTATTTTCTGCTGCTTGTGAGAAGTTTCTAGTCTCCTCTAGGATTAAAAAATCTTCTAACCACTTTGTTTCAATGTTTTTCATTATACCCTCCTAGTTATGCATTTTTTGCATAGTATATTCATAAATTAATATGTGTTTAAATTTCAATATTATCTATCGTATTGATTTGTTGAGTAAAATTATCTTATTTTACATCTTTAATACTTTTCTATGCAATATTTGCATTGCTGTTCGATTTGTTGCATTTCCTTTCTTAGACGACTTTTTGCTAAAAATAAATCAATAAAATTTTAATGGGAGATTTATATGAAAAATGTAATTGGGATCTTAGGTGGAATGGGACCGGCAGCGACTGCTGATATGTTTCAAAAATTCATTCAATTTACACCGGCACACTGTGATCAAGAACATATTCCTCTTGTCATTTCCTCTATTCCTGATATTCCTGATCGTAATTCATCAATTTTACATGGTGGAGAATCCCCTTTGATGGCAATGGATGAACGCATACAGGGGTTAGAAAGAGCAGGGGCAAAATGTATTTTAATCGCATGTAATACAGCACACTATTGGTACGATGAATTAAAAGAGCGGTGCCGTGTGGATATGCTTAATATCGTTGATTCCACAATTAATGAAATAATAAAAATGGGTAAAACCAGAATTGGAATTTTAGCTACTGATGCAACTTTAGCAACCCGTCTTTACCAAGCAAAGTTAGAAAATCAAGGTTTAACATGTTTAATTCCTGAGGACAACAGTCAAAAATCAGTTATGGAGAGTATTTATCTTTATAAAAGTGGAGAAATAGATAAAGCGGAAAAATTAATGTTAGTTCAACGTGATGAGCTTATTCGTTGCGGGGCTGAAGTAATTATTTTGGGGTGTACAGAAGTCCCTCTTATTTTACAAAAGGTGATAAAAGATGAACCTACATTATATGAAGATTCAACGGCAGCATTGGTAAGAGCCGCTATTCGTTGGTATAACACAAAATAAGGAGATTATGATGGTTTGGGTCGAGATTTTTGTTGTATTAGCCTCCATTGTTTTGGGGATTCGGTTCGGTGGGATTGCTATTGGTTTATTCGGTGGGTTGGGGTTGGCTATTTTGACGCTAGGTCTTAGACTTCCGATGGGCTTTGTACCTATTGATGTTATTTTAATTATTATGTCTGTATCACTTTCGGCAGCTACATTGCAGGCTACGAGGGGAATGGCATTTTTAGTTCATCATGCGGAAAGATTGATGCGTAAAAATCCAAAGTATATTAACTTTATTGCACCAATTATTACTTGGTTAATGACCATAGTTGCAGGAACCGGTTTTATTGTTTTCTCAACTTTACCTGTGATTGCCGAAGTGGCTAAAGAGTCTGGAATTAGACCCTCTAGAGCACTATCGGGAGCGGTGGTTTCATCTCAATTCGCAGTCGCAGGTTCTCCAATTAGTGCAGCAATGGCCGCTATGATTACGATTATGGAAAACAATTCTGTGACCTTTTTTCAGGTGATGGTGGTTTGTTTACCGGCGTCATTTGTTGCTGCTATGGTGGCAGCTTTCGTAGCCTCTAGACAAGGATGTGAATTACAGGATGATCCAGTTTATTTGCAACGTTTGCAAGATGGCCTTACTTCTAAAACGGCATTTAAAACGACAGAGTTTCCTAAATCATCAAAATTATCGGTCATTATTTTTTTGTTAGCGACAGTAGCCGTTGTGCTTTTTGCAACATTACCAGCATTAAGACCGGTGTATGAAAGCGGTAAGTCAATGGGAACACGTGATATTATTATTGTCATTATGCTTGCATCCGCTTGTTTAATGCTTATCACTAGTAAAACGAAACCGGAAGCAGTTATTACTAATTCCACCTTCCGTTCAGGCATGAGTTCTGTCGCTGTCATTCTTGGTATTGTTACTCTTGGTATTACATTTGTCGATGCTCATCTGGGTAATATTAAAGAAGTCGCAGGAGATGTTTTACAGGCTTATCCTATGTTACTTGCTCCTGTATTATTCTTTACATGTGCTTTGCTCTATTCTCAAGGTTCTACAACTCCTTTAATTATTCCTATTGCTGTTGCATTAGGCGTCCCTAATTGGGCTATCTTAGGTTCATTTGTGGCTGTAACGGGTATTTTCCTTTTGCCAACTTACCCGACTTCATTGGCAGCTATGGAAATGGATACTACAGGTACAACACGTGTTGGGAAATATGTTCTGAATCATCCGTTTATGTTGCCGTCCCTATTGGGGGTTATTGCTGGTGTTGGGTTTGGCTTTATATGGGCTCCAATGATTGTAAGTTAAATTTTAAATAGGGCTTGGCAGGTTCTATTTATAATTAAAGTGTGGTCAATTGTAACCGCACTTTTTTATTAAGCCGCAAATTTTAATGCATTGCGTTTTGATTGAATTTGATGAATAGTATTGGTTACCGTTCCAACAATGGGTAAGTTCGTCCAGTTTTTTGTTTTTATATTCTGTATTTTTGAGTCCAGTGCCATAAAGACAAACTCATCGTCATAGGTGATGAACTCATATATATGAAATTCGATTCCGGTTTTTAATACAACAAGATCGCCGCTGCAAAGCCGTTCATTTTTTTCGACGATTAACATATCACCCTGTTCAATTCCCCACGCCAGCATATTCGGATTTGTTACACGGATAAAGCAGGTTTGCTGAGGGCGTTTGATACAATAGAGATTCAAATCAAGTTTTTTGCTAAATGTGAATCTTTCCCCAACGTCATTAAAAAATGGCATAGGATGATAAGAAAACGTCATATCATTTTGAGCAATCATATCTGTGCGGTTCATCATCTTGTTTCCTTTGAATTGAGTGGTTATTTATACAGGTGTTAATATACTGTTATTTCATACAGCCTGTCAATATGGAATGGAAAAATTTTCTATAAAGCAAAATATTGGAAAAAATAGTGAATATTTGAAAATGGTTAAAGCACCATAAAAAGAGTAAGAAAAGGTTTTCTTTTAGAATAAATTTAAGTTATCTTTAGATTGCCTATGGGGATCAGTAATGATCTGAAGTTTAACCTTAATTTTATTTAAGTTTTATTATGAATGTATCACGTTTATTTTATTTTCTTTTTCAAGGCAATTTAGTAAAGCGAATTGCCATTGGTCTTGTACTCGGGCTCCTTGTAGCACTAGTGAATTCAACTATTGGACAAATGTTAGGATTTGAACTTGCATCAGGTGTTGGAATATTGGGGCAGATTTTCGTCAAAGCACTACGTGCGGTCGCGCCGATTTTAATTTTCTTCCTTGTTATGGCTGCATTAGCGAATAAAAAAGTCGGTTCGAAAAATAATATGAAGGAAATTATTATACTTTATCTTTTAGGAACTTTCTTAGCCGCGCTAGCTGCAGTGATTGCAAGTATGCTTTTCCCTTCGGACGTTGCATTATCTGTGAAAGAGGATATCACTTCAGCTCCACAATCGGTCTCCCAAGTATTATTAACTTTAGTGCTTAATGTTGTTGATAACCCGTTAAATGCAATTTTTAAAGCAAACTTTATTGGGGTGTTAGCTTGGTCTATCGGTTTGGGATTAGCACTTCGTTATGCCTCAGATGAAACAAAACAAGTAGTAGCGGATTTTGCAGAAGGCATTTCCAAGATCGTACACGTCATTATTTCATTTGCACCTCTAGGGGTATTTGGTTTAGTGGCGGAAACTTTATCTGATAAAGGTTTAGGGGCTTTAAGAGGTTATATTCATTTATTAGGCGTCTTAATCGGTGTAATGCTTTTTACTGCATTTGTTCTTAATCCTATTTTAGTTTATTGGAAAATTCGCCGAAATCCGTATCCGTTGGTTTGGACTTGTGTACGTGAAAGTGGCGTAACCGCTTTTTTCACTCGTAGCTCAGCAGCAAATATTCCAGTAAACATTGCTTTGGCAAAGCGTTTAAATCTTGATGAAGAGACTTATTCAGTGGCAATTCCCTTAGGGGCAAATATCAATATGGCCGGTGCAGCTATTACCATTACAGTATTAACTTTAGCGGCAGTATACACACTTGGTATGGAAGTATCTTTTGTTAGTGCAGTGTTACTAAGTGTGGTTGCAGCGCTTTGCGCTTGCGGTGCATCAGGGGTTGCCGGTGGGTCGTTACTACTCATTCCGTTAGCCTGTAGCTTATTTGGTATTTCTGATGATGTTGCGGCACAAATGATTGGCGTAGGTTTTGTGATTGGTATCTTACAAGATTCGACTGAAACGGCATTAAACTCTTCTACGGATGTGTTATTTACTGCGGCAGTATGTATGGAAGAAGAGCGGAAAAATAACATCTAATTTTATAATGTTAAGAAGGTGGGTAAAGCTCGCCTTTTATTTTCTAGGAAGAGGTCATATGGGACTTTTTATTCACAATGCGAAGTTTAAGCTCGATAAAAATCACCACTTAAATTTACCGCACTTTAGCGTTAAACCTAATCAATATTGGGTGATCGTTGGTGGAAACGGTAGTGGTAAAACGGTATTTTCCCTTGCTTTGCAAAATAAATTGCTTTTGGAATCGGGTGCATATAGTAATCAATTTCAACAAATTCAGGCTTTCTCTTTTGAAAAACAGCGCCGGATCTTAGAAACTATTTTAAAGAACCTCAATAATGATGACACGGATCCGCTATATTTTGGTAAAAAGGTTCTCGATATTATCTTAAATGGCAGCGATAATATTAAGCATTGTGAAGAAATTGCAAATAAACTTGGGATACGGGCTTTATTAGATCGATTTTTTATTAAACTCTCAACAGGGGAACTGCGTAAAGTGTTATTTGCACAAGCCTTGTTAAATAAGCCGGATTTATTAATTCTCGATGAGCCTTTTGAAGGACTTGATCAGCAATCGGTAAAAGATTGGATGGTATTATTGGATGAACTGAAATCAAATTGTGCAATTATTCTTATTGTGAATCGTCTATCCGATATTCCTAAACAGGCTACACACTTGGCGATGTTGGATAATCTTGATTTGATTTTACAAGGTGAACGACAAAAAATCGAAATTCAGAGTATTTATCAGCAATTGGTTTATGCTGAAAAAGCCATCAATGTTACTTTGCCGGAGTCCGCTTTGCCCTTACAGAAACTTCCTCAAAATCACCCGCACTTTGAGTTGAAAAATGTGGTTGTTAAATATGGAGATAATATCATTTTAGATCATCTGAATTGGACGGTGAACGCTAAGCAAAATTGGTGGATTAAAGGGCCGAACGGTGCGGGTAAATCAACCTTACTTTCTTTAATTACAGGTGATCATCCGCAGGCTTTTTCTAATGAGGTAAAGATTTTTGGGAAGCTGCGAGGCTCAGGTGAAACCATTTGGGATATTAAACAAAAAATTGGTTATGTAAACAGTCAGCTACATTTAGATTATCGCGTCAATTGTGCTGTTTTAGATGTTATTATTTCAGGTTTCTTCGATAGCATTGGTGTCTATCAGAAAGTGTCGGACGCCATTCGCTTAAAAGCTATGCACTGGTTGGAACGCTTGAATTTAGCCACATTAGCCAGAATACCGTTTCGATCCCTTTCTTGGGGGCAACAGCGTTTGTTATTAATCGCACGTGCTATGGTAAAACATCCGCCGGTATTAATTTTAGACGAACCTTTTCAAGGACTTGATGGGCTTAATCGAAAATTAGTAAAACATTTTATTGAGCAATTGGTTAATAACAGTGATACACAGCTTTTATTTGTTTCACATCAGGATCAAGATGCACCAAATTGTATTACGCATCTTTTTGAATTTGTAAAAGAAAATGGGCAATATTCTTATATACAAAGTGCGCTCTAATTTGATAGACTTTTTACATTTTAAACATAATAGAGGAAAACAAAATGGATGGATTAACGCTAGCCACATTAGTGTTTCTTGTACTAATCATTGTTATTTTATTTTCAACTATAAAAACTGTTCCACAGGGATATAATTGGACGATTGAGCGATTTGGACGCTATACCCGAACATTAATGCCGGGCTTGAATATTGTTGTGCCTTTTGTGGATCGTGTCGGGCGCAAAATTAATATGATGGAACAAGTGTTGGATATTCCTTCACAAGAAGTTATTTCTAAAGATAACGCTAACGTTGCCATTGATGCGGTATGTTTTGTTCAAGTGATTGATGCACGCAGTGCAGCTTATGAAGTCAATCATCTTGAACAAGCGATTATTAATTTAACTATGACGAATATTCGTACTGTGCTCGGTTCTATGGAACTGGATGAAATGTTATCACAACGAGATTCAATTAATGGTCGTTTACTTGCGATTGTTGATGAGGCAACGAATCCGTGGGGGATTAAAGTAACCCGTATTGAAATTCGTGATGTTCGTCCGCCGCGTGAATTGATCGATTCTATGAATGCTCAAATGAAAGCCGAACGTAATAAACGTGCGGAAGTATTAGAAGCAGAGGGGATTCGACAAGCGGAAATTTTACGTGCGGAAGGGGAAAAACAAGCACGTATTTTAAAAGCCGAAGGTGAACGTCAAGAGGCTTTCTTGCAAGCGGAAGCTCGTGAGCGTGCGGCAGAGGCGGAAGCGAAAGCAACACAAATGGTATCTGAGGCAATTACAAGCGGTGATACGAAAGCAATCAATTACTTCATTGCACAAAAATATACGGAAGCACTAAAAGAAATTGGCGGTTCGCAAAATAGTAAGGTTGTATTAATGCCATTAGAGGCTGGCAACTTAATTGGCTCTGTGGCAGGCATTGCAGAATTATTAAAAGGCGATAAAAAAGCCTAAGCATATTTAATTTTTCAAAGTGCGGTTAAAAAATTGACCGCACTTTTTCTATCAAAGGAGACAATATGGCAGAATGGTTAACCGTGTGGTCATTATGGCATTGGTTGGTGCTAGGTTTTGTTTTATTGATTGCTGAAGTGATCATTCCCGGCGTATTTTTACTTTGGTGGGGATTGGCCGCTTTAGTGACTGCACTTGTGCAATTTATTTTTCCGAATTTTGCATTGACAGGATTGGCAATTTTTTATGCGGTTTTGGCGTGTATTCTGTCGGTGATTTGGTGGCGCTATCAATATAATAAAGATAATCGAGATCAGGCTCAGACTACGCTAAATCAGCGAGATCACGCTATGCTTGGTAAACAGGGAACAGTGCGGGAAATTGCGGCAAACGGTATTGGTAGAGGGGCGTTTGACGATACGACTTGGCGTATCCAAGGGGAACATCTTATGGTAAACGATCTTGTAAAAGTGGTGCGTGTAGAAGGTATCACGCTTATTGTAGAAAAGGTAACAGAATGAACCATCTCATTATTTTTGCTCATCCTAATTCTAAAGACAGCTTTGGGCGTGCAGTGGCAGATTGTGTGTTGAAAACCAGCCAAACACTTGGGGTAGAAACCCAATTCCGTAATCTCTATACCATGGATTTTAATCCAATTATTTCTTTTGAAGAATTACAAGCGGTGAATAGCGGCATTATTCCCGAAGAAGTCAAATATGAACATGATCTTATTCGCCAAGCCGATTTAATTACGCTCGTTTATCCCCTTTGGTGGATGGGCTTTCCGGCTCTTTTAAAAGGGTATTTGGATCGGGTATTAAGCCATGGCTTTGCTTACAAAACAGAAAATGGGGAATCTGTTGGCTTGCTGAAAGGGAAACAAATGCAACAATTTATCACACTTGGTAGCAATGTTGATAAGTACAAAGAATTTGGTATTGATAAATCTCTGGATCATTGTTTAGTGAACGGTTTATTTAATTATTGCGGTATTGAAAACGTAACCTATAAGTTATTTGGTGATATTCATTTAATTGATGATGAAGCACGTCGTGCAATGCTTGATGTTGTTGAGCAAAAAACATTGGAAAAATTAACCGCACTTTTAAATGGAAAATCAGTATGAGTATAGAAAAAACACTGAATAATTTTTCTTTAATTAGTCGTTTATTCGGTAACTTATTCTATCGTGCTCCGACAGCTCCTGTGCTTGCCGGTGTTTTTGATTGGTTGCAACAAAAAGGCTTAAACCAAGTGTGGGCATTAGATGCGGATACGGAAAGTCAAGCAGCGTTAGATAATCTTCAGTTAAAAATTGATCTCGCATTGTTAAATCAAGAATATCAAAAATTGTTTGGTACAGGAGGTAATGTTGCTACAGCAATTTCCGCTTATGAGATTGATTTAGCGGATTTTATCGCTTTTCGTGACGAGCGTGGTATGCCGGAAGTGGAAAGTGCGGATCATTTTGCATTACTTTTACTAACGGCTTCTTGGTTGGAAGATAATGTTGATTCTATTTCTGCGCAACGAACCCTATTTGAAGCCTTCTTATTGCCTTGTGCCGCGAAATTTTTAACTCAAATAGAAACTTATGCTACCTTACCGTTTTATTGCTCTTTAGCGTATTTAACGAGAGAAATTTTGGCGGCAATGGCGGATGAATTAGAAGAATATAACAGATATGGCGATATCTAAGTTAAAAAAGATATTCTCTTATTTTCCTTTATTTTGTTGGTATGCAGTCATTATATTTTTACTTTACCATGCCATTGAGCATGCTCATTTAAGTGGAGAACCATTATTTACTGGGGAAGATTATATTGGTTATGCGTTAGTGCTTTTTACACTAAGTTTTCCCCTAGGTAGTCTTTTTATTTTCATTCTATCTCTAGTTGGTTTTGGTGACACTGCATTTTTTAATCCCTTCTCTGCATTTACTTTGACTATTTTTGCTACTCTTGGTTTTTATATTCAGTGGTATATGTTTTATCCTAAATTACGAAAGGCGATATTAAGAAAATACTTTAATGGTTCAGAAAATTATTTTATTTTTGATGTGCTTATTTTTGTTTTGATTGTTCTTCTCGTTTTATCTACTTTTTCTTGGAAGGTGTGAAGTTATTTTTTATATAAATTTTACCTAAGAATTAACTTGTACGAATAATAATGGTTTAGAGTTAAATTGATGAAAGAGCGTAATTACTAATCTTGATATTAATAATTTTGTAAACAAAAAGGAAAACATTGATGAGAATAATAATAGAAACAGCAGAAGAGTTTAAGATGGTTTGGGATGAAGAAATGGGTTCTCTTTATTTTCCAAGAGTTGAAGTTGAAGATGAGCAGATTTGGCTAGATGTTATTGAAAAATACCCTGATTTGGAATATATCGTTGTTCAATATTTAGTTTCTCCTGCTGTATTAGCGAGATTAGCATATAGTAAAGATTCTAATGTTCGATATATGGTGGCTGAAAAACGCCGAATTTTACTTGAAACATTTGAATTACTATCAAATGATAAAGATTATACCGTGCGTATGAGGGTAGCAATTAATGCAAAATGTCCTAAGCATATTTTAGAAAAATTAGCGAATGATAAACATGAAGAGGTTGTAGATTCTGCTATGCGTAGTCTAAAAAAACGGTTTGGAGGGTGATTAAGGATAGGTCATTATTATTTTTTTATAAATACTTCAATCACACTAGAAATACTTTGTTTTGTTTCGTATAATTTTTGAGGTTTTTTTGTTTACTATCAATTAAATGAGGAAATTATGAGTATCGCTAAAAAATTAAAATTTCAGGATTTAAAAAAAGGGACGGCTTCACTACTAAAGGGATTAGTTTTCGTTTTGGTTGGTGGCGGTCTAATTATTAACGAGTTTTTAAACTATTTTTCTTCCATTGAAAATAAATGGATTTTATGGATCTTAAGTAGTGTTTTGGTGATCTATGGTTTAGTAAAAATGTTTACGGGCTGGGTGGTTTTTCAGTCCGCTAATCAAAGTATAGGTGAACCGTTTTTTGGTTTATTGATCCTACCGGAACCCAAATCACCATTACAAAATGACGAAGAAAAATATGCATTTTTAATTGATGGGTTTTATGAAAGTTCATTGATTTTACATGATGACAAAGAGTCTTTAACAGAATTAAAAAATAATCCGCTTCATCGCCGTGAACTGAGCGTGCAATATGGCGATTCTTTTGCTCTGAATGATTTCTATGGGATTTATAACGAAGCGGAATCAACGGTAAAATCTTCACTTTCAAATTCTTGGGATATTAATAGTTCGGAAGAGGCAAGGGAACAGATTGCCGCTCTATGGGATGGTGCAATGGAGGGGGCGGAAATGTCATTAATGGCTTATCCGCATGCTGAGGATTTAATCCAATCAATTGTTGAACTGGGCTTTGATAAGAAAGGTATGGAAGCGGATAAAATCAACATTTCCGGTTTTGATTTGGTTCGTACTATTTGGGTCGCGCGTCATAGCTATGTTGCAGGTTATATTGAATCGGAGGAATTACGCGCTATTTCGCGTAATGTGGCGATGTTTGCGGCAGCAAACTATGCAAATTGGTATGAGTTGGGGTATTCCTATTTGGTTAGCTATTTGGTTTGGTTAGACGGTGCGAAACCAAGTTTTGCATATAATATGTTAAAAGAACGTGTTTATGCGGTATCTCAATATCTCTCTCTGCCGCATAGCCCTCTTGCTGGCACATCGCTGGATGAATTAAGAGCTTATTTCGATTCACTTCCTGAAGGGGAAAACTAAAAAACAAACGGCTGATATTCAGCCGTTTTTTCTTACTAAGAGCCTATTCTAATGTCGCCAAAATAATTTGTTCCGGATCGATATGCAACCAAATTTGTTGAGCAATTTCCCATTGGTTTGGTTGGGTGATTGTCGCACAAAATTCCATTCCGCTATCCTCAAAAACTAAAATGGCTTCCTCTTCATTGATTGATTTTATGGTAACGGGAAATTGATTTGTTTGATTTTCCAAAGGTTGTTTTGTCATTTTCACCCAGGGTGCTTTACACATCAGCATGACTTCTTTTTCTGTGATAAGTTTTAAACGTGCAGAGCTTTTTGTTGTGATAGAAACCTGTAACGGTTCTGATAAAGTAGCAATATCCACATCTACGATACATCGGGAATCAATCATTCTCTGGCGTGCAACTTTGCCAAAGAATTGATTACGTGCACTACTTTGTAAGGAAAAGCGTGCTGTGGCGGTAATTTGACTATCGAGCGGTACGGATTCATCCTGCAAAATTTTGAATGCATGATCTTGGGTTTTCTCTAATAAGTCATAAAGTTGCAGTAAACGTTTCGCATAGCTTGTTAAAACCGTACCGCCCCCATTTTTCCCTCCCGTATTGCGTTCTAGTAAAGGGGAGGGGCTGAGTCTGTTCATTGCTTCAAGATGATCCCACGCACTTTTATAGCTGACTTTAGCATTTTTTGCCGCTTGATTAATAGAACCGCATTGTTGAATTTCTTTGAGTAAGCGAACTCGTTTGGGATCAATAAAGAGCATGTGTTGCAGTTTTATCGTAAGTAAAATTTCAGTACTTTTCATAACCATTCCTTTTATGATAATCGAAGTTGCGGCAGCTCTCCGACAACTCGGGTAAAAAATGTTCACCGATCTTAAGCGTTATATATTTTATGATAAAACCAAATTTTCACGTATCGTTATTTTTTGTTTCGATATATAATTTAGTAGATAACGTTATTCGATATAGGAGAAAATGATGAAAAAATTAACCAAAATTTCAACCGCACTTTTTATTATCGGCTTTGGCGTTTCTTTGGCGACTTCCGCTAAAGTTATGGTGTTTGCCGCTGCCTCTATGACAGATGCTTTGCAAAATGTGGCGGCGGATTATATGAAGCAAAATCCTGAAAATGAAGTGACGTTTTCTTTTGCTTCTTCATCAACCTTAGCAAAACAAGTGGAAGAAGGGGCGCCGGCAGATATTTTTATTTCAGCCAGTAATAAATGGATGAACTATCTTTCGGAGAAGGATTTTACGGTAAAAAAAACGGAAAAAGTGTTGGCGGGAAATGAATTGGTATTGATTGCACCGAAAAAAAGTGCGGTTGAAACAATCGATATTTCTAAAGGCGAGTGGATTGAAGCGTTAAAAGACAGCTATTTATCAGTGGGCGATCCGGCGCATGTGCCGGCAGGACAATATGCGGAAGAAGCTTTAACTAAATTGAATCTATGGGATAAAGTGAAAAATCGTTTAGCGCGTGCTAAAGATGTGCGAGGTGCGTTAGCATTAGTTGAACGAGCGGAAACACCTTATGGTATCGTGTATAGCACAGATGCGAAAGTAAGCCGAAAAGTGAAAACTGTGGGTGTATTTCCGTTAGATAGTTATAAACCGGTGGTTTATCCTATGGCAATTTTGAAAGGACATGATAATTCGGAGTCCCGTGATTTTTTAACATATCTTGATTCTGAAGTTGCGAAAAAAGTGCTTGAAAGCTACGGTTTCTCTGTGAAATAAATCTAACTAAAGAAAGGGCAAGTTTCTGCCCTTTTTGTTAAAATCTTAAGCAAGATATCAGTGTTATAAGGATAGGCGGTTTGCTCGGTCAATTTCTTTCCCTATTTAATCTCAGTCCGTTAGAGACGGATGCAATTCGTTTAAGCTTAAGTGTGGCGTTTAGTGCAATGCTTTGGAGCTTACCTCTTGCTATTTTCGCCGCATGGCTTTTGGCGCGTAAGAATTTTTATGGTAAGTCCTTAGTGAGCGGCGTTATTCATTTGCCTTTAGTGTTACCGCCGGTTGTAATTGGATATGTATTGCTGGTGGCAATGGGGCGAAACGGATTTATCGGACAGTACCTATATCAATGGTTTGGGTTATCTTTTGGGTTTAGTTGGAAAGGGGCCGTGCTTGCTTCGGCGGTGGTTGCTTTTCCTTTAGTCGTCCGGACGATTCGTCTTTCCCTTGAAAGTATTGATATTCGGTTTGAACAGGCGGCACAAACTTTGGGCGCTTCTCCATGGCGTGTATTTTTTACGATCACTTTTCCCCTTTCACTGCCGGGCGTATTGGCCGGATTGATATTAGGTTTTGCCCGTTCGTTAGGGGAGTTTGGCGCAACTATTACTTTTGTTTCCAATATTGCAGGTGAGACCCAAACCATTCCTCTTGCTATGTACTCTTTTATTCAAACACCGGGAGCCGAGGTGCAAACAGCCCGTTTATGCGTATTCGCCATTATCCTTTCATTAATTTCATTACTGGCTTCAGAGTGGTTAAGTAAGTATATGCAGAAAAAATTAGGGCAGGGAAATGTTGCAAATTAACGTAAAAAAACAGTTGGGGCAACTTGCCTTACAAGTGAATTTATCGATCCCTGAACAGGGGGTAACTGCTATTTTCGGTTTATCCGGCTCGGGTAAAACCTCTTTAATTAATCTTGTGGCCGGATTAGTTCAACCTGATGAAGGATTTGTTCAGTTAAACGACCGCACTTTAGTGGATATTGAAACACAAGTAAATATACCGGTTCACCAAAGAAAAATTGGCTACGTATTTCAAGACGCTCGGTTGTTCCCTCATTGTAACGTGAAAGGCAATTTACGTTATGGGATGAAAAATATACGGAAAGAGGATTTTGATTACATTGTTGAGTTGCTTGGTATCGGGCATTTATTAAAACGCTATCCGCTCACTCTTTCCGGGGGGGAAAAGCAGCGTGTTGCTATTGGGCGGGCGTTGCTGACCGATCCGGAAATATTGTTGATGGATGAGCCGCTTTCAGCCTTAGATGTGCCGCGTAAGCGGGAATTAATGCAGTATTTGGAGCGGCTTTCTCAAGAAATTAATATTCCCATTTTGTATGTCACTCATAGTTTAGATGAATTATTGCGACTCGCGGATCTCGTGGTATTAATGGAAAATGGAAAAGTAAAAGCGTATGATTCTGTGGAACGAATTTGGAGCAGTACTATTTTCGCACCATGGAAAGAGGACAATGAGCAGAGTAGTGTTTTAGCTTTACCTGTGCATTTACATAATCCGCCTTATAAAATGACCGCACTTTCATTAGGCGAACAATTACTTTGGATTAATCAAGTAAATTCGGAAGTGGGGAGACCTGTAAGGATTTGTATTTATAGTTCTGACGTTTCAATTGCTTTGCAAAAATCGCAACAAACCAGTATTCGCAATATTTTACATGGGCAAATTGCACAAATTGATATACAGGATTCACGAGTGGATATTGCGCTATTGGTCGAAGGGCATAAGATTTGGGCAAGTATCAGCAAATGGGCGCAAAATGAATTACGCTTTACGGTTGGTATGAGTGTGTATGTACAAATTAAAGCGGTATCCGTTGTTTAAAATGATATTCTATAAAATTATAAGCTATAACAAAAAACGATTAGATCTTTTATGAGGAAGTCTATCTAATATCGCAACCTGAATTTATAGGAGAATATTAATATGTTATTTCTTACTTTAATCATTTTTGCACTGATTCTTGTATTGTTAGGCTATCTTTATAAAAAGACACAAAAATTAGGACAAACAGTTTTTGTCGGTTTAGCGCTTGGTTTAGCAGCCGGGGCATTGCTACAAAATATTGGTAGTGAGGAAACGATTAAAACCGCATTGGATTGGATTAATCTTGTGGGCGGAGGCTATGTTCGTTTATTACAAATGATTGTTATGCCATTAGTCTTTGTCTCAATTTTATCGGCGATCACCCGTTTAAATGAAGCAAGCTCTTTAGGCAAAATCAGCTTTAGTGTGCTTTCCGTATTACTCATTACCACAGCGATCGCCGCATTTATCGGTATTATTATGGTACAAATATTCGGTTTAACGGCGGAAGGTTTAGTTGCCGGTGAACGCGAGCTTGCCGCCCAAACCAGAGTATTAGGTCGCGCGGATCAAATTAATGCATTAAGTGTGCCGGCAATGCTACTTTCTTTCATTCCAAAGAATCCTTTTGCTGAATTAACGGGGGCAAATCCAACCTCAATTATTAGTGTTGTGATTTTCTCTGCATTTTTAGGCGTAGCGGCGTTGAGTTTGCGTAAAGAAAATCCGGAGCTGGGTGATCGTATTGCTCAAGGGGTGGAAACCTTAAATAAATTAGTTGCGCGCTTAGTTCGTTTTGTGATTCGTTTAACGCCTTATGGTGTGTTTGCCTTGATGATTAGAGTGGGAGCGACATCAAAATGGGCTGATATTCTGAATCTGGGAAGTTTCATTGTCGCTTCTTATATTGCTATCTTCTTAATGTTTGTCGTTCACGGCTTGCTACTTTTCTTGTCCGGTGTTAGCCCGATTCAATATTACAAAAAAGTCATGCCGACATTGAGTTTTGCCTTTAGTTCTCGTTCAAGTGCGGCGACTATCCCGCTTAATATTGAAACTCAAACGGATAAGTTGGGCAATAACCCTGCTGTTGCGAACTTCTCAGCCACTTTCGGAGCAACAATCGGACAAAATGGTTGTGCAGGGATTTATCCTGCGATGTTAGCTGTCATGATTGCGCCAACGGTAGGCATTGATCCCTTTACAGTAAGCTATATTGCGACACTCGTTTTAGTGGTAGCGATTTCTTCTTTTGGTATTGCCGGAGTGGGCGGTGGTGCAACTTTTGCCGCGATTGTTGTACTTTCAACCTTAGGTTTACCGCTTGAGTTAGTCGGTTTATTGATTTCAATTGAACCGCTCATTGATATGGGGCGTACGGCATTAAATGTCAATGGTGCAATGACAGCGGGAACATTAAGTAGTAAATGGCTGAAATTGAAAGAATAATGTTTTGAATAGAGATCATATTTATTCATTTCGATGACTTTAACAAAAAGCCCGCAAAGTGCGGGCTTTTTTCTCAAGTTTTTTATTTATCGGATTTACCTAAATTATCAAAGAATTTCTTCACTCCATCCAAAAAGCCGGAGGATTTCGGGCTATGTTTGCTTAACTCTTTGCCTTGCAAACTTTCTTCAAGTTCTTTCAGCAATTCTTTTTGTTTACTGTTTAAATTTACCGGTGTTTCGACCACAATACGGCAGATTAAATCGCCGGCATAACTGCTACGGTTAGAAGCGACACCTTTGCCGCGCATTCGGAATAATTTGCCGGTTTGGGTTTCTGCAGGAATTTTGAGTTTTACCCGACCATCTAAGGTTGGTACTTCAATCTCACCGCCGAGTGCGGCAGTCGCAAAGCTAATTGGTACTTCACAATAAAGATTATTGCCATCACGCTCAAAAATATGATGTTCTTTCACATGAATCACGACATATAGATCACCCGCCGGGGCGCCGTTTTCGCCGGCAGCACCTTTGCCTGTTAAACGAAGTTGGTTACCTGTGTCCACACCCGCCGGGATTTTAACCGAAAGACTTTCTTTTTTATGAACGCGACCTTCTCCATGGCAAACGTGACAAGGTCTTTCAATTTTCTTGCCGGAGCCGTGACAGGTCGGACAAACACTTTCAGATACGAAGAAACCTTGTTGGCGGCGAACACGTCCTGCTCCGTGACAGGTTGGACAGGTTTCAATTTTTGAGCTTTTTTCCGCACCTGTACCATTACAGCTATCGCAATGAGCAAGAGTATTGATTTGAATGTCTTTGGTTGTGCCTTTTACTGCTTCTTCTAAGCTGATTTCAAGATCATAGCGTAAATCTTCACCACGCACCACGCGCTGACGGGTACGACCGCCACTAAAAATATCGCCAAAAATATCGCCGAACATATCACCGAAATCAGCACCGCTAAAACCGTTACCGCCACCAAATCCACCTTGCTCAAAGGCAGAGTGTCCGTATTGATCGTAAGCTGCGCGCTTCTCTTTATCACCTAAAACTTCATAAGCCTCTTGGATTTCCTTGAATTTTTCTTCTTTAGCTTTATCACCTTTAGTCCTATCGGGATGATATTGCATTGCGAGTTTTTTATATGCACGTTTAATTTCTTTTTCATCGGCACCTTTTTGAATACCGAGGAGTTCGTAATAATCTTGTTTTGCCATTAGGTTTGTTCCGTTTTATTCTTTCTCCGAATTTCCCCTTCTTTAGTAAAGAGGAGGAGATTTAAAGTGCGGTCAAAATCAACCGCTCTTTTTATAAGATAAATACACGAAAAGGGCGTTTTGCAACGCCCTTGTTAGTATTAACAAATGGATTATTTGTTATCTTTCACTTCTTCAAACTCGGCATCAACCACATCATCGTTTGGTTTGCTGTTACTTTGAGTTTGCTCGCCTTGTGGTTGGGCTGTTTGTGCAAGTTTTTGTGCAGCTTCAACAAGGACTTGAATTTTAGCTTCAATTACCGCTTTATCTTCACCTTTTGCAGCTGTTTCTAAGTCACTTAATGCACTTTCGATCACACCGCGATCTGCCGCAGGGACTTTATCACCTGCTTCATCCAGTTGTTTGCGTGTACTGTGAATGAGGTGATCAGCCTGATTACGTGCTTGCACCAATTCTTCAAACTTACGATCGGATTCTGCATTTGCTTCGGCATCACGAACCATTTGTTGAATTTCTTCGTCACTTAAACCGGAAGAGGCTTTAATCGTGATTTGTTGTTCTTTACCGGTGCCTTTATCTTTTGCAGAAACGTGGATAATACCGTCCGCATCGATATCGAAGGTCACTTCAATTTGCGGCATACCGCGTGGAGCGGGATTAATGCCTTCAAGGTTAAATTGACCTAAAGATTTATTGGCTGACGCTTGTTTACGCTCACCTTGTAACACATGAATGGTTACTGCACTTTGGTTATCTTCCGCCGTTGAGAACACTTGTGATTTTTTCGTCGGAATCGTGGTGTTTTTCTCAATTAGGGTAGTCATCACGCCACCCATGGTTTCGATACCGAGTGATAATGGGGTAACGTCTAACAATAATACGTCTTTTACATCACCGGCTAATACACCGCCTTGAACTGCCGCACCAACAGCAACTGCTTCATCCGGGTTAACGTCTTTACGTGGTGCTTTGCCGAAGAATTTCTCCACTTCTTGTTGAACGAGCGGCATACGGGTTTGACCACCCACTAAAATTACATCATCAATTTCAGATGGCGATTTGCCTGCATCTTTTAATGCAATACGAACAGGTTCAAGCGATTTAGCTACTAAATCTTCAACAAGTGACTCTAATTTTGCACGGGTTAATTTAATGTTTAAGTGTTTAGGACCTGTTGCATCCGCAGTGATGTAAGGAAGATTCACATCAGTTTGTTGGGCGGAAGAAAGCTCAATTTTCGCTTTTTCAGCAGATTCTTTTAAGCGTTGCATTGCAAGCGGATCATTACGTAAATCAACGCCTTGCTCTTTTTTGAATTCATCAACTAAATAGTTAATAATACGGTTGTCAAAGTCCTCACCGCCTAAGTGGGTATCACCGTTAGTTGCCAATACTTCGAAAGTTTTCTCGCCGCCGACTTCATCAATTTCAATAATTGACAAGTCAAACGTACCGCCGCCTAAGTCATAAACGGCGATAGTTTTGTTACCCGTACCTTTATCTAAACCGTAAGCTAACGCTGCGGCAGTCGGTTCGTTAATGATACGTTTTACATCTAACCCGGCAATGCGACCGGCATCTTTGGTTGCTTGACGTTGTGCATCGTTAAAGTATGCCGGAACGGTAATAACCGCTTCGGTAACCGGTTCGCCTAAGAAATCTTCCGCCGCTTTTTTCATTTTTTTCAATACTTCGGCAGAAATTTGCGGAGGCGCTAACTTTTCACCTTTGACTTCAACCCAGGCATCGCCGTTATCTGCCTTAGTGATGGCAAACGGCATAATATCAATATCGCGTTTTACTTCTTCATCTTCAAAACGACGACCGATTAAACGTTTGATTGCAAACAATGTATTTTTTGGATTGGTTACCGCTTGACGTTTTGCCGGTTGACCGACTAACGTTTCGTTATCATTTGTATAAGCAATAATTGACGGAGTAGTACGATCACCTTCAGCATTTTCAATGACACGAGGTTTGTCGCCATCCATTACAGCTACACAAGAGTTGGTTGTTCCTAAGTCAATACCAATAATTTTTCCCATTTTGTTCTCCTAATTGAATTTTTAATTCAGTGTAATTCATTACGAATTGTAAGATGTGGATACATCTTCGTATTTCAAGAGAAAATTTAAAAATTTTTTATTTTTCTTACTTCAAAATACGGTCGTTTCCGTCCTTGCCTTGTAAGATAAGAACGAAGCATAAAACTTCAAGGGTTCATTTGTAAATTTTTGATAAAAAGATGGAGAAGAAGAAAAAGTGCGGTAGAATTTGTACAATTTTTATATTTTATTATCAAAAGGATGCTTATGAAAAAATCAAAAATTGCTATTGGCGTTATTGCTGTACTAGGAGCAGTTTGGGTTGGCGGTACTTGGTTTACCGGTCAAAGTGCCGAATCGGAATATAAACGCCAAATTGAATTTAACAATCAAAAATTCCGTGCATTGGGGGGATCGGATTCTTTCAATGTTGAATTTAAAAATAAACAATTTAAGCGTGGTTTTTTCAGTTCTCAAGTTGAAGATGAAATTGTCATTTCGTTAGTGAAAGAAGAAAAACAGTGGATAATTCCTGTTTCGTCTACACTTTATCACGGACCGTTGCCTCTTAATCAACTGACAAAATTTAATTTCATGCCGGCAATGTTTGCTTTGGAAGGGACGGTTGGTAAAAACGAAACGACACAGCCATTGTTTGATATTATCAAATCAGACAAACCGATTCAGTATCAAGCAACAACAAGCTATGCTTTAACTACAAAAGGCGTATTAAAGGTATTAAGTGGAGAGTTTGTTAACCCTAAATCGGACAAAAATAAATTGACTTGGTCAAATATGGATATTGATTTTGATGTCAATAAAGATCTTTCCGGTCAGTATGATGCTTCAATTTCTAATGTAACATTCGATTTGGCGGGTAATGTCGAGGCAGAAAATCATAGTGATGAAAACAATTTTGAATCTGAAAAATTTCACTGGAAAGGTATCAAATTTAGTACAACTTTTGCACCAACGAAGTGGGCATATCTCTATACAGGAAAAGGTACGTCTTCTATCGAAAGCATAGAGATGACAAGTCTGGATAAAAATGGAACAACGATGTCTGTTGTGGAAAAAGGTGTAAACAGTACATCTGAGGTGAATTTAGAAGGCGGTTTTTTAAGCCTTAAAGGTACAAACAATATAGATGCCCTAATAATTGATAATAAAGATTTGGGTAAAATAGCCTACAATATTGAATTAAATCATTTTGAAGCCAATGCGGTTAATGCCTTATTTGAATCTCTTATTAGCGTATTAAAAGAAGGGAATACAGGGGGAGTAAATCAAATTATTGAAGCATGGGCTAAACAATATGGTATGGCTATTTTCAATAACCAACCACAAATTAAATTAAATCCGCTCTCAATTTCCGATAATCAAGGAAAAGTGGCGTTAGCTATGAATATTGCTTTAGCCAAAGACCCTAAACTTGATGTTATGCGCGGTCATTTATATAAACAATTTACGGATTTTGTTGTAGATATTCAGGTGGATAAAGCAACGGCTGAAAACCTTATGACGAAATTCTTCCCGGAAGAAGATAAAACAAGTATTAAGGCTAAAATTGAGGAAATGGCAGCAGAAGTCGCGAGCAAAGGCATTGCCGTAAGTAATGAAAAATCCGTGACGATGAAGCTAGTGCTTGAAAATGGGGAGTTGAAATTAAATGGTCAATCTGTGCCAGAAGAACAAGTCGTTAGCGTGATTTTTATGCTGTTAATGGGGGCTGCGATGCAGCATTAAGGTCGGTTAAATTCACATTGATGATAGCAAAAGGAGATAAAGATGATTTATCTCCTTTTTGTACTTTAAAGTGCGGTTAATTTTTACTGAGTTTTATCCTAAACGTTCTTTTAAATAATTTTCGTAGTCTGGGATTTCAATTTCTATATTTTGCTCAAAAAGTGGAGAGGTGAGTAAAAAATCTGCAGTAGTTTGATTAATGGCGACGGGAATGTTCCACACAGTTGCAATGCGCATTAAGGCTTTCACATCAGGATCATGGGGAGCGGCATTCATTGGATCCCAAAAGAAAATAATAAGATCAATTTTCTTTTCTGCAATAAGTCCGCCCAATTGCTGATCGCCACCCATCGGCCCGCTTAATAAAGGTTGAATTGTTAACCCCGTTTCTCGTGCCAATAAATGTCCCGTTGTGCCGGTCGCGTAGAGCCGATGGGAACTTAGTGCAATATTGTGCTTTTCTACCCACCGAATAAGGTTTTGTTTGCAATTATCATGTGCTACAAGGGCGATGTGTTTGTGTTGATTGAGCGTTCTGGTTGTTGATTTCATAAGGAAGTCCTTGTATTAAAAATTGAGGGAACTCTAGCGCAAAGATTATACAGAAGCAATGATTTTACTCATAGTTTAATGAGTTAATTAAAATGATCCGAAAAAGTACCGCACTTTAGGTAAACAGGATAAAACAGAAAACGAGAAAAAGTAAGTTCAATGAAAATTTACTATCTTTATTTCAAAAAATCTTCTAAAATTTATGAAATTTGTTAAATGCTTGTAAAAGCCGAAACAAGCATTTCTTATATTCGTGTTTGGCTTTTAGCTGAACTAATTTTCACTTAATTAACAGATAAGGAAAACCTATGTCTGAGATTTTAAAAAATGACGTAGATCCAATCGAAACCCAAGATTGGCTACAATCATTAGATTCTTTGATTCGTGAAGAAGGTGTTGAGCGCGCGCAATATATTATTGAACAAGTAATAGGTCAGGCGCGTACTAACGGTGTTTCATTACCAACAGGCGTGACCACAGATTATGTGAATACCATCCCTGTGTCCGAGCAGCCGGCTTACCCGGGTAACCATGAAATTGAACGTCGCATTCGTTCTGCAGTACGTTGGAATGCGATTGCAATGGTTTTACGTAGTCAGAAAAAAGATCTCGACTTGGGCGGTCACATTTCTACTTTCCAATCTGCTGCAACCATGTATGAAGTATGCTATAACCATTTCTTTAAGGCGGCAACAGAGAAAAATGGCGGAGACCTCATTTTCTTCCAAGGCCATGCAGCACCGGGTATGTATGCACGTGCTTTCTTAGAAGGCCGTTTAACGGAAGAGCAATTGGATAATTTCCGCCAAGAAGCATTTGCTGACGGTTTATCCTCATATCCTCACCCGAAATTAATGCCTGAATTCTGGCAATTTTCTACCGTTTCAATGGGATTAGGCCCTGTTAATGCAATTTACCAAGCTCGTTTCTTAAAATATTTAGATAACCGTGGTTTAAAAGATACAAAAGATCAAAAAGTGTATGCCTTCTTAGGTGATGGTGAGATGGATGAAATTGAGTCCAAAGGCGCGCTAACATTTGCCGCGCGCGAAGGCTTAAATAATTTAATTTTCACAATCAGCTGTAACCTTCAACGTCTAGACGGTCCTGTAAATGGTAACGGTAAGATTGTTCAAGAGTTAGAAGGTTTATTTACCGGTGCCGGCTGGGAAGTAATTAAAGTGCTATGGGGTAGTAACTGGGATAAATTGTTCGAGAAAGATACCTCCGGTAAATTAACCCAACTCATGATGGAAGTAGTAGATGGTGACTATTTAACATTTAAATCGAAAGATGGTGCTTATGTACGTGAACATTTCTTCGGTCGTTATCCGGAAACTGCGGCATTAGTTGCTGACATGACAGATGAGGAAATCTGGGCGTTACGTCGTGGAGCACATGATGCAGAAAAACTTTATGCGGCTTATGCAAAAGCACAAAATGCCACGAAACCGGTTGTTATTTTAGCCCAACAGGTTAAAGGTTATAAAATTCCTGAGGCAGAGAGTAAAAATACTGCTCACCAATCTAAAAAAATGTCTTATGAAAGCCTTAAAGGTTTCCGTGATTATTTCCACCTGCCATTAACAGATGAGCAAGTTGAGAACTTAGAATACGTTAAGTTCCCTGAGGGTTCCGAAGAATACAACTATTTACACGGTCATCGTAAAGCATTAAACGGATATGTGCCTGCACGTAAACCTAAGTTTGATGTTGAATATAAAGTTCCTGCATTAGATGATTTTAAAGCGCTATTAGAGGCTCAACCTCGTGGTATCTCAACTACCATGGCATTTACCCGTGTATTAAATACCTTATTAAAAGATAAAAATATCGGTAAAACTATTGTGCCAATTATTGCGGATGAAGCTCGTACTTTCGGTATGGAAGGGTTGTTCCGCCAAATAGGTATTTATAATCCGTATGGTCAGAAATATGTGCCTTCAGACCGCGACTTGGTTGCTTATTATCGTGAAGCGACTGATGGTCAAGTATTACAAGAAGGCATCAATGAATTAGGTGCGACGGCATCTTGGTTGGCAGTTGCGAATTCATACTCTGTGAACAACTTACCTATGATTCCATTCTTCATTTATTACTCCATGTTTGGTTTCCAACGTGTGGGCGATATGATGTGGTTAGCAGGTGATCAGCTTGCACGTGGTTTCATGATCGGTGGTACATCAGGCCGTACAACACTAAACGGTGAAGGTTTACAACACGAAGATGGTCATAGCCATGTTCAAGCAGGCGTGATTCCTAACTGTGTAACCTATGATCCGTCATTTGCCTTTGAAGTTGCCGTAATCATTCAAGACGGTATTCAACGTATGTACGGTGAAAAACAAGAAGATGTGTTCTACTACATCACCACATTGAATGAAGTGACGGAGCAGCCGGCAATGCCTGAAGGTGCCGAGGAAGGTATCCGTAAAGGTTTATATAAATTTGAAACGGTGAAAGGTAAAGGCAAAGGTCATGTTCAATTGTTAGGTTCCGGTGCGATTATGCGTCACGTTCGTGAAGCGGCTCAAATCCTTGCAAATGATTATGGTGTGACTTCCGATGTGTTCTCTGCACCATCATTCAATGAATTAGCTCGTGAAGGTAACGATGCGGCTCGTTGGAATTTATTACATCCGACAGCAGAGCAACGCGTACCTTATGTTGCACAGGTATTGGCAGACTTACCGACAGTGGCATCGACAGACTATGTGAAAGGTTATGCGGATCAAATTCGTGCATTTGTACCGACTAAACATTATCACGTATTGGGTACGGATGGTTTCGGTCGTTCGGACAGCCGTGCAAACTTACGTGAACATTTTGAAGTAGATGAACGTTATATTGTTGTTGCCGCGCTTTCTCAATTGGCAAAAGAAGGTACCGTAACGAATCAAGTTGTTGCGGATGCTATTGAAAAATTCGGTTTGAATGTGGATCGTATCAACCCGCTTTATGCGTAATCGATAGGAACTGCGGTCAAAAATCTTTGCGAATTTGACCGCACTTTATAAGGAACAAAAAATGTCAAAACAAATTCAAATTCCTGATATTGGTAGCGATGAAGTTACTGTAACGGAAGTAATGGTTAAAGTCGGTGATACCATTGCAGTAGATCAAAGTATTATTAATGTGGAAGGCGATAAGGCTTCAATGGAAGTACCTGCACCGGAAGCAGGTGTAGTAAAAGAAGTGTTAGTGAAAGTGGGTGATAAAGTCACGACTGGTACACCAATGTTAGTATTGGATTCCGCAGAAGCGACAGCTCTGCCATCAGCACCTGCACAAGAAGTTAAAGCGGTTGAAGCACCTGTGGCAGCAAGCATTGTGGAAGTCAATGTGCCGGATATCGGTTCTGATGAAGTAAATGTTACTGAAATTATGGTGAAAGTAGGCGATTCAGTTGAAGTGGATCAATCTATCATCAATGTAGAAGGTGATAAAGCTTCTATGGAAGTGCCGGCACCAATCGCAGGTGTGGTAAAAGAAATTTTAATCAATGTGGGTGATAAAGTTTCTACCGGAACATTAATTATGAAATTTGAAGTGGCAGGTGCAGCACCTGCTGTTTCTGCCCCGGCTCAAGAAACGACACCGGCTGCCGCAGCGGCGACATCGGCAATTAAAGATGTAAACGTACCGGATATCGGTGGCGATGAAGTGAATGTCACCGAGATTATGGTTGCGGTGGGCGACACCATTTCCGAAGAGCAATCTTTAATTACGGTTGAAGGTGATAAAGCCTCAATGGAAGTACCGGCACCGTTTGCAGGTGTAGTAAAAGAAATTTTAGTGAAATCAGGTGATAAAGTCTCTACCGGTTCATTAATTATGCGCTTTGAAGTGGCGGGGGCTGCACCGGCTCAAGCTGCCGAACCTGCACCACAAGCTGCGCCAGCATCAGCCGCTCAACCGGCTTCGGCAGTCCAAAGCGGCAATGTATCAGGTTTAAGCCAAGAACAAGTTGTAGCAAGTACCGGTTATGCGCACGCTACCCCGGTAATCCGTCGTTTAGCTCGTGAATTTGGCGTGAACTTAGACAAAGTAAAAGGTACGGGGCGCAAAGGGCGCATTGTTAAAGAAGATATTCAAGCTTATGTGAAGACTGCGGTTAAAGCTTATGAAAGCGGGACAACAGCCTCTTCAGCAGCCGGCAACGGTGTGGCAAATGGTGCGGGTCTTGGTTTATTACCGTGGCCAAAAGTGGATTTCAGCAAATTCGGTGAAATTGAAGAAGTTGAGTTAAGCCGTATCAATAAAATTTCTGGTGCAAATTTACACCGTAACTGGGTGATGATTCCGCATGTAACCCATTTTGATAAAGCGGATATCACCGATTTAGAAAACTTCCGTAAAGAACAAAATGCGTTGGCTGAAAAACAAAAACTTGGTGTGAAAATTACACCGGTTGTATTTATTATGAAAGCCGTAGCTAAAGCGTTAGAAGCGTATCCGCGTTTCAATAGTTCTATCACGGAAGATGCACAACGCTTGATCTTGAAAAAATATATTAACATCGGTGTGGCGGTTGATACGCCAAACGGCTTAGTCGTACCTGTGTTCAAAAATGTAAACAAAAAAGGGATTATTGAGCTTTCCCGTGAACTAATGGAAATATCGAAAAAAGCACGTGAAGGTAAACTTTCCGCCTCCGATATGCAAGGTGGCTGTTTTACCATTTCTAGTTTAGGCGGTATCGGTACAACACATTTTGCTCCGATTGTAAATGCGCCGGAAGTCGCTATTTTGGGTGTTTCTAAGTCTTCTATGGAACCGGTATGGAATGGCAAAGAATTTACGCCTCGCTTAATTCTTCCAATGTCATTATCTTTCGATCACCGTGTGATTGACGGGGCTGACGGAGCACGTTTCATTAGCTACATCGGTTCTGTATTAGCGGATTTACGTCGCTTAATTATGTAATAAATAACGCCTCTCGTACGATTGAGGGGCGTTTTTTTAAATGTTCCTGATTGCTCGAAAGAGCGGTCAATAATTTCAACGTTTTTACGAGGTAAAAATGAGTAAAGAAATTAAAACCCAAGTAGTTGTACTTGGTGCCGGGCCGGCAGGCTACTCTGCAGCATTCCGCTGTGCGGATCTTGGCTTAGAAACAGTACTTGTTGAACGTTATTCTACGCTTGGCGGTGTGTGTTTGAATGTAGGGTGTATTCCATCTAAAGCCTTATTACACGTTGCTAAAGTAATTGAAGAAGCAAAACATGCCGAGAAAAATGGTGTTTATTTTAGTGAACCGAAAATTGATTTAGACCAAGTTCGTGCGGGTAAAGATTCGGTTGTTGCAAAATTAACCGGCGGTTTATCGGGTATGGCGAAACAACGTAAAGTCACCGTGGTGGAAGGCTTAGCGGCTTTTACTGATCCGAATACTTTAGTTGCCCGTGATCGTGACGGTAACCCGACGATGGTAAAATTTGATAATGCAATTATTGCGGCAGGTTCACGTCCAATTGAATTACCTTTCATTCCACACGAAGATCCGCGTATTTGGAATTCAACCGATGCACTTAAATTAAAAGAAGTACCGAAAAAATTACTCATCATGGGTGGCGGTATTATCGGTTTAGAGATGGGAACGGTTTATCACGCATTGGGTTCAGAGATTGAAGTAGTTGAAATGTTTGACCAAGTTATTCCTGCTGCGGATAAAGATGTTGTCGCTATTTATACCAAACAAATCGAGAAAAAATTTAAGCTAATGCTTGAAACCAAAGTCACTGCCGTTGAAGCTAAAGATGACGGTATTTATGTCTCAATGGAAGGTAAAGCTTGCAATGATACTAAACGTTATGATGCAGTTCTCGTGGCGATCGGTCGTGTGCCTAACGGTAAATTAATTGATGCGGGTAAAGCCGGCGTTGAAGTTGATGAGCGTGGTTTCATTCGGGTGGATAAACAAATGCGTACTAATGTACCGCATATTTTTGCGATCGGGGATATCGTAGGACAGCCAATGTTAGCCCATAAAGGCGTTCACGAAGGTCATGTTGCCGCTGAAGTCATTGCGGGACAAAAACATTACTTTGATCCGAAAGTTATTCCATCAATTGCTTATACTGAACCGGAAGTTGCTTGGGTTGGTAAAACCGAAAAAGAATGTAAACAGGAAGGTTTAAATTACGAAGTAGCGAAATTCCCATGGGCAGCCTCGGGGCGTGCGATTGCATCTGAATGTTCGGAAGGAATGACAAAACTTATTTTTGATAAAGATACGCATCGTATTCTTGGCGGTGCAATCGTTGGTTCAAACGGTGGCGAATTGTTAGGTGAAATTGGTCTTGCTATTGAAATGGGATGTGATGCGGAAGATATTGCATTAACAATCCATGCTCACCCGACACTACACGAATCGGTCGGATTGGCTGCTGAAGTTTTTGAAGGGTCGATTACCGATCTTCCTAATGCAAAAGCAAAGAAAAAATAGTTAGCTTCTAACGATTAAAAGGCAATCCCTATGGATTGCCTTTGTTTTTTATAAACCATATTTATAAATCGGTGTAAAAATTCAATTTTAACTGTCTATTTGCCTTTATATCTGATAGTATTCCGAGGGTTTTATTTTTATATCTTTTAATTATTTTAAATTTTTTAGTATGTTAAAGCGATTTTTAATGCTTATCGGGATTGTCACCCTCGTCACCGCATGTTCAAGCGGAAACAATAATGCCTATCATAGTAAAGTTTCAGAGAGTGACGATGCACAACTTTCCGGATTAATTAGTAAATTAGAAAAGGGTGATCGCAGTGTTCGCCACACATTAAGAACAAACCGTCCTCGCTCCGGTTTAATTGTCGATAAAGCGCTTGCCGGCGTGTATACGGAGTGGGCCGGAACACGCTATAGAATGGGCGGCACTAATAAGCGTGGCATCGATTGTTCGGCATTTATGCAAACAACCTTTTTGAATGCTTATGGTATTAAACTCCCTCGTTCTACTGCAG
Source organism: Rodentibacter sp. Ppn85 (assembly GCF_001999335.1). Lineage (GTDB taxonomy): Bacteria > Pseudomonadota > Gammaproteobacteria > Enterobacterales > Pasteurellaceae > Rodentibacter. Next base: position 4,944 of record NZ_MLHS01000024.1, on the reverse strand, counting down.
AACAGCGTTATTTAGGGCATAAAATCAGTAAACATGAGTTACAAAAAGGCGATCTCGTTTTTTTCCGTGGTAATAACCATGTTGGTGTTTATATTGGCAACAATCAGTTTATGCATGCCAGTTCGAGCCAAGGTGTCACTATTAGCTCCTTAGATGAAAACTACTGGACAAGAACTTATACACAATCACGTCGTATTATGTAAAGTTAAAGTGCGGTCGTTTTTTTTAAATATTTTTTAGGGCTAAATGAGATAACAATTTCATTTAGCCTTTCCTTTTTATGAAGATTTTTATATCGCTTTAGGTTAGGAAATTTCCATTTTTTCTAGTGTTTTGTGATAAAATCCGAGCTCAAAAATATTGATATTATTTTACTTTATCATTGAGCTTTTTTATGAACAAACAACTTGAACTTATTAAATCGTCTATAAAGTCTATTCCTGATTATCCAAAAGAGGGAATTATCTACCGTGATATTACCTCCTTGCTGGAAGTACCGAAGGCCTTTAAAGCATGTATTGATCTGATCGTTGAACAATACCGTAATAAAAATATTACTAAAGTGCTAGGTACGGAATCTCGCGGTTTTATTTTTGGCGCACCTGTTGCGATTGCACTTGCTTTACCTTTTGAGCTTGTGCGTAAACCGAAAAAATTGCCGCGTGAAACAATTTCTCAATCTTACCAATTGGAATATGGGCAAGATACCTTAGAAATACATACTGATGCAGTATCTTCGGGTGATAATGTATTAATTATTGATGATTTACTTGCGACAGGCGGTACTGTAGAAGCAACGGTTAAACTTGTCGAGCGTTTAGGTGGAAAAGTTGATCATGCGGCGTTTGTGATTAATTTACCGGAACTTGGTGGTGAGAAGCGTTTAAATGATTTAGGCGTGGATTGCTATACTTTAGTTAATTTTGAAGGTCACTAACAATACAAACCAATGAGTTATCAAGTTTTAGCCCGAAAATGGCGTCCCCAAACCTTTGATGAGGTAGTAGGGCAAGGGCATATTATTACCGCACTTTCTAACGGATTAAAAGAGCAGCGACTTCATCATGCCTACCTGTTTTCGGGTACGCGTGGCGTGGGAAAGACTTCTATTGCCCGCCTTTTTGCTAAAGGTTTAAATTGTATTAAAAACGGTATTACGGATCATCCGTGTGGCGAATGTGAAAATTGCAAAGCCATTGAGCAAGGTTCATTTATTGATCTTATTGAGATTGATGCGGCTTCACGGACAAAAGTGGAAGATACGCGCGAATTACTGGATAACGTACAATACAAACCGGTGGTTGGGCGTTTTAAAGTGTATTTAATCGATGAAGTGCATATGTTGTCGCGTCATTCTTTTAATGCACTGCTTAAAACCTTGGAAGAGCCACCCGAGTATGTTAAATTTTTGCTTGCTACCACGGATCCGCAAAAACTTCCGATAACGATTTTATCCCGTTGTATGCAATTTCATCTGAAGTCGTTGGATGAACAGCAAATTTCACAGCATCTTGCGCATATTCTCACCCAAGAAAATATTCCTTTTGAACCATTGGCTTTGGACAAACTGGCGAAAGCGGCTCAGGGTGGAATTCGCGATAGTTTAAGCTTAACGGATCAAGCTATTGCAATGGGGGATCGCCATGTTACTGTAAATGTGGTGAATGCAATGTTAGGTTTGTTAGACGACACTCAATCCATTGATATTATTTATGCCTTACATCAGGGGAACGGCGAACGTTTGATGAAAGTGCTTCAAACTGTCTCTGAAAAAGCAGGTGATTGGGATCAATTATTGGCGGAAGTGGCGGAAAAACTTCACCAAATTGCGTTAATGCAGTTATTGCCACAAAATACAGCGAATGAAAACGAGCACCTTACGTTTCTTGCAAAATATATCTCGCCGGAAGATGTTCAATTTTTCTATCAAGTGATTGTTTCCGGCAGAAAAGAACTGAGTGCTGCACCGAATTATCGTGTCGGTGTGGAAATGACATTATTGAGGGCATTGGCATTTCACCCAAAGTTTCTTACGGCAACACCTAAGGCTAATTTGTCTGCCAAGGCTGCAATTTCCGTTGAGAAAAGCGTGGTCGAGAATCCGGGCAATTATATTGATATGCCAGTGTTGTCGCAAAATATTAAATCCAACTATAAGAAAACAAAATCCGTTCGACTTATTTCTCCTTCTTCAAAGAATAAAGAAGCAAATTTTGCCGGACTGGCGGCGCTAGAAGCGTTAAAACAACTTGATCAAATTGAAACAAGTGAACGACAAGCCCGTAAAAAAGAAATGGATGAGGCTGTGAATGAGGCAATTCATCAGGTGCAAACACTTGATGAACAAAAAATACAGCGAAAAATGACCGCACTTCCCGTACGTGAAATGACTCCTCCCCAAAAAGTAGTGCCGACAGTTTCAAAAAACGTGCCGGCGGTACCCAAAAATGTTCAAACCATGATGAACACAATGGAAGATAATTCCGACTTGGAGCAGGAAGATCAGGAGATTATCGAGGCGGAAAATTATCGATGGGAGTGGAGTAATCCCGAGTTGGCAAAAGAGACGCTAACCATTGCACCTTCCGATATTAAGCAAGCCATATTAAAAGATATTACACCGGAGCTGAATTCCCGCATTATTGAAATGACACAAAAGCAAGATGAATGGGCTAATATTGTAGAAAGTTCCGGAGTGAGCGGTTTTTCAAAAGAATTGGCGTTAAACTGTTTTTTGCTGGATAACACCGAAGAGAAAATCTATCTGGGGCTTCATTCAACGAAAGCGCATTTACGCCAAGAACGTAGTATCCATTTATTGGCGGAAGCGCTTAGCCAATTTTATAATAAGTTGATAACCATTGATATTCAATTAGATGATCGGGATAGTGCGACGCCAATGATTTATCGTAAAAAAATTTATCAAGATTTACGGGAACAGGCCCGTAATGAACTTCAACAGGATAAAAAACTCCTTCTCTTACAAAAAGAATTTGATGCTAAGTTAGATATTGATAGTATTCGTCCCGTTTAGGTTTCATTTTAAAAGTGGCTGTAAAATAGTAAGAAAACAGACCGCACTTTATGGATGTAGTGAATACAAAAGTGAGGTTCTTTGTGGGGAAATTTATTAAATTGGTTTTTTTGATTAATTTAATAGATTTTAATCGTTGAAACCTTTCTATATAATGGAAAGGAAATTTACTTCAACTTACTAAAGAGGAGCATCTCATGACTTCAAAATGTCCATTTTCTCATTCGACACCTTTAACAATGGGAAACGGCGCACCTGTTGCCGATAACCAAAACAGCTTAACAGCCGGCCCTCGCGGACCATTGCTTGCACAGGATTTATGGCTTAATGAAAAATTAGCGGATTTCGTCCGTGAAGTTATTCCTGAGCGTCGTATGCACGCAAAAGGTTCGGGTGCTTTTGGTACGTTCACCGTAACTCATGACATCACCAAATATACCCGTGCTAAAATCTTCAGCGAAGTGGGTAAAAAAACTGAAATGTTTGCACGTTTCACTACTGTAGCAGGCGAACGCGGTGCGGCAGATGCAGAACGTGATATTCGCGGTTTTGCATTAAAATTCTATACGGAAGAAGGTAACTGGGATATGGTGGGCAACAATACACCGGTATTCTTCTTACGTGATCCGCGTAAATTCCCGGATCTAAATAAAGCGGTAAAACGCGATCCGCGCACTAATATGCGTTCGGCCACTAATAACTGGGATTTTTGGACATTGTTACCTGAAGCGTTACACCAAGTAACTATCGTGATGAGTGATCGTGGTATTCCGGCAAGTTATCGTCATATGCACGGTTACGGTTCGCACACTTATAGTTTCTGGAACGAAGCGGGCGAGCGTTTCTGGGTGAAATTCCATTTCCATACTCAACAAGGTATCAAAAACTTTACGAATAAAGAAGCGGCAGAGTTAATCGCAAACGATCGTGAAAGCCATCAACGTGATTTATATGAAGCGATTGAACGTGGCGATTTCCCGAAATGGAAAATGTTTATCCAAGTAATGCCGGAAGCGGATGCGGAAAAAGTACCTTATCATCCGTTTGATTTAACCAAAGTATGGCCGAAAAAAGATTATCCGTTAATTGAAGTGGGTGAGTTTGAACTTAACCGTAACCCTGAAAACTTCTTTGCCGATGTAGAGCAATCTGCCTTCGCACCGAGCAATTTAGTGCCGGGAATCGGAGCAAGTCCGGATAGAATGTTACAAGCCCGTTTATTTAATTATGCTGACGCACAACGTTATCGTTTAGGTGTGAATTTCCGTCAAATTCCGGTAAACCGTCCTCGTTGCCCTGTTCACAGCAATCAACGTGATGGTCAAGGTCGTGTAGATGGCAATTATGGCGGCTTACCGCACTACGAGCCAAACAGCTTTAATCAATGGCAACAACAGCCGGATTTTGCAGAGCCGCCACTTCGCATTAACGGTGATGCGGCATTGTGGGATTATCGCCAAGATGATAACGATTATTTCAGTCAACCGCGTGCATTGTTTAACTTAATGAATGCAGAGCAAAAACAAGCTTTATTTAACAATACTGCAGCGGCAATGGGCGATGCGCCTGATTTTATTAAATATCGCCATATCCGTAACTGCCACTGGTGTGATCCGGCATACGGTGAAGGTGTTGCGAAAGCATTAGGTTTAACGGTAGAGGATGCGTTGAAAGCTCGTGATACCGATCCTGCGTTAGGTCAAGGCGGTTTATTATAATAGCTTTGTAATTTTTTTAAGAAAAACAGTTGATGCCAAATGACATCAACTGTTTTTTATTGCAAACTAAAAACCACCTTCTGTGAAGGTGGTTATAGCCTTAAAAGGCTTTGCCTGAATAAATCGACTCATAGAAAATCCTTTTGGAAGTTATCCCCATAACCCACATAAGGAAAAAATATGAGTCGATTT
>NZ_MLHS01000023.1 GCF_001999335.1 Rodentibacter sp. Ppn85 | reverse complement strand
CGAATGCAAGCGGTTTTTGCAAAAAAATTTAAAAAAATTTAGAACGCTGAAAAATCATACAAAAAAACAAGTTTTTAGTTGATTTTTATAACATCTATGGACTCAAATCCCCATAAATTTAATATTTGTTTTAACTTCAACTCTTCATCAAAATGTTGGGTACAAAATATTTGATTATATTTTTTACTTTTACTTTTTATCTCTATTTCGCTCAATAAAGATTGAACTCGTTTTGCAATTGCTTCCCCCGAGTCCATAAAGTGTTTCACTTGCGGTAAGCAAAACTGAATTTCATCCTTAATTAAAGGGAAATGCGTACACCCAAGAATCAACGTGTCTAAGTCCATTATATTAACCCAAGGTAACAATTCATCTTTTAACACGGTCATATCCACGGAATGCCCACGAATTTTTTGTTCGGCAATTTCGACTAATTTTGTCGAACCTAGCCGTTCCACTTGGCAATCTACCGCGAATTTATTGATCAGTTCATCTACATAATGACGCTTTACCGTCCCTTTCGTTGCCAACAAACCAATATGTTTTGTGTTTGAAATCTCTGCCGCCGGTTTAATTGCCGGCACTGTACCGATAACGGGGATAGAAAAGTTTTCCCGTAAAACAGGCAATACGACTGTACTCGCCGTATTACAAGCAATTACAATCGCATCTAAGGGGTGCATAGCATTAATCTGCCGACATATAGCTAACATTCGTTGAACAATGCTTTCTTCACCGCGTTCCGAATAGGGAAAACCGGCATTATCAAAACAATAAAGATAGTGCCAACCAGGTAACAATTTTTTTGTTTCACGATATACACTAAACCCGCCCATTCCTGAATCACAAAAGAGGATTGTCGGGCGTTCTTTTTTTATATCCATAAAAACTCTTCCTTTCTCAACCGCACTTTAAGCATTCGAGTAAATTTCTTTATTTTTTAACCAGCGTTGAATTAAACTCTCTGCAACATCAGGATATTGTCTGATTAGTTGTTTGGCATAATATTGCACCGTTGGAATCATTTTACGATCACGCATTAAATTTGCTACTTTAAACTCTGCAATTCCTGTTTGCTTTGTGCCTAACACTTCACCGGGACCACGAATTTCCAAATCTTTTTCAGAAATGACAAAACCATCTTGGCTATCCCGTAACACCTTCAAACGTTTTTGTGAAACTTTTCCCAATGGCGGCTTATATATCAATACACAAAAAGATGCAGTACTTCCTCGCCCTACACGACCACGTAATTGATGAAGTTGCGATAACCCCAAACGTTCGGCATTTTCAATAATCATTAAACTTGCATTCGGTACATCTACACCAACTTCAATCACCGTCGTTGCTACTAATAAATCCAATCGAGCATTTTTAAATTGCGACATAACTTCTTGCTTTTCTTGCGGTTTCATTCTTCCATGTACCAAACCGACTCTCAACATCGGTAAGGCCTTGGTTAAATCTTCCCAGACAGCTTCTGCGGCTTGTGCCTCCAATACTTCCGATTCATCAATCAAAGTACATACCCAGTAAGCCTGGCGCTTTTCCGTTAAACACACTTTCTTCACCCGCTCGACTATTTCGTCACGGCGATCCTCAGAAACCACTACCGTTGTAATTGGCGTACGTCCCGGCGGTAATTCATCAATAATAGAGGTGTCTAGATCCGCATACACTGTCATTGCCAACGTTCTTGGTATCGGGGTTGCCGTCATAATTAATTGATGAGGGTAAAATCCCGTTTTTTCACCTTTTTCACGTAACATCAAACGTTGATGTACGCCAAAACGATGTTGTTCATCAATAATAACCAAAGCAAGATCCGCAAATCCGACCTCTTCTTGGAACAGCGCGTGTGTCCCCACCACCATTTGCACTGCACCAGTTTTAATTTTTTCCAGCTCGGCTTGACGTGCCTTACCTTTCACTTTGCCCGCTAACCAGCCTACATTGATACCAAAGGGCTCAAACCAATGGCGAAAATTATTGGCATGTTGCTCGGCTAAAATTTCTGTCGGTGCCATCAAAGCCACTTGTTTACCGTTATCAATTGCAATCAGTGCAGCCAATGCTGCCACCAATGTCTTTCCTGAGCCTACATCCCCTTGCACTAAACGCATCATAGGATAATCTTTTGTTAAATCTTGTTCGATATCGGCAATTACCCGCATTTGGGCATTAGTTGGTTGAAAAGGCAAACTCGTAAGAAACCGTTGTTTTAAATCTGTTTGATATTCTAAAGGCAAAGCAGAAAACTGTTGTGTTCCTAACCGCACTTTTTGCATAGCGAGATTATGTGCGAGCAATTCTTCAAAAATTAATCGTTGTTGAGCGGGATGCAGCCCTTTTTCCAATATTTCTAAGGGAATATCCGGTGGCGGGCGATGCAATAAATGCAATGCTTCTTTTAAGCTGAATTGGTGCGGATTAAATTCACTAGGTAAAATCTCCGCAATTTGCACTTTATCCAGTAAATTTAAAGCTTGATCCACCAGCTTTCGTAATGTGTTTTGTTTTAGCCCTTCCGTGGTGGAATAAATAGGCGTAAGCATTTCCTCCAATACAATCGGTGTATTGTCACGGATAATTTGATACTCCGGATGATAAATTTCCGGCATATAGCGCCCGCGTTTTACTTCACCAAAAGCCTTAACACGCACACCGATTTGAAAACTGTTACGCATTCCCGCATTAAAATTGAAAAAACGTAACATAATTTTTGAGGTACCATCAGATAGGCTGACAGACAAAATCGGACGGCGGGCAAAAGTAACCTCACAGCTTTGCACAATCCCTTCAATCGTAAAATATTGCTCAGCTCGTAAATTGGTAATCGGTGTGATACGAGTACGATCCTCATAACGAATCGGCAAATGAAAAAGCAGATCTTGTAAATTATTAATACCGATTCTAGCGAGTTTATTAGAGACCGCCGCCCCTACGCCTGAAAGCGTGGTAAGAGGGACAGCGTCAAGAAGAGAAAATCCCATAATTTATTAGGCATTAATATTACGATTTGCATTTACCACGCTGGTAATTCTCTTAATACGATATAAAATATTAGCGAGGTGTTTTGTGTCTTTCACACTAATTTGTAAAATTACGAGCAACAAATTATTTTCCAATCCTTCCGTCCAAATATTTTGAATGCTGCTTTCGCTTGCGGCTATCGCTGTCATTAAATTTGGTAAAGCGCTCTTCTCATTCAAGATTTCAATTTGTAATTCAGCATCAAAATTGACCGCACTTTGCACGTTCTCCCATTTAGCTTTGACTAACTGGCGGGCGTTTTTAAGGTTTGCACATTGTTGATGATGAATAACGAGTCCACTATTCGGTGTACTGCATCCCATAATCGGATCGGCCGGAATCGGGTGGCAACATTTGGCAAATTGTATGTTGGCCATTAAAGTCGGCGCAATGGTTAAAGTATTTGAATGATTTTCCGTATTACCATCCACATCAATTTCTATCGCTTCTCCCACTAATTGATGGGCAATAACAGAGGCGAGTTGATTACCTAAACCAATTTCACGCAACAATCCATCAAGTGAAGAAAGTTTTCTCTCATCCAAAACTGCTTGAATTTGTTGTATAGAAAGATCCGCCAAACAATGCGGTTGCAACGCTGCATTTAATTCTCTTTCACCAAGTTTCACCGCATCATCTTCACAGCGTTGTTTTAAATAGTGACGTATGCGGGTTTTTGCACGGGCAGTTACCACAAAATTCAACCAAGAGGCTTTAGGATTCGCATTAGGGTCAGTGATAATATTCACCGTTTGACCGGATTCTAACGCTTTTGATAAGGGATAAGGTTTATGTTCAACCGTTACACCGACACAAGTATTCCCGATATCGGAATGTACTGCATAAGCAAAATCTACTGCTGTCGCCCCTTGTGGTAATTCGACAATACGTCCTTTTGGCGTAAAAACAAAAATTTCTTTCGGGAAAAATTCGGATTTAACATTTTCGATAAACTCAAAAGAATTTCCTACACTTTGTTGAATTTCAACCAAATTTTGTAACCAGCGTTGAGCACGAATTTGAGCGGTTGTGCTATCATTTTTACCACTTTCTTTATGTACCCAGTATGCAGTCACCCCCATTTCCGCCACTTGCTCCATATCCTCGGTGTGGATGTGTACTTCGACCGGTACGCCATGCGGACCAATCATAGAGGTTTGTAAAGACTGGTAGCCATTTGCTTTCGGTACGGCAATATAATCTTTTACGCGCCCCGGACGGGGTTTATATAGATTGTGCATTTGACCCAAAACGCGATAACAATCATCAATATTTTTCACAATAACGCGGAATGTATAAATATCCATAATAGAGTGAAATTCTTGATCTTTTGCACGCATTTTTTGATAAATTTCATAGAGATGTTTTTCTCGTCCCCATACCCGTGCAAAAATTCCCGTATTTTCTAACCGCTCTTTAATTTCATTAGAAATACGTTTAATAAGGTCTTGACGATTATTTCGCGCAACTTCCACTAATTTTTTCAACACTTTATAGCGATGCAGGTACATCGCTTCAAAGGACAAATCCTCTAATTCATTTTTGATATGCTCAATGCCTAAGCGATGTGCAAGCGGGCAATAAATCTCAAGAGTTTCTTTAGCAATGCGACAGCGTTTATCAGGGCGCAGAGCCCCCAATGTGCGCATATTATGAGTACGGTCTGCAAGTTTAATCAATACTACTCGAATATCACGGGTCATCGCCAAAATCATTTTGCGAAAATTTTCCACCTGAGCCTCTTGGCGGGTACGGAATTTTAACTTATCAAGTTTTGATACCCCATCAACTATATCTGCAACACTTGAGCTAAATTCTTCTTTAAGATTTTCTTCCGTATAAGCTGTGTCCTCTATAACATCGTGCAACAAAGCCGCCATCACTGCTTCATGATCAAGATTCATCTTTGCAATGATAGAAGCAACAGCTACCGGATGGGTAATATAAGGCTCGCCGCTTGAACGAAATTGTCCCTCGTGCGCATCTTTCGCAACAACAAATGCACGTCTGACTAATTCGATTTTATCTTCGGGTAAATACCCTTGAATGATTCGTTCTAAATCTGCAAACAATTCCAAAGGACACCTGACATTTTCGGACTAAATGAATGGTTGAAATGAAACTGCGGTTGCAATCAACCGCACTTTTAAAATTATTCGGAAATTAACGCTACCGCTGCTTCTTCTATATGCTGAACGGCTGCAACTGCCTGATGTTCCTGGGCATCCATAATCTCATTAGAGATTAATCCTTTTTCTATCTCACGCAATGCGATAACGGTCGGTTTATCATTATCCTCCGGTACTAAAGGATCACGCTGGTGTAACTGTAACTGTCTTGCGCGGCGTGCCGCGGTTAAAATTAAATCAAAGCGGTTACCAATTTTTTCTACCGCATCCTGTACTGTAACACGTGCCATATTCGATTACTCCGGTTCATCTATAAATAAGGGTATAAAAGAGGGCCATCATACTAAATCTTATGATTTTTATCTAGTAGCTGATAAATTAAGCTGGCATTTTCTGTTTGTTGATAATTTTTTGTTAAACGTTCCGCACGTAAGATACTCTGTAAATCTGCTAATGCTTGCTCAAAATTATCGTTGATAATGACGTAATCGTACTCATCATAGTGAGAAATTTCATTCTTTGCTTTTGCCATACGTTCCATAATTACCGCTTCGCTATCTTGACCACGACCAATCAAACGACGCTCTAACTCCGGTAATGACGGGGGAAGAATAAAGATACTTTTTACATTTGCCACTTTTTTACGAATTTGTTGCGCACCCTGCCAATCAATATCCAAAAAAACATCAATTCCTTTTGCCAGATTTTCCTGAATTGCCGACAATGATGTACCATAATAATTTCCACCAAACACCGTAGCATATTCCAAAAATAAATCTTGTTTGATCAAGGATTCAAATTCTTCTTTAGAAACAAAATAATAATGTACGCCGTCAATTTCACCCGGGCGTGGTGCCCGGGTCGTATGCGAAACGGAAACCATTTTTTGCGTGGAAGAATTACTCTCCAATAATGCTGAAATTAACGAAGATTTACCCGCTCCACTAGGAGCGGATACAACGTACAAATTGCCCTGCGACATAAAAACCTCTAATTCTAGGACTATCTGTCTTGTTTGTTAATTTGACTCGCACCAAACGCCCCCATGGTCGCATCAGATTCATAAATGCCACCTAGTTCCTCAGCTTTCGGACCATAAAAACGCCCTTTTATATCCAAATTTGAACCTGCAGAATACTCCTCCGCAGTCCCTTTTCCCTCGAATTTATTGCCTGCGATAGGGGCAGAAAAACGAAAATAAGGAGTATTTCTACCATTAAGATTCCTTGCAAAACGGCCATCTATTTTCTTATTTGCAAAATCCACATCAAAATGGGCAATTCCGGATGTATCCTCACCAGCCCCTTGAAGACCCAAAAAACTACCTTCATATGTTGCCTTTCCGGTTGGTAGCACAGTTACATCATGTCCTTGTGAGAAAAGAACCCTATCATTACTACTAGTAGGTGATTTAAGACGACCATAACGTGAATATTCTATAGATTTAATAACCTCGCTATCGACTACTAAATCAAGCGGCTGACCATCAATGACCAAAGTTGTCAGCCCCATCATATTATCACCGGTTTCTTTTATTCCGTTACTCTCAAAATAGTTATCATAAAAACCAACAACATTTTTAGATAATTGAGGAACTTCAGGTAGTGGCGATTCCGGTTGTGGCTGTGGCTGTGGTTGTGGTTGTGGTTGTGGTTGTGGCTGTGCATCACTGTGATCGCCCGAACCGGAGCAACCAACTACTAACGCTAAACAAATCGCGGATAAACTGCATTTTAACAAAATTTTCATTTTGTATTCTCCTTGTATTTTTAATCAAATGAAATTTAAATAGACCAGCTAAGCTAAACCTCACATGAGGTTCATTCTTCATTAAATTCTTCAAAAAAAGTGTGTCAAATAAACACTACCTTCCTTAAGTGAAACGTGTTTTACTGAACCGATTAATATAATATTATTGAAATATAAAGTAAACACGCCATTCGCTCAAAAATCGCTAAAAGTGATAGTTTTCATTTCGAAATTTTGATGCAGATCACAAAAAAATCGTATTTCTAGTTTTATCTAAATGCTCGTGCTATAATCCGCCAAAAGTTTTTAAGAAATATTTTTGTTTCTTAAACATAACGGTTTGTTTAACTTAACTAAGAAGGTAAAATCTTATGGCAATTAAAATTGGTATCAATGGCTTTGGTCGTATCGGTCGTATCGTATTCCGTGCAGCGCAACAACGCGATGACATTGAAGTTGTCGGTATCAACGACCTAATTGATGTTGAATACATGGCTTACATGTTAAAATACGATTCAACTCATGGTCGTTTTGATGGTACTGTTGAAGTTAAAGACGGTAACTTAGTGGTTAACGGTAAAGCGATTCGTGTGACCTCAGAACGTGATCCAGCAAACTTAAACTGGGGTGCTATCGGTGTTGATATCGCGGTTGAAGCAACAGGTTTATTCTTAACCGATGAAACAGCACGTAAACACATCACTGCCGGTGCGAAAAAAGTCGTTTTAACCGGTCCGTCTAAAGATGCCACTCCAATGTTCGTTCGCGGTGTAAACTTCAATGCATACGCAGGTCAAGACATTGTTTCCAACGCTTCTTGTACAACAAACTGTTTAGCGCCTTTAGCACGCGTTATTCACGAAACTTTTGGTATTAAAGACGGTTTAATGACAACCGTTCACGCAACCACTGCCACCCAAAAAACTGTTGACGGTCCTTCTGCAAAAGATTGGCGCGGCGGTCGTGGTGCGGCACAAAACATTATTCCTTCTTCTACCGGTGCGGCTAAAGCAGTAGGTAAAGTGTTACCGGCATTAAACGGTAAATTAACCGGTATGGCTTTCCGTGTTCCAACGCCAAACGTTTCTGTAGTTGACTTAACCGTTAATTTAGAAAAACCGGCGACTTACGAACAAATCAAACAAGCTATCAAAGATGCTGCAGAAGGTAAAACTTTCAACGGCGAATTAAAAGATGTTTTAGGCTACACCGAAGACGCAGTAGTTTCTACCGACTTCAACGGCTGTCCATTAACTTCTGTATTTGACGCTGATGCAGGTATCGCATTAACCGATTCTTTCGTTAAACTTGTATCTTGGTACGACAACGAAACCGGCTATTCAAACAAAGTATTAGACTTAGTAGCACACGTTTACAACTACAAAGGCTAAGTGCGACAAGTGTCGTGCTTACTGGGGTTAAGTCCTTATATATCAAGGATTTAACTCAATTAAGAGAAAGCTATGTAATGTAGCTTTCTCTTGACTATTCAGATCTTCTCGGGAAGAGTTTGGGTAGCAGACTAGAAAAGGAGCGTTGCTCAAGATCTAGTTCTAAGTTGGTAAGAATATCTCCAACTTTATGCGGTAATAAGGTATGGTCTTCACTTTTATGTACTTAATATTTAGATAAATATTAAGAGGAGTAAGCAAGCAAGATCCGTTATCGAAAGATAGGACTACCGTTAGTCGCCTATTTATAGAGTGACTTGGGTCAAATCCAAAACGTCATATCGTCCATAAAGAATGATTATTCAACCCTACTATAAATAAAGTCCGAAAGATACCGTAGCAATCTGAGACGGTTCGAGTATAAGAAAGTGGAATTTCTTCTATTTGGTTGCCACCTTTACACTTATCTTTATTTACTGTACTTCGGGATATTCTTTTATTAAGAAACACCCTCAGCAACTTGAAAGTAATAGTTGCCCGTGAATGGCTTGCGGAACAGCACGGCTACTTCTCGGTCTAAATTTACCAAAATCCCCTTTCATTGAAATAATCATTACTAACAAATGAGCTTTTATTTGTTAAAGGTTAGTTATTTCCTATTAGAGGATTAAACGTAAACAAAGTACTATTAAACATTTGTTTAATGGATAAAGTAAGTTTTAAAGCAAACCAGCAAGGGCTTATTTATTGCTGTATTAGGTAACAACTTAGTTAAGTATGAGTAAGCTGTTATTGCTATTGTTACAATTTGTTTCAACGTTGATATATGCAGTTGCGAAGAAATAAATGAGTGTAACCTGTTATATGACTAACAGTAACCTAGGGATAGTGCATAATTGGCAACGATTTTGTACGGAGCTTCCTGACAATGTACCCCCGATAAGGTTATTAATACTGTGAAGTATTAATAAGAGACTCGAAACGACCATTGGGTTGAGGGACTAGGTTGGATAGAAAGATAAACGTAAGTGAATAGTCGTAATTCTCGTTATGTAGAACAAGCCTACGGTCGCTATCGGCTTGAACCAAAAGGTATGCAGTGGGTTATCTCATTTTAGCCTTGGGATACGTCATCATAAACACTGTCGGGAAAAAAGACTATATCTTCCCTATCCATGTAGTAATAATGGAACTTGGTAAGCCTATATCTCCGCCTGAAAAATGGCAGGCAACGCGTAAGCAATGCTGTTGGTGGTGTAGGTAAAAGAAGTTAGAGAAAGCGAAGGTTGTACTGTAATGGTGCAAATAGGGTATGAAATATGACCTAACCCGAAAGGGTGCAGACTTCTAACCGGTCTTTCATCGCAAGATGTCTGACAAATTCCTTTAAAGTTTGACGGGATAAAAGCGAGCGTTGGTTTGCAGATTGAAAACCAATCAAATAAAACCAACGCACGCACTCTTTATCCTTAGTGATTCAAGAGTGTAAGTTTATTGGTAATCATAGCAACTCTTGAAGTGTCCAAACAGAAAGAGGAACTATTAATTTACCAAGAAAACTTATCTCTCAACGGAGGTAAGTATGAAAGAGCAAACTCATCATACTAAGAAATTAGTAAGCAGTCTAGCTCCAGCGACCTCACATATATCGCAATGGCATTATATCAATTGGTATAAAGCAAACCGATATGTGAAAGGAATGCAGGTGCGGATTGCGAAGGCAACACAGGAAAGCAATTGGCGTAAGGTTAAAAACTTACAACGAATGCTTACCCACTCGTTTTAAGCAAAAGCATTAGCAGTACGACGGGTGACGGAAAATACAGGCAAACGAACCGCTGGTATTGATAAACGGATTTGGGATACACCTGAATCCAAATGGATTGCTATACAAGATCTATCAAGTAAAGGGTATCAACCTAAACCATTAAGACGAGTTTTCATTCCAAAGTCAAATGGGAAGAAACGTCCATTAGGCATACCCACGATGAAAGATAGAGCAATGCAAATGTTGTATTTACTAGCATTGCAACCCATAGCAGAGACAACAGCAGACAATAATTCGTATGGATTTAGATTAAACCGTTCAACGGCAGATGCTATATCACATATACATAGTATATTTTCAACAAAAGGAAACCAATCTCGTCAAATGGCAGAATGGGTACTGGATGCAGATATACATGGTTGTTTTGATTTTATTAACCACGACTGGCTACTCAAGCATATTCCAATGAATAAGCGAATACTCAAGAAATGGTTAAAATCAGGTGTTGTTGAGTTCGGTCAACTAAAACCAACAACGGAGGGGACAACGCAAGGTGGTATTATCTCTCCAACGTTGGCAAATATGGCGTTAGATGGGTTAGAAAAAGAGCTAATCAAGCACTTTGGTGCAAAGAATAGTCTTAAAATAGCAAAACATCGGACATACCTCGTTAGGTATGCAGATGACTTTATTATTTCAGGTATATCAAAAGAATTACTGGAAGAACAAGTTATCCCTATGGTGAAAAACTTTCTTGCAGAAAGAGGACTTTCCTTATCGGAAAGTAAAACCAAGGTAGTGCATATCGAACACGGATTTGACTTTTTAGGCTGGACTGTTAAACGTTTTGATAAAAAATTGATTATTAAACCAAGTAAGAAAAATGCAAAAGCATTTTATGACAAGGTAAAACAATCAATTTCAAAAATGAAAATGGCGAAACAAGATGACCTAATAAAAGTATTAAATCCAATGATAAGAGGTTGGACAAACTATCATAAACACGTTGTGGCTAAAGTGATATTTAACCGAATGGATAGTTTAATTTGGAAAGCCTTATGGCGTTGGTGCAGACGAAGACATCCAAACAAAGGAAAAATTTGGATTAAAGAGAAATACTTTTATTCAAATGCAACTCGGAATTGGATTTTCGGCACAGTCACCAACAGCAATAAAGGAGAACAAATCCCAATAGATTTACTCTACTGTGGATATGTGAAAATTAAGCGACACAGAAAGATAAAATCACAATACAAACCATTTTTACCTGAATGGGAAATGTATGGAGAAAACCTTGCTCAAGCCAGAATGTATGATGAACAATCACACAGACAGCAATGGCAAGCTCTTTACAAAAAGCAGAAAGGAAAATGTGCATTGTGTAATACGTCAATAACGAAAGAAAGCGGCTGGCACGATCATCATATAATTTACAAAATGTATGGTGGAACAGATTCACTAAATAACAGATGTTTAGTACATCCTGAGTGTCACCAACAAATTCATCGCCTGAATTTGAACGTTGTGAAACCGACTGCATAGCAGTTAATAGAAAGGCTTGAGCTGTATGCAGAGAAATTTGCTTGTACAGTTCTTAGGGGGCTGAGTGGTAGTAATACAACTTGGCTACCCGATTCAAAATAGCTCACAGATTAACCGCTCTTCGGAGCGGTTTTTTTATCTTCAATTATATTGTGAATCTCCTCACAAATTGCACAAAAGTTCACTCAAAATCATCAAAAATATTAAAGATTTATCTGGCTTTTATTTTCATTTCCCCTTATATTAGCGCACAGCTGTTAGCTCAATTAGCATTAAACTAAATAAGGTTAATATGAATCTCGATCTTCATTTTATTCATCGCATTGAACAACAAGTAAAAAAACTGGGAAATACAACCGCCCTTCGTCATAAAGAAAATGGTATTTGGAAAGACATTACTTGGGTCGCACTCCAAAATCAGCTAAATCAACTTTCTCTCGCATTACTTGCTTGCGGTATCCAAATACAAGATAAAATTGCAATTTTTGCCCATAATATGCCACGTTGGACGATTGCCGACATTGCCGCATTACAAATTCGTGCTGTTACAGTACCTATTTATGCAACCAATACTGCCCAACAGGCAGAATTTGTACTAAACCACGGTGATGTCAAAATTTTATTCGTAGGCGATCAAGAACAATATGATCACGCCTTAGAAATTGCCCCGCACTGTCCCCAATTACAAAAAATTGTGGCGATGAAACCTACCATCAAACTCCAATCCGACACTCTCTCTTGTTTATGGGAACAATTTATTGAGCTTGGAACAACGGATCACCAAGTCGAATTAAATCAACGTTTGCATAATAAGCGGATGGACGACTTATTCACCATTATCTATACCTCAGGGACAACAGGCGAACCAAAGGGCGTTATGTTGGATTACTCAAATCTTGCCCATCAATTGGAAACGCATGATCTTACGCTTAATGTTACACAGCAAGATATTTCCCTCTCGTTCTTGCCTTTCTCTCATATTTTCGAGCGGGCATGGGCGGCTTATATTCTTCATCGCGGCGCAATACTTTGTTATTTGGAAGACACAAATCAAGTGCGGTCGGTTTTAGCCGAGATTCGTCCGACGCTAATGTGTGCAGTACCGCGTTTTTACGAAAAAATTTACGCTGCCGTATTGGATAAAGTACAAAAAGCACCTAAATTTCGTCAGC
The DNA here is from genome assembly GCF_001999335.1 of Rodentibacter sp. Ppn85. Lineage (GTDB taxonomy): Bacteria > Pseudomonadota > Gammaproteobacteria > Enterobacterales > Pasteurellaceae > Rodentibacter. Next base: position 54,310 of record NZ_MLHS01000023.1, on the reverse strand, counting down.
TTCTTTTTCACTGGGCAATCGCTATCGGACAAAAACATTTTACATTGATGACAGAAAAAAAACCGATTCCTTTTCTGCTAAAAAAACAATATGCACTCGCAGATAAACTTGTCTTATCCAAACTTCGCCGTCTATTAGGCGGAAGAATTAAAATGATGCCTTGCGGCGGTGCCAAATTAGAACCGGCTATCGGGCTGTTTTTTCATAGTATTGGTATTAACGTTAAGCTTGGTTACGGTATGACAGAAACCACTGCAACGGTTTCATGTTGGCAGGATAATCAATTCAATCCTAATTCTATCGGTACTTTAATGCCTAAAGCAGAAGTCAAAATCGGTGCAGATAACGAAATTCTGGTACGTGGCGGCATGGTAATGAAGGGTTACTACAAAAAACCGGAAGAAACCGCTCAAGCTTTCACAGAAGAAGGCTTTCTAAAAACCGGCGATGCAGGCAAATTTGATACGGAGGGCAACCTTTTTATTACCGATCGTATTAAAGAATTAATGAAAACCTCTAACGGTAAATACATCGCACCACAATATATTGAAAGTAAAATCGGCAAAGATAAATTCATCGAACAAATTGCTATCATTGCAGATGCCAAAAAATATGTTTCCGCCCTCATTGTGCCGTGTTTTGATAGTTTGGAGGAATACGCAAAACAACTGAATATCAAATATCATGATCGGATGGAATTGATTAAAAATTCTGAAATTTTGAAGATGTTTGAACAACGTATTAATGCGGTACAAAAAGAGTTGGCTCATTTTGAACAGGTCAAAAAATTCACCTTACTTTCTCAAGCCTTCAGTATCAAATTGGGGGAAATTACACCAACTTTGAAATTAAAACGTAAGGTCATTATGGAGCGTTATAGCAACCAAATTGAGGCGATGTATAAGCAAAATAATGAGACATAAACAAGAAAAGTGCGGTCAATTTTAACCGCACTTTTATGTAACTAAAAAAATCCCCTTGTGGGGATTTTTTATCTAGTCGGTTTTTAGCGGTTCAATTTTCCAGATATTTTTTGCATATTCCAAAATAGTCCGATCTGATGAGAAAAATCCCATATTAATGATATTTTGGATAGTACTGTCAATCCATTGGTCGCGATATTTGTATTTTTCATCCACCACTTTTTGTGCCTCCACATAACTGCGAAAATCGGCAAAAACTTGGTAGTAATCATAATATTGCAATCCCTGTAATAGGGGTAAATAGCGTTGCGGCTCCTCCGGTGAAAATACCCCTGCAATAATCTGATCAACCACCGTGCGTAATTCCACATCATTTTGATAATAGTCAAACGGATGATAACCATCACGACGGAGCTGCTCTACTTGTGCTACCTTATTACCAAAAATAAAAATATGATCTTCGCCGACATTATCCAAAATTTCCACATTGGCACCATCTAAGGTTCCGAGTGTTAATGCACCGTTGAGAGCGAATTTCATATTACTGGTTCCCGAAGCCTCCGTACCGGCAAGGGAAATCTGTTCGGAAATATCCGCTGCAGGAATAATAAGTTGTGCCAAACTCACGCTATAATTCGGAATAAACACCACTTTTAAACGCCCTTGTAAGCGCTCATCATTATTGATGATTTTTGCTACATCATTAATAAGATGAATCGTCTGTTTTGCCGCGTAGTAAGCCGAGGCTGCTTTACCCGCTAAGATAAATACGCGCGGTTGCCAATTTTTTTCAGGGTTAGCGATCATCGTATTGTAACGGGCGATGATATGTAACACATTCAATATTTGGCGTTTGTATTCGTGAATACGTTTTACTTGTACATCAAATAGAGCTTTAGGGTTCAATTCAATACCGAGTTCCCGTTTCACATAATCGGCAAGTTTAACTTTATTGGCATATTTAATATCTGCAATCGTTTCTTTAAAAGCCTTTTCATGCGCCACGGTTTCTAATTTTTTGATTTGGCTTAAATCACAACGCCATTCCTGACCGATATATTGATCAAATAATGCGGCTAATTGAGGGTTTGCCACAGCCAACCAACGGCGAGGCGTGATACCGTTCGTCACATTGGTAAAACGTTCCGGATAAATACGTGCAAAATCAGCAAAAGTAGATTTCACCATCAAATCGGAATGGATTGCCGCCACACCGTTAACTTTGTGTGAACCGACTACTGATAACCATCCCATGCGTACTTTTCGTTGATAACCTTCTTCAATAAGTGACACGCGACGAATAAACTCATTATCCGTTGTGATGTAAGTCCGCACGTACTCTAAGAAATGATCATTAATGTCAAAAATCATTTGTAAATGACGCGGCAAGACTTTTGCCATCATCTCAACAGGCCAAGTTTCTAGCGCTTCCGACATTAGTGTATGACAAGTATAAGAGAAAATACGGCGTGTCATATCCCATGCTTTTTCCCACTCAAAGCCTTCCTCATCTACTAACATCCGCATTAATTCCGGAATCGCTAAGGCAGGATGAGTATCGTTCAAGTGAATCGCTACTTTATCAGCTAAATTTTCAAGGCTATTGTGAACACGCTTATGACGTCGAATAATGTCTTGTAAGGATGCCGACACCAAAAAATATTCCTGACGTAAACGCAATTCCCGTCCGTTCCATGTGGAATCATCAGGATAAAGAACCCGTGATAAATTTCGGCTGGAAGCTCGGGCCTCTACCGCTGCCAAGTGTTCCCCACGATTAAATTCCGCAAGATTAAACATTTCACCGCCATGAGCCGACCACAAACGTAAAGTTGCCGCCGAGTCATTTTTATAACCTGGGATCATTTGATCATAAGCAAGTGCGGTTACTTTTTCCTGCGGATTCCATATACATTTTCCACCTTCAAAATAGATGTTACCGCCAAAAGCAACATGAAAACGCTTGGACAAACGTACAAACTCCCACGGAGCCCCTTTTTCCAACCAAGCGTCAGGACGCTCTACTTGCTGACCGTTTTCGATTTTTTGACGGAACATACCGTATTCATAACGAATCCCATATCCCATTCCCGGCAAACCAAGCGTAGCGATAGAATCCATAAAGCACGCAGCCAAACGCCCTAAGCCGCCATTTCCCAAACCCGGATCAACCTCTTTTGCAATAATTTCTTCTAAATCAACATTTAGCTCACTTAACGCTTCTTTCGTTAAATCATAGACTTCTTCTGCAATCAGTGCATTAGAGAGTGTTCGTCCGATTAAAAACTCCATTGAAAGATAATGAACACGCCGCGCACCTTCAGTACGAGCTTGACGCGCAGCAGTAATCCAACCTTCAGTAACAAGATCCCGTACCGCATATAAGGTTGCATTTAACCAATCCCGTTTACTTGCTTCCCGCGGCGACCGGCCGATAGAAAAAATTAATTTATAAACGATGGATTTTTTTAGTTCCGGAACATCCAATTTAGGACGATCATAAAGAAATGGAGAATCAAAATTATCCATTATCATGGTAATAAACCTCTATTAAAAAATGAGAAACAGGAGAGATAGCTAAACAATATAAAATTCCATCGTGAATCAAGTAGGCATTTTAACAAAACGCTAAATTCAAAAATAATACAGCCTATTCCAAACATCCCTTTGGATTAACTATCAAGTATCTAACCACAAAAAAACGTGTAAATTTTAGCCTTTATTAGTTAAAAAACAACCAAATTTTATATTTATTTGGATGTTTTTTAATCACCATTATAAGCGCTGATATAAGCCAACATATTCTTTGGCAACTTTACGCCAACTAAAATCTTGTTCCATTGCATTGTGTTGAATCATTGCCCATATACGAGGTTCTTGCCAGAGAGCAAAAGCTTCTTGTAAGCAACAACGAAGTTCCTCCGGATTCGCATGGTCGAAAACAAAGCCTGTTGCTGTATGCTTTTTGATGTTTTCCGATGTGCTGTTTACAACGGTATCGGCTAGTCCTCCTGTTTTTCTTACCAGCGGTAACGTCCCATATTGCAAGCCGTAAAGTTGGGTTAAGCCGCAAGGCTCAAAACGGCTTGGCACTAAAATCACATCTCCGCCAGCGATCATCAAATGGGAAAGCGCTTCGTCATATCCGATTTTTACTGCAATATTTTGAGGGTAAGCGGCAGAAAGCTGGCGAATAGCCTCTTCCAAATGGGCGGAACCTGAGCCGAGAATGGCGAGTTGCCCGCCTTGCTTAACAATGTCGTCCGCACTCTCAACTAACAAATCAACGCCTTTTTGCTCTGTTAAACGGGTAACCATAACAAAAAGTAACGCATCGCTTACCGGTAAATTGAAGTAAGACTGAAGCGCCGATTTATTTTTCTTTTTCCCCGCCATAGATTTTTGTTTGTAGTGATACCGGATATACTCATCACAGCTCGGATGCCAAATTTTTTCATCCACGCCATTTAAAATACCGACCAATCGACCCTGATCATGTAATCCGCTTAACAAACCTTGCAAACCATAAGCAAATTCTTCCGTAGTAATTTCTTGAGCATAAGTCGGACTAACGGCGGTCACCACATCAGAGTAATATAAACCGGCTTTTAGATAAGATATTTGACCAAATAATTCCAGACCATTTATGTGGAACATTCCTTCCGGCAGCCCAATTTCGTATAAGTGGCGGTAATGAAATAGTCCTTGATAAGCCAAATTATGAATAGTAAATACCGATTTTGCCGGTTTTCCTTTATTAAACAAATATGCTGCTGTAAGTCCGGCATGCCAGTCATGCGCATGTACAATTTCCGCACGCCACCATGAATCAAGCCCGGTGGACAATTCTGCCCCCACCCAACCTAATAAAGCAAAACGTTTATAGTTATCCGCATAGTCATTGTAATTTATATCGTGATAAGGATTGCCCTCACGATCATATAAATGTGGCGCATCAATTAAATAAATCCCTACCCCCTTGTGTTCGCCATAGCGTAATATCACATGCCCCGCGAAATTATCAAACTCGGCAACAATATGAGTTTCTCCAATCCCCCGATAAATGGCCGGATAGGCCGGCAATAAAATCCTTGTATCTATCCCTATTTGTTGTTGAGCAAAAGGCAACGCTCCGATAACATCGGCAAGTCCCCCTGTCTTTAATAGGGGATAGAGTTCCGAGCAAACATGTAATACTTTCATTAGATATCCTATTTTTCACTATAAACAACTCTCCCAACTTCTATTACTTAAACGAAATCAGGAGAAATTTAATTAACAAAGTGCGGTCGATTTCAACCGCACTTTTCAGTTTATTTTATTAGTCTAAATGCTCTTCCGAAGCAACTTCTTCTCCTTTCAATCTTTGTAGCATACTATGAGTAACTAAAATGACTTTGCCTGTAGAGCTTACTCGGAAATGTTTTCTATCTTCTTCGATATCAAAACCGATTCGCATACCGTCAGGAATTTTACAATGACGATCAACAATACAATTTTTCAAAGAACAATTTTTACCGATTTCCACTTCCGGTAAGATAACACAATGATCAATGCGGGAACCTTCTTCAATTTTGATACGATCAAAAAGCACGGAATAATTAATAGAAGCATCCGTAATCACACAACCGCCGCCAATTAAAGAATTATCAACCGGACGAATATTCGCATTTTTATAGAAAAATTTTGAAGGATATGCTTGTACCGGATTACCACGAATCGGCCAACTTTGATCATAAATATCCAATTGTGGGTTTTCCGATACTAAATCGATATTAGATTGCCAAAAACTATCCAATGTTCCTACATCGCGCCAATAGATTTCCCCTTCCGTATTACGTCCCATACAGGAACGGCTGAACGGGTGAGCATAAAGCGTTTCTTCCGTTAAACATCTCGGTAATATATCTTTGCCGAAATCATGGCTGGTTTGCGGCTTATGTACCTCACACTCAAGCATTTTATAAAGATAATCCGCATCAAAGACATAAATTCCCATTGAAGCAAGAGATATATCGGGCTTGCCAACCATCGCAGGCGGATCTTTCGGTTTTTCAACAAACGCCTTCACTTTTAAGTTTTCGTTTACCGCCATCACACCAAATTCATGAGCTTCCGAACGCGGGACTTCAATACAACCTACAGTACATTTTGCACCACTGGTTACATGGTCCATCAACATCACACTATAATCTTGCTTATAGATATGATCACCCGCCAAAATTAAAATATATTTCGGACAATAGTGATCACGAATAATCGCCATATTTTGATAAACCGCATCTGCCGTACCGCGATACCAAGTGGTATCATCAATTTGTTGACGGGCGGGAAGCATATCTACAAATTCGCCGCGTTCCTGTGGTAAAAACGACCAACCGGTTTGTAAATGGCGTAATAAGGAATGTGCCGCATATTGTGTCACAACACCAATACGATTTAAGCCGGAATTAATACAGTTTGACAGGGCAAAATCAATAATACGACGATTACCTCCAAAATAGAGTGCAGGCTTAGCTCGTTTATCGGTTAGTTCATGAAGACGTGACCCACGTCCACCGGCTAAAATAAGAACCAAAGTGTCTTTTACAAGGGCGTTTTTGTCAGGGCTTTTCATTATAAACTCCGTTTGTTTTTAGTTATCCACTCTATACAACAAACAAAATGCCATACTGCTTACCGTTACTTCCTGTGACTGGATAAATGTTAAGTTTGTTGTTTCCACAAAGGCTTTCCATTGGCTTACAGCACTATTAGGCAATATGAAAGTCTGAGATTCTGCTTTCGCATTAATTAAAAAGAGCCATTTTTCGTCCAATAAAATTTGTAACGCTTTAACTCCAAAGTTATGCCAATCCTCTTGCTGCATAGGTGTTCCCCATACATTCAACCAGCTGACATTATCATTTGACCACCAAACATCTTTTTGCAAACTCCGAATTTGTTTACGAAGTGCAATCGTTTGCTTCACAACTTCAAATAAATTCTTATTAAAGTTTTCCCATTTCAACCAAGCAATTTCGTTGTCTTGGCAGTAAGCATTATTATTACCGTACTGCGTATTACCAAACTCATCGCCTGCCAACAACATTGGCGTTCCGTTAGCGAGCAATAAAGTCATCAACAATGCCGTTTGAGCGCAAGTGCGGTCGTTTTCTATCGCATTTTTTTGTGATTCGCAAAGAGTAACGGTTTGCCCTTCTACGCCATGGTTATAACTGTAATTTTCGGTACGCCCGTCCCGATTTTCTTCGCCGTTCGCTTCATTGTGTTTTTCGTTATAACTGACTAAATCCCGCAACGTGAAACCGTCATGGGCAGTGATAAAATTAACTGAACAATGCGGTAAACGACCTTCTTTCTTAAACAAATCGCTCGATCCTGCAAAGCGCTCAGCAAATCCCCCGATTTCGCCGCTTTTCCACAACCAAAAACGACAAATATCATCACGGAAACGATCATTCCATTCGGCAAAATAATCGGGGAAATGACCCGCCTGATAACCGTAATGCCCGATGTCCCAAGGCTCTGCGATCAATTTAATATTGTGTAGGCTCGGTTCGTTGGCTATGTCGACAAAAAGTTGGGCCGAGAAATTAAAATCAGGTTTATCCCGCCCAAGCACAGTCGCCAAATCAAACCGAAAGCCGTCAATATGACATTCTTCCGCCCAATAACGTAGGCAATCCACCACCCATTTTCGCCCGACCTCAGAGGATAAATTAAGCATATTGCCGCATCCCGTCCAGTTAATGTAATGCCCGTTATCGTTGCGCCAATAGTAAGTTTGATCATCAATTCCACGCTGACAAAATGTGGGAAAATGTTGTTCCGATTCTGCGGAGTGATTGAATACAACGTCTAAAACCACTTCGATGCCTGCTTGATGAAAAGCTTTCACCATTGACTTAAATTCAGTCAGCGGCTGATCCGTTGCCGCATATTTAGGCTCAACAGCAAATATAGCAAGGGGATTATATCCCCAATAATTTTGCAAACCTCGGGCCTGTAAGTGCGGTTCATTTAGGTGAAAATTAACAGGTAATAATTCTATTGTCGTCACACCTAATTCTTTTAAATACGCAAGGTTAATCGGATGTGCCAAACCGGCGTAAGTCCCCCGTAACATTGTAGGGAGCTTCTCGTTTAATCGGCTAAAACCCTTAACATGCAATTCATATACGATGGCCTCCCCCCAAGGAATATGAGGTTTTCGGTCACCGTTCCAGTCAAAATCTTCTTCAAAAATGACCGCTCTTGGGGCAATATGGGCGTTGTCGCGATGATCACTGAGCAAAAACCATTGCCGTTTTTCCGAGCAACTTAAATCAGGCTTATGACTTACCGCTTTAGCGTAAGGATCGAGCATTAATTTTTGCGGGTTGGCATACGGACCGTGAATACGAAAACCGTATTGCGTGCCGTTTCGTACACCGCTAACCGCCAAATGCCAAACATTATCGGTACAAGCCATAGTGAAACGGGTTTCAATTTCACCATCAAATAAACAGAGTTCCACTTTACTCGCCACAGCCGAAAACAGGCTAAAATTAGTTAATTTCACGCCATTTTCGACTTTTCTCGAACAGCCAAACGGAGTGGGTTCACCTAAATCAAAAACCTCGAACATCGCCTTACCATCAATTCCTAAATAAGTTTTCGCCCAGCTAATCGGCGAAGATAAAAAATAAACTATCCCAAATATTTCAAATAAATCGTTGCTAACGGAGGAATGGAAACAGAGAACGAATTTTCCCTTCCGTGGCTTTCGATCGGTTCACTTTGAACACTGCCAAAATTACCCAAATTAGCCCCCTGATAATACATTGAATCGGTATTCAAAATTTCTTCATATTTACCTGCCATATTCACGCCTATACGATAATTATGGCGAGGAACGGGGGTAAAATTACTGATGACAATAATCCGCTCGCCATTACTGCTTCGGCGTTCAAAAGCGAAAACGGAATTTTCCGCGTCGTTCACCACCAACCAATCAAATCCTTCCGGAGAATTATCAAGTTCAAACAGCGGTGAGTTTTTTTGGTAAATATGATTCAGATCTTTGACTAATTTCAACACACCTTTATGCCAACCACCGCCAATATTTTCATTAAGTAAGAACCAATCCAGACTTTCTTCGTAATTCCATTCTCTCCCCTGTGCAAATTCATTTCCCATGAAGAGCAATTTTTTACCCGGATAGCCCCACATATACCCATAATAAGCACGTAAATTGGCAAATTTTTGCCATGTATCACCCGGCATTTTGTCAAGTAAAGAGCATTTTCCATGCACCACTTCATCATGCGAAAGCGGCAACACAAAATTTTCACTATATTGATACACCATCCCAAAGGTCATTTTATCGTGATGATATTGGCGATAAACCGGATCAAGTTTCATATAAGAAAGCGTGTCATTCATCCAGCCCATATTCCATTTGAAATTAAAGCCTAAACCGCCGTTTTCACTGGGGTGAGTTACACCTGTAAATGAAGTGGATTCTTCCGCAATAGAAATTGCTCCCTTCATTTCATTGTGAATTTTCCAGTTAGTATGTTTTAAAAATTCAATCGCCTCGAGGTTTTCACGCCTGCCGTATTGGTTGGGAATCCATTCTCCCTCGGTACGGCTATAATCTCGATAAATCATTGAGGCGACCGCATCAACACGAATACCATCCACCCCAAAACGCTCCAACCAATAAAGTGCATTACTTGAAAGGAAATTACGAACTTCATTACGACCGTAGTTATAAATCAGAGTATTCCAATCTTGATGGTAACCTTCGCGCGGATCTGCGTATTCATACAACGCCGTGCCGTCAAAAGCCACCAGTCCGTGAGTATCACTTGGGAAATGCCCCGGTACCCAATCTAAAATCACATTAATACCGGCTTCATGAGCCTGTTTCACCAAGCGGCGAAAACCTTCCGCCGTACCGAAACGGCTGGTTGGCGAATAAAGTCCGAGAGGTTGATAGCCCCAAGAACCGTCATAAGGAAATTCAGAAAGCGGTAAAAATTCAATATGGGTAAAGCCCATATCTTTCACATAGGGAATGAGTTCGTCAGCAATTTGGTCATAGTCCAACCAAAAATTATTTTCAATATTACGCCGCCATGATCCTAAATGTACTTCATAAATAGAAATCGGTTGATTTGCTTGATTTGCCTTAGCACGGGTATCCGTCATGTCGATCACATTCGGTAAAACACCGATTTGAGAAGCCGTATCAGGGCGGAGCTGTGAACTAAAAGCATAAGGATCGGCTTTCAAACGAAGATTGCCATAACAATCAATTAATTCAAATTTGTAAAGCTGCCCAAGACTGGCTTTTGGCAAAAACAGTTCCCATATACCGCTCCCTGGATGAAACCGCATCGGATGTCGGCGACCGTCCCAGTAGTTGAAATCGCCGACTAAGGAAACCCGTCTTGCATTCGGTGCCCATAATCGGAAATTCACCCCGCTCACCCCATCGCACGCTATAAAATGCGCCCCCAAAACTTCATAAGGTCGTAACATAGAACCTTCTGACAGTAACCATTGCTCTAAGTCATCAGTTATTGGAGGAAACCGATACGGATCTTCAATAATCTGAGCTTCATTTCCCCAAAAAACTTGTAATTGATAGGCAAAAAATTGCTCACGATTCAAAATCACGGCGGCAAAAAAACCGCGATCGTCTAGTTGTTCCAATTCAGCAACCGATTCACCGGAGTCACGATCTATCACTAGCACGCGATTGGCATCCGGTAACAAAGCTCGAACTTCAATACCGTTTTCCGTTTTATGCATTCCCAGTGTCGCAAAGGGATCGCCGTTGGTTGCCTCAAAGAAGCTATTAATTATGGTATGGGTAATCGCAGTTGTCATAGCTGCCTCCTTACACTTTGCGTGCTTCATTAAGCATCGCAAAGTAAGTTTTTAATGATTCATTGTTAAAAATAAATTCTAAGGATTGGGCGAATTTTTTACGCCAATTCGGATATTCATACAAAATGCCAGGTAAACTTGGAATGTATAAACAGAGGAACTTCAACCAACGGCAAGAAAAAGGCCCATAAGTACTTACCCGTTTCGGTAAGGCGGAAGCATTCTTTGGTGAAATCGGCAGCCGAATTAAATAGTGTTGGGATTTTGTTGAAGCGAGTAATTGATAATAACCAAAAGAAAGTGAAGGCAAAGAAAGCGCGGTAGAATTTTGAGTAATTTTTTGTGCTATTGAAACACCATTTTGATCAAGCCACTCAAAGGATATTATCGGTTCGGTAAGGGCGAGCTGTTCAACACTATAATTGATGGGTTCATTTTCAAAGCAAACCAAAACATCATCAAATTCAGCTATTCGGCATTCACTTTCAATCGGCTTAAGCAATTCAATAAAATGCGATAACCTTTCCGGTTTTGCATGAACGAGTCGCCCAGTAATATCATAATGTACGGGAGCAATCCCCAACTTTTGGGCGGGTTGTTGAAACAGTTCCAATTCCATACGACTAAACACACAACAAATAACAACTTAATTTCATTCTAGTCTTGCTTAAAATAAATACAACGACTTTTATTTAAATTAGTGATCTCTGTCAAAATTTACTTTTCTATCTCCTCGTTTTTCTTGAAAATTTTTCCCAAAATCACGTTTTAAACTACAGAAACATAAACTCTATATAGGATTTTTTATAAAAAAACTGCTAGAGTTTTTCTCCTTTCTGATTTAGAATCGTGCAATTTAATTTTTTATCACTCACATTAATCCATTCATTTGCAGCTAAGGGGTAAAATAATGAAACTTGTCGAAGTTAAACATCCGCTGGTAAAACACAAATTGGGTGTTATGCGCGAAGCAGAAATTGATACGAAAAAATTCCGTGAACTTGCAACAGAAATCGGCAGTTTATTAACCTATGAGGCCACGGCGGATTTAGAAACGGAAAAAGTCATTATCGATGGTTGGAACGGCCCCGTTGAAATTGATCGCATTAAAGGAAAAAAAGTAACCGTCGTACCGATTTTGCGTGCCGGTCTCGGAATGATGGACGGCGTATTGGAACACATTCCAAGCGCACGTATCAGCGTTGTGGGGATTTACCGTAATGAAGAAACCCTTGAGCCCGTACCTTATTTTCAAAAATTAGCGAGCGATTTGGAAGAACGCCTTGCTATTGTGGTCGATCCGATGTTGGCGACCGGCGGTTCAATGATTGCAACCCTTGATTTATTAAAAGCAAAAGGTTGTAAACACATTAAAGTATTGGTGCTTGTGGCAGCCCCTGAAGGAATTAAAGCATTAGAAACGGCACATCCCGATATTGAGCTCTATTGCGCTTCTGTCGATGATCACCTAAATGAACACGGCTATATTATCCCGGGATTAGGAGATGCGGGTGATAAAATTTTTGGAACGAAATAACACAATGTTCTAAAACATCAAGACGGCTTTCAAGCCGTCTTTTTTCGGGCGGCAAACAGCTATCAAAACTGACCACACTTTCCAGTTAATTCAAACAGAGAGTTGAAACTAAAATGACTAATCAAAATCAAACGCCTTCTGCTCCAGCAGAAGAAGTACAGAGCATAGCAAAGCAATCTTTTGTCGGCTTACAAATGCTCTTCGTTGCCTTTGGCGCACTTGTGCTTGTACCTCTCATCACCGGTTTAGATTCTAATACAGCCTTACTTACCGCCGGCATAGGTACACTATTATTTCAGCTTTGCACCGGCAAACGAGTCCCCATTTTTCTTGCCTCCTCTTTTGCTTTTATCGCCCCCATTCAATATGGCGTACAAACTTGGGGAATTCCAACCACGATGGGAGGCTTGGCTTGTGCCGGCTTGGTCTATTTTGCCCTTTCTTCACTGGTTAAAATTCGTGGCAGCCAAGCCTTGGAACGAATCTTCCCGCCGGTTGTAGTCGGGCCTGTAATCATCATTATTGGGATGGGGCTTGCCCCTGTTGCCGTCAATATGGCATTAGGCAAAGATAGTGCCTATGCTTATAACGATGCCGTGCTCGTTTCTATGCTCACCTTAATCGTTACTCTTTCTGTTGCGGTATTTGCAAAAGGATTAATGAAGTTAATCCCGATTATGTTTGGTATCACGGCAGGTTATATTCTTTGTCTTTTCCTCGGTTTAATCAATTTTCAACCGGTAATAGACGCACCTTGGTTTGAATTGCCTAAATTGACAAAACCGGAATTCAACCTTGAAGCCATTCTCTATATGCTGCCTATTGCTATTGCACCTGCGGTGGAACATGTGGGCGGCATTATGGCAATTAGCTCCGTAACGGGGAAAGATTTCCTAAAAAAACCGGGATTACACCGCACTTTATTAGGTGATGGCGTAGCAACCACCGCAGCGTCGTTGATTGGCGGTCCGCCAAATACAACTTATGCGGAAGTCACCGGTGCGGTCATGCTCACCCGTAACTTTAACCCTAATATTATGACTTGGGCGGCCGTGTGGGCAATTGCGATCTCTTTCTGCGGAAAAGTGGGCGCCTTCCTTTCCACTATTCCAACTATTGTTATGGGCGGCATTATGATGCTGATCTTTGGCTCTATCGCCGTAGTAGGGATGAGCACCTTAATCAAAGGTAAAGTCGATGTGACCGAACCTCGCAACCTTTGTATTATCTCCGTAGTAATGACCTTTGGTATCGGCAATATGTTTGTCAATGTCGGCGATATTGTTGCGTTGAAAGGCATTAGTTTATGTGCGATCGTTGCAATTGTGTTGAACTTGATTTTGCCAAAAGCAAAAAATAACGTAGAATAAAGCCCAAAAGAAAGGGCTAAAAAAATAGCCCTTTCTTTCCCCTTAAATCAGCAGCATTATATCATTTTGAATCAGCAATTACCTTTGCCCATTCATCAAATTGATGATTGTACATTTGAGAATTTTTATGCAGACAATAATTTGTTACTGCTTGATTCTCTGCGCAAAAATTCACAGCAGATTCAACAGCAATTTTTCTATATTTGGGGAGCAACGGGCTGTGGTAAAAGCCATTTACTTCGCGCCCTCAACAATCAATATTTAAATGAACAACGTATGGCAATTTATGTGCCGCTAAGCAAATCCCGTTATTTCTCGCCGGCAGTACTGGAAAATTTAGAACAACAAGAGTTAGTCTGTTTGGATGATCTTGATTCCGTTATGGGTGAGCCGGAGTGGGAAATCGCAATTTTTGATTTATTTAATCGAATCAAAGCAAGCGGTCAAACGCTTTTGCTCGTGAGTGCCGCACTCTCTCCTTCCGCATTAAACGTACAATTACCCGATTTAGCGTCACGTTTAAAATGGGGCGAAATTTATCATCTTTCAGCGCTAACGGATGAACAAAAACTTGAGGTGTTACAAAAAAACGCCCGTCAACGCGGTATTGAGTTACCTGCAGAAACAGCACAGTTTTTACTCAAACGTCTAGATCGCGACACACACACATTATTACAAGCCTTAGAAAGGCTCGACAAAGCCTCATTACAGGCTCAACGTAACCTTACTATTCCCTTTGTGAAGGAAACGTTGGGACTATAAAAACAAAAAGTGCGGTCAATTTAGCCGCACTTTTCTCTATCATTTTTTCGATTTCTTAATAAATTTCATCAAGCGCTTGCGTTTGCGTAATTGATTCGGCGTGAGTTTATTTTTACGTCCGGCAAACGGATTGTCTCCTTCTTGGAAAATCAAACGAATCGGCGATCCGATAATCTTCAAACTTTTACGATAATAGTTTGATAAATAACGTTTGTAGGAATCCGGCAATTTTTCCATTTGATTACCATGTACTACGATAATCGGCGGGTTATAACCACCCGGATGAGCATATTTTAATTTAATACGACGCCCCCCGATCATTGGCGGTTGATGTTCATCTGTCGCCATTTGCAAAATGCGGGTCAGCATTGAGGTCGTCATTTTTTGTGTAGCGCAAGCGTAGGCTTCTTTAATAGAATCAAACAAATTACCTACACCGCTGCCGTGTAAAGCGGAAATAAAATGCACACGGGCAAAATCAATAAAATCTAAACGACGGTCAAGTTCCGATTTCACACGATCTTTGATTTCTTGATCCAGTCCGTCCCATTTATTCACTACAATGACAAGAGAACGACCCGCATTCAAAATGAAACCAAGCAAAGACAAATCTTGGTCTGAAATGTTTTCACGCGCATCAATGGTAAGCAATACTACATTCGCATCTTGAATGGCTTGCAGAGTTTTTATAACAGAGAACTTTTCTACCGCAAGATGTACTTTTCCCCGTTTACGCACCCCTGCCGTATCAATCAACGTATAGTGCTGTCCGTCACGTTCCATTGGAATATAAATGCTATCCCGTGTAGTTCCCGGCATATCGTAAACTACCACCCGATCTTCACCTAAAATACGGTTGGTTAAAGTTGATTTGCCGACATTAGGACGACCGACAATGGCAATTTTGATATGTTTATCTTGCTCATCTTCGTTTTCTTCTTCCAACGCCTCATCAAGGAGAGAGGAGTCTTCTTCCGAATCAAAATCAAACTCTTGTTCCCACTCGTCTTGTTCTTCATCAGAAGTGCGGTCGGTTTCTTCTACGTTTTCCATTTGTTCGGCAAAAGGAGCGAGCACTTGTTCCATTAATTGAGTCACGCCACGCCCTTGCGATGCAGCAATTTGCTCGATATTCCCTAAGCCTAATTGGTAAAATTCCGCACAGTGAGAATCAGCATCAATGCCATCGGTTTTATTTGCGACCACAACCGTAATTTTATTCACCCGTTGGCGTAAATAATTTGCAATGCCAATATCTGCGGCGGTCAGCCCTGCACGGGCATCGACAAGAAAAAGCACAATATCCGCTTCTTCAATAGCAAGCAACGATTGCTCCGCCATTTTTTCTTCCACGCCTTCTTCCGTACCATCAATACCGCCGGTATCAATCACAATAAATTCATGTCCGGCAATATGTGCATGACCGTATTTACGATCACGGGTTAAACCGGGAAAATCCGCCACCAAGGCGTCACGAGTACGTGTTAGGCGGTTAAACAGCGTTGATTTTCCTACATTTGGACGCCCAACAAGGGCTACAACAGGAGTTGCCATAAAAAATCTCTTATCTTGTCAAAAATGGGGGCATTATAACGGAAGTTAGGGTGTTGGTAAAAAATCATTTGAAAACAAATAAAAAAAGCACCCATAGGTGCTATTTATTGTCAAAAAAATTGGCGGAATGGACGGGACTCGAACCCGCGACCCCCTGCGTGACAGGCAGGTATTCTAACCAGCTGAACTACCACTCCGCAACTTAATCTTTTTATTGTTCACTTTTGTAAACACATCAATAAGGAGTAAACGAAAATTGGCGGAATGGACGGGACTCGAACCCGCGACCCCCTGCGTGACAGGCAGGTATTCTAACCAGCTGAACTACCACTCCGCTAAGTGGAGCGTATAATAATGATCCGCCCTTATCTCGTCAATCTTTTTTTTCTAATTTCACACCTATTCGTTCATTTAATGCACGGATTCATCACTTTCACGTAAATCCCACAAGCATTTTCCATTACTCTTCTTATTGATCACTTTCAATAATTCTAAATGGGCTTGCAATTCTTCTTCGTTCGGTTGTAAGCATTTTAAATTATTAGAAAAAGTAACCGCACTTTCCATCAATTCGACAGTATTGTTTTCTATTGTAGCCGCCATAGGGATTTCCTCTTCCCTCTCCTCAAACAAGCTGGTTTGTCCGCCTGTCATAGAAAGATAAACGTCAGCTAAAATTTCTGCATCCAGTAATGCTCCGTGCAACGTTCGTTTACTATTATCAATACCTAATCGATCACACAACGTATCCAAACTATTACGCTTACCCGGATACATTTGACGTGCCATTTGCAAAGTATCCGTTACCACGCAAATATCCGTTGTTTTGACATCCAATCCTAATTTACGGAATTCATAATCCATAAACCCCACATCAAAGGGCGCATTGTGAATTAAAAGCTCCGCTCCCTTAATATAATCTAAAAAGTCTTGGGCGACAGCCTTAAATTCCGGTTTATCGGCAAGCATCTCATCGGTAATACCGTGAACTTTAATTGCCTCCGGATCGACTGGTCGATTCGGATTAATATAAATATGGAAATTATTTCCCGTATAACGACGATTCACCAATTCAACCGCACCAATTTCAATAATACCGTGTCCTTCATAGTGCGCCCCTAGCTGGTTCATCCCCGTTGTTTCCGTATCCAACACAATTTGGCGATTTGGATTAATCATTTGTTCAACCTATTTCTTTCCTTTAGAATGACCGGTATTTTACACAACAACGATTTTATTATGCAAAAACAGATTGAAATTTTTACTGACGGCTCGTGCCTCGGCAATCCGGGTACGGGGGGAATTGGCATTCTATTACGCTATAAAGAGCATGAAAAACAACTTTCCAAAGGTTATTTCAACACCACAAATAATCGCATGGAATTACGTGCGGTGATCGAAGCGCTCAATACATTAAAAGAACCTTGCCAAGTTACTCTTTACAGTGATAGCCAATATATGAAAAACGGTATCACTAAGTGGATAACCAATTGGAAGAAAAATAATTGGAAAACCAGCAACGGTAAGCCGGTAAAAAACCAAGATTTATGGTTGGCGCTTGATGATGCTATTCAACCTCACAAAATTGAATGGCAATGGGTAAAAGGCCATGTAGGCCACCGTGAAAATGAAATTTGTGATATGTTGGCAAAAAAAGGGGCAGAAAACCCTACTTTTGAAGATGGAGGCTACTCTCTAGAACAAAATGATGATTAAGTTTTTCTGTTTTACAATCAAAAATTGTTTAAATTTTATACTTATCTCATTTAAAAATGTGATCTTGATCTGATATTTAAAATTTTACAGCCGTTTTCCATTGACAGAAAAATTGCTTTTTGTAAAGATCCAAGCCGCCTATTTAGGCGATTGACATTTTAAATAATGAAAAGTTCAGTCTTGGTCATTAACATACCAATAAGGAATAACAATTATGAAAAAAACACTAGCAGCATTAATCCTCGGTGCATTTGCAGCTTCAGCAGCGAATGCCGCAGTAATTTATAATAACGAAGGTACTAAATTTGAAGTAGACGGTTCACTTCGTCTTATGTTAGAGAAGTCTAACCAAGGCGGTCATTGGAAAAAGAAAGATTCCAATGGAAATGTTACTTCTGAAGGTAAAAAATATTCTCATACCGGCTTAAGAAATGCGGGATCTCGCGTTGAATTTAAAGTGAAACATGATTTAAGTGATGGTTTCTATGCTTTGGGTCGTGCAGAGCTACGTTTTGATGGAAAAGATGAGCAAGGCGGGAAATCTGCTAAAGAGGATGGATTTGGTTCAGTTAGAGCTCACCGTGCCTATGTTGGTCTTGGTAAAAAAGAATTAGGTCAAGTAACCTTTGGTCGCCAAGTAACTATCGGCGATGATGTCGGTATTGCAGAAGACTACGACTATGGTATTTTACCAGATTATGTTCCAACATCTGGTCGCTCTGTAATCCGTTATGACTACAAAGGTATTGAGGGTTTACAACTAGGTGTAAGCTATCAATTTGCTGAAGACCGTACGAACAATGAAGTTAATAATGGCTCATTATCAAATGGTGTTCAAGCAGGTTTCTTATATGAGAACAATGGGTTAATCCTTGAAGGGGTTTATGGTCGCACTAACTATAAATCAGAGCTTAATTCAAATGCTAAACGCAACGTTGATGGTTTGATGTTAAGCGCTGGCTATGATTTCAAAAGTTTCTTAATATCAGTTGATGCAGGTTACCAAAAAGATAAAACTGATGGTAGTGAATCTACTAAATCTTTCTTCGTTTCTCCAGGTTTCCAAATTCCTGTAGTTGCTGATGTCAGTAAGGTATATGGTAACTACTTATACGAGCGCTCTAAGTCTGGTGATGATAAAACCAAAACTCATGGTTTCTTGTTAGGTGTTGATTATAAACTTCATAAACAAGTTATCACTTATATAGAAGGTAAGTATGTTCAATCTAAAGACTATACTAACGGCAATTATGACGAAGGCTCAAAAGTCAAAGACAAAGCTATCGGTGTAGGTCTGCGTGTTTTCTTCTAATAACTAAATTAGAAAATCTACCAGAAAAGGCGAATTGAAGATTCGCCTTTTTTGCTTTTAACCAACAAGTGCGGTCATTTTTTCAATTATTTTCGATACTATACAGCAGTAGCAAAAAACTAATATTTTAACGTGAGAGCAAAGACACACCGCCTGTGTCCAATATCAATAATTTTAACAAGTTATCGAACAGGGCATACGCAGTCACGCCTTTATATTTTATATAAATTTTTTATTTTGTGCTCTCGCTATATAATACCCACTATTTTTGGCTACACACCGCAATAAAATGCAATTTATGATCCGGATCATTGAAGGTTTTAAACATACGTTTAAATTGCTCACGGTTTTCTGTTTTCATCGCATTTTTAACGATCTTTAACGTGCCTAAAACACCCTCGTCATAAATCATTCCCTTTGGTGAAAGTAATGTCATTTTGCCTGAAAATGTATCCACATTACGGAATCCGATTTCTTGGAAAAGCCTTTTCCAACCTTCTTTAGTTAAAGGGGTTACCGTTACATTAATCGCCTTACGCATATTATCAAGAATAGTTTGATGATCTTCTTCCATCAACATCACATCATGAGTAAGCAAAAAACCACCGGGTTTTAACACTCGAAAATATTCTGTAATAGCTTTTTTCTTCGCCTCTATCGGTAACATCGTCAACATCGCCTCATTGATCACAATATCAAAAGTCTCATCTTCAAAAGGTAATTTCATTGCATTGGCACGTTGAACGTGAATTTTATCTTGTAAGTTATTGGCGGCGATATTGGCTTTTGCCTTTTCTAACGCCTCCTCATCCAGATCAACTCCCTCAATCTGACAACCGTATTGTTTCGCCAAACCAATAGCTGTTGTCCCCATATTACACGCCACTTCCAATACTCGTTTATCCTGCCTAAAATCGCCGTTACCAATCAACCAATCCGTTGCTTTTTTACCACCGGGACGTAAACGTGTTTTTCCTAAACGGGCCAAAAAATTATGTCCGACTTCTTCTTTCGCCATTTTAATCTCCTACTTTTAAACTAAGTTTTACATTATAGATAAAAATTGTTCTTATTAAAGCAATAAAGAAAAAAATCCATACCGCATTGCTACGATATGGATTTTTCTTATTTTTTTATTCAATCTATTTTTTATGATGACAAGTTAGGTTTCCATTCCCCATTCACCACCGTGCCAATCACCTCATAATTTGGTGTAAACACGGCAAGATTTGCCACTTTGCCTTTTTCTACCGAACCTAAACGATCATCCACGCCAATGGCTCGTGCCGGGTAGAGGTTACTCATCCGAATCGCCTCTGCAAGAGGAATTTCTACATATTCCACGGCATTTTTGATGGATTCCATCATCGTGATCGAAGCACCGGCAATAGTGCCGCTAACATCATAGCAACGACCTTCTTTTACATAAATGGTTTTACCTTCAAAGGTGAAACTTTCCAATTCAGGCCCTGCACCTGCCGCCGCAATAGAATCTGTCACAATGCACAATTTATCACCTTTGATTTTCTTGTCGATTCTGACGTTACCATAGTCAATATGCACACCATCTATAATAATACCGGTGTAAATATCGGAATCTAACACTGCACCGACAACCCCCATAGCCCGACCGGAACTGATTGGCGACATGGCATTATGCAGATGTGTTGCAAAAGTTGCCCCTTTACGGAATGCCGCTTTAGCAGTTTCATAAGTCGCATTAGAATGTCCAATAGAAACAACGATACCGTTTTTTACAAAATCGGGGATATATTGCGAGGTTGGATTTTCCGCCGCAATCGTGATCTTAGTAATTACATCGCCGTTCTCACACAGAAAATCTTTCATTTCAGGTGAGATTTCACGGATATATTCCGGACGGTGCACACCTTTTTTCTCCACGCTAATATAAGGCCCTTCAATGTGTAAACCGAGTGCTTGGTTTTTATGCTTGGTTAAATATTCCCGCATAATTTTAACCGCACTTCTAATGCCTTCGTCCGGTGCGGTAATAAAAGTTGGTAAGAAACTGGTACAGCCGGATTTTAAATTGGTGGCTTGCATAATCTCCAAAGTTTCCACCGTGGTTTGATCGTTAAACATCACTCCGCCACAGCCGTTGAGTTGCAGATCAATAAAACCGGCGGTTAAATTATTACCTTGTAAATCAATGGTTTTAATGCCTGCCTCAAGTTCATTTTGCGGAATAACGGCTTCAATCATGTCCCCGTTAATCACCACCACAAAATCGCGTAACACATCGTATTTTGTGTAAATCACAGCATTAATTAATGCATATCTCATTTCATCTTCCTAAAAAATAATAAAAAACGACCGCACTTTTATACGGCATTATAAGGTTATGATAACACGCTATGGATAGCTCGTTGTTCTAACTCATTGAAATATTTTACCGTTTTTACTTTTAATTCTTGCTGTGCCGATTCATCACATACCAAGATAAAATGACGGTGTAACTGCAACGCCGTCACTGTCCATAGATGGTTAACGCCCCCCTCCACTGCAGCTTGTACGGCAAGGGCTTTTTGATGTCCGGTAGCAAGAATCATCACTTCTTCCGCATCTAATAACGTGGCAACCCCAATAGTTAAGGCATATTTCGGCACTTTATTCACATCATTATCAAAGAAACGGGAATTAGCAATTAAGGTATCTTGCGTCAATGTCTTTATACGAGTACGGGAACTTAAGGATGATGCCGGTTCATTAAAGGCAATATGCCCGTCATTCCCTACTCCGCCCATAAATAAATTAATTTTTCCGTAAGATTTAATTTTCTCTTCATAACGGCGACATTCTTCATCATGATCTTCCGTGTTACCGTTCAAAATATTAATATTTTGCGGTTGAATATCTATATGATTAAAGAAGTTTTTATACATAAAGCTATGGTAACTTTCAGGATGATCTTGCGGCAAATCCACATATTCATCCATATTAAAGGTAACAACATACTTGAAACTCACTTCACCGGCTTGATAAAGTTTGATCAATTCCTGATAGGTTTTAAGCGGTGTACTACCGGTAGGTAAACCAAGTATAAACGGGCGTTCCGCTGTCGGTTTGAAATGGTTAATTCTATCCGCAATATGACGAGCAGCCCAACGACTCACCTGATCATTTGTTTGTAAAGGGATAAGACGCATAATAAAACTTCCTTTAGTTTGACCGCACTTATTCCATCATATCTCACGAAAAACTTTAGTATGAATATCTAGTTTCCCCTTTCATTTCTACAAATAGAAAGAAAGGCTCATTTAACAAGTGCGATCAATTTTTATGAATTTATAAATATTTCTGTTTTAATTCTTTTGCTTTTGCAAGCTGTTCCGGTGTGGCTTTTGCCGTCATCGGTTCACGACAATACCCCGCTTCGACCCCTTCTAACTTGAGCAATTCTTTGATGGTTAAATATAAACCGTTGGCTAAAATACCTTCAATCAAATCATTCGTTACATGCTGAACAGCTAGGGCTTCTTGAACTTTACCCGCTTTGGTTAATTCAAAAATTTGGCGGGCACGTACGCCATTCACATTGAATGTCGAACCAATTGCACCGTCTACGCCTAGGGAGGCTGCCGGCAACATCATTTCATCAAATCCCGCCCAAATTAGGTGATTTGGATACGCTTTTTTCAAACGTTCTAAAAGATAGAAATCGCCTGCGGTAAATTTTACACCAAGCACTTTCGGATTTTTATAGAGTTCGCCGAATTGCTCTATTCCCATATTTACACCGGTTAAAAACGGAATGGAATAGACGATCATATTATTGCCGGTTTTCTCAATGATGGTATCGTAATAATGTTTGATTTCAGGAAAACTGAATTTATAGTAGAAAGGCGTAACTGCCGATAAACAGTCATAGCCTAATTCGGTTGCGTATTGACCTAATTCAACGGCTTCCTGTAAATTGACACTACCTACTTGGGCGATAAGCGCTACTTGATCTTTTACTTCATCTTTTGCGATACGGAAAATTTCTTTTTTCTCTGCGGTAGAAAGCATAAAGTTTTCACCGGTAGAACCGCCCACATATAAACCGTCCACTTTCATTTTATCAATGTTATAACGAATAATTTGGCGCAATCCTTTTTCATTGATTGAACCGTCTTCGTTGAATGACACTAATAACGCACTGAAAATACCCTTTAAATCACGCATAATTTTCTCCTATTTTATACGTTGCTCGAGAATCACATCGAGTGTTTTTTGCTTTATCTCTATCGCTCTATCTTGCTCACTTTGCACTAATAAAGCGTAAACCAAATCTAATACAAAAAGCTGGGCGATTTTGGTACCAATGGAATCCCCCTGCAATTTACCCTGTTTATTACCGTTTACTAAAACAAAATCCGCATAGTTTGTAACCGGTGAACGTAAACTATGAGTGATTGCCACTGTTGTTGCGCCGTTTTGCTTAGCAATTTTTAACGCATGTGCGGTTTCTTGCGAATATCCTGAATGACTTAACCCAATAGCAACATCCTGCGGTTTTAATAATGCCGCCTGCATATACATAAAATGATTATTTCCGGTCGCATCTACTTGAAAACCGATACGCATTAATTTATTTTTTGCCTCTTCCGCCGTTATCCCCGATGAACCCACCCCAAATAAAAAAATACGATTCGCACGGCGTATCGCATTAACGGTTTCTTCTAACTGATTAAAATCAAGTAAATTAATGGTTTCATCTACCACATTGGTAATAGCAGTTTGTAATTTTTGTGCAATATGGCGCGAACTATCGGTAGGTTCAATATCGTTTTCCAGCAATGGATGGGAATGATTGTCTTTTGTTGCCAGCTCAATGGAAAGCTCTAGCTTAAAATCACTAAAACCTTTAAAGCCTACCGAGCGACAAAAACGGACGAAAGTGGCTTCTCCTACACCTAAACTCTCTGCAATTTCGGAAAGCGGATACCCCACAACAAGATCCGGAGAGGTTAAAACAGTATCGGCAATTTTTTTCTCTGTTTTCGTCAGGCTTTGATAAAGCGAGCTTATAGTATTTAAAATATTCCCATTTCTAGTCATGGCTTTTTCCTTGCAAGTGTGCGCATAAGAAATCTTTTACCCAATAGGCGGCGCCCACTAAACCGGCATCTTGCCCGAATCGGGCGGGAATAAGTTCACAATGATAAACTTTCGGCATTTCATTTAAAAACTGCCGTACCAAAGGCAAATAACCTTCCGCCAAGCCGACACTTCCGCCAATAGCAATTTTCTGCATATCCATAGCAATTTTTAAATCGGCGACTAAATGAGCGATGGCAATGGCTGAACGCGCGACAAGTGCGGTCGCTTTTTCATCATTTTTTCTAAAACGGTCAAATACTTCTTTTGGAGAACAAGGTTCATCCCACGTAGAAGCTACCGCTTCAATGGCTCGACCTGCAGCGATTGCCTCTACGCAGCCGCGACGACCACAACCGCACACCGGACCATTCGGATCAGCCAAGGTATGACCGATATGCCCTGAAATACCGTTCGGCTCCGTGAGTAATTGACGATTAACAATCAATCCGCCGCCCACTCCTGTCGAAACAGTAATAAAGGCAAAATTGGTTAATTTATCCCGCTCCTGTAATTGATATTCCGCATAAGCGGCAGCCTGTACGTCATTTAGCAATCCAATCGGTTTATCCGTATGGCGGGCAATACTTGCTTTAAGCGGAAATTCCGCTAACCCGCCTAGATTTTTAGGATTAAGTGCGGTCAAAATACCTTGATTTATAATGCCGGTAGAAGCAACCGCAACATAATCAAACTGTCCGGCATATTCCGTTAATAATTGTGCGATACTTTGATGTAATGCTTCTGTTGCATTATTTTGGGGTGTAGAAATTTGTCGGCGTTGAGCAACTTCGCCCTGTTGAACAATTGCAGCGGCAATTTTAGTTCCGCCAATATCTAAAGCTAAACAACGCATAGTGAATTCCTTCCTATCTTATTTTGCCGATTTCACTGCATCGACAAACCAACCGACAATATGTTCAAGACGGGTCAATGCGGAACCGACCGTCACAAAATCCGCACCGATTTCGATTGCGGTTTTAGCCAACTCGGGGGAATTATAACGCCCTTCCGCCATTACCCGACAGCCGGCGGCTTTTAAATCTTTCACTAATTGATAATCCGGTTCTTCCGGCACAGTTCCGTCGGTATAACCCGACATGGTACTCCCAATAATATCGAATCCTAATTTTTGGCAGTGTAATCCTTCTTCCAAATTGGAACAATCCGCCATAGCAAGACAACCTAATTCATGGATTTTTTTGACCGCACTTTCCAAATCAACCGGACGAGGACGATGAGTGCCATCCACCGCAATAATGTCCGCCCCCGCATTCGCCAGATCTTCAATATCATTCAAAAACGGAGTAATACGAACCGGACTATCAGGTAAATCACGCTTTACTATGCCGATAATCGGAACATTTACCGTCGGACGGGTTGCTTTTAAATTTTCCACACCTTCAATACGAAGACCGGCAGCGCCGCCTACTACTGAAGCTTGAGCCATTGCCGCAACAATTTCCGGTTTATCCATCGGACCGTCATCCACCGGCTGACAAGAAGCGATTAAACCATTTTGAATACGCTGAAAAATCTGTTCGTGTGTAAGTCTAGACATAGAAACCTCTCATTTCATATTCGGATGAACCAAGATCATTAAAATCTCAATTTCCGCCACTTTTCCTTATTATATAGAAATAAAACTTCATTTTAAATTTATTTTTGAAGTGTATTTTCTTAAATGTGATCAATGTCTCAATTTTGAAATAAAACTCCATAGACTATTTAAAAAGAGTTTTTTTACTCTTAGAATGAAAACCGAGTAATTTTTTTGGGTACTGTTTTACCAAAATTCTTATGCTAACACTACCAACTCTGATAGTTTCCACATTAGGAGCCACATTATGAAATTTACTAAACTTTTTCTTACAGCTGCCATTACTGCCGGTCTGTCTTCTGCCGTTTTCGCTGCAGATTATGATTTAAAATTCGGTATGAATGCCGGAACATCGTCTAATGAATATAAAGCTGCAGAAATGTTTGCTAAAGAAGTAAAAGAAAAATCAGGCGGCAAAATTGAAGTATCGCTCTATCCCAGCTCACAACTAGGTGATGATCGTGCCATGCTAAAACAGCTAAAAGACGGTTCTCTTGATTTCACTTTTGCGGAATCGGCACGTTTCCAATTGTTCTATCCTGAAGTTGCCGTACTTGCTCTCCCTTATGTGATCACTGACTACAATGTGGCACAAAAAGCCTTGTATGAAACTGCATTCGGTAAAGATTTAATTCAAAAAATGAATAAAGATCTAGGGATAACCCTGCTTTCTCAAGCTTATAACGGAACTCGTCAAACTACCTCAAATCGTGCAATTAACAGTATTGAAGACATGAAAGGTTTAAAACTCCGCGTACCTAATGCGGCAACCAACTTGGCATACGCAAAATATGTAGGAGCTTCCCCGACACCGATGGCATTTTCTGAGGTATATCTTGCACTTCAAACCAACTCGGTTGACGGTCAGGAAAATCCGTTAGCGACCGTACAAGCACAAAAATTCTATGAAGTACAAAAATTCTTAGCCATGACAAACCACATTTTGAACGATCAACTTTATTTAGTGAGCAATGAAACCTACCAAGATCTACCGGAAGATTTGCAGAAAGTAGTGAAAGAGGCGGCTGAAAATGCGGCGAAATATCACACCCAATTATTTGCCGACGGTGAAAAAGATTTGATTTCTTTCTTTGAAAAGCAAGGTGTCACAGTAACCAAACCTGATCTTGCACCATTCAAAGCCTCAATGAAACCTTTCTATGATGAGTTTGTAAAACAAACCGGTAGCAAAGGAGAAGAAGCTTTAAAAGAAATCCAAGCAATCAAATAATTAACTTTGAATGCACCTACCATCTGGTGCATTCAATTTGGTCCTTTTCTTTTCGTCTTCGTTCACGGAGTGAAGCATGAAAATTTTTAATAAATTAGAGGAATGGATTGGCGGCGCTCTATTTCTCATCATTTTCTGTATTCTTATCGCACAGATTATTTCCAGACAGGTATTTCAGTCCCCCCTTATTTGGAGTGAAGAACTTGCCAAACTGCTTTTTGTGTACGTAGGTATGCTCGGTATTAGCGTTGCTATCAGAAAACAAGATCATGTTTACATTGATTTCTTAACCAATTTAATGCCGGTTAAAGTTAGAAAGCTATCAAATACTTTCGTACAACTCATTATTTTTGCCTGTATCTTCTTTTTTATCCATTTTGGGATTCGAACTTTTACCAACGCTTCTTTCCCAATTGACGCTTTGGGCGGTATTTCAGAAAAGTGGATTTTTGCCGCTTTACCTGTCGTAGCTGCCTTAATGATGATTCGTTTTTTCCAAGCTCAGGCACAAAATTTTAAAGAAGATAGAAGTTATTTACCTGTCAGTTTTTTCATTGTAAGTGCGGTCATTTTATTAGCAATTTTATTTATTGCTCCCGACTGGTTTAAAGTATTACGTATTACAAACTACATAAAACTGGGTTCTAGTGCCGTCTATGTTGCCTTACTTGTATGGCTTGCCATTATGTTCTTAGGTGTACCTGTGGGTTGGTCACTTTTCATTGCTACCCTACTCTATTTCACAATGACTCGATGGAATATCGTTAATGCAGCATCGGATAAATTAGTATATAGCCTGAATAGTTTTCCATTACTTGCCGTACCGTTCTACATCTTAACCGGTATTTTGATGAATACAGGCGGAATTACGGAACGTATTTTCACCTTTGCAAAAGCCTTACTCGGTCACTACACCGGAGGAATGGGACATGTAAACATTGGTGCAAGTTTACTATTTTCAGGCATGTCCGGTTCAGCCCTTGCTGATGCAGGCGGTTTAGGACAGTTAGAAATTAAAGCAATGCGCGATGCTGGTTATGATGATGACATTTGCGGTGGAATTACCGCAGCCTCTTGCATTATCGGCCCTTTAGTACCGCCAAGTATTGCAATGATTATTTATGGTGTTATTGCTAACGAATCCATTGCCAAGCTCTTTATTGCCGGCTTTATACCCGGTGTATTAGTGACTATCGCTCTTATGGCAATGAACTATTACATTTCGAAAAAACGCGGCTATCCAAGAACACCAAAAAACAATCGTACAGAACTATGCAATTCATTCAAGCGTGCTTTCTGGGCAATTTTAACACCAATATTGATTATTGGAGGTATTTTCTCCGGTCTATTCAGCCCAACAGAATCTGCTGTAGTTGCAGCGGCTTACTCCGTCATTGTTGGTAAGTTCGTCTATAAAGAACTCACCTTAAAAATGCTCTTTAACAGCTGCGTGGAAGCTATGGCGATTACCGGTGTCGTCGCATTAATGATTATGACGGTTACCTTCTTCGGTGATATGATCGCCCGTGAACAAGTGGCAATGCGTATTGCCGATATCTTTGTTACCGTTGCAGATTCACCGTTAATGGTACTAGTGATGATTAACGCTTTGTTGCTCTTCCTCGGTATGTTTATTGACGCTTTAGCACTACAATTCTTAGTTCTGCCGATGCTGATTCCAATTGCAATGCAGTTTAATATCGATCTTGTCTTTTTTGGTGTGATGACGACACTGAACATGATGATCGGAATTTTAACACCGCCAATGGGAATGGCTCTCTTTGTCGTAGCACGTGTTGGTAATATGTCGGTATCCACTGTAACAAAAGGTGTACTGCCGTTCTTAATTCCAATTTTTGCTATGTTGGTTTTAATCACAGTCTTCCCACAAATTATTACCTTTATACCGAATCTCTTGATTCCATAGCCAAAGTGCGGTTAAAAATAATCACGTTTTTGACCGCACTTTAAATAATACTCTATTCAATGCCGTTTTATGAATAGCAAACCATAACATTACTCAAATGAGGTTTATTATGACATTAACAAAGACAGCATTATGCACTGCATTTTTCACCGCTCTAGCATTTTCCGCAAACATTCAAGCCTATCCTGATCTTCCCGTAGGCATTAAAAGCGGTGCGGGTGCTTTAATCGGCGATACCGTCTATGTGGGATTAGGTTCTGGCGGAGACAAATTCTACTCCCTCAACTTAAAAGATCCGACTGCACAATGGAAAGAGATAGCCGCTTTCCCGGGGGGCGAACGTAATCAGCCTGTTGCTGCAGCCGTAGATGGAAAACTCTATGTATTTGGCGGCTTACAAAAAAATGAAAAAGGCGAGCTACAACTTATCAATGATGCCTATCAATATAATCCGATAGACAATACTTGGGCGAAGCTGCCAACTCGTTCTCCACGCGGTTTAGTAGGATCATCCGGGGCCTCACAGGGTGGTAAAGTTTATATTATAGGCGGCTCCAACCTGTCTATCTTTAACGGTTTCTTTCAAGATACAATCGCTGCCGGTGAAGATAAAATGAAAAAGGATGAAATAACGGCTGCCTACTTCAACCAACGTCCGGAAGACTACTTCTTTACTACGGAACTCTTAAGTTACGAGCCTTCTACGAATAAATGGCGTAATGAAGGTAGAGTACCGTTCTCCGGCCGTGCGGGTGCGGCATTTACCATTCAAGGCAATGATTTAATAGTCGTAAATGGGGAAATTAAGCCCGGACTTCGTACCGCAGAAACTCACCAAGGTAAATTCACCGCCAAAGGGGTTCAATGGAAAAACCTACCGGATTTACCTGCTCCAAAAGGAAAAAGCCAAGACGGTTTAGCCGGCGCTATGGCGGGTTATAGCCATGGTCGTTATTTAGTGACCGGAGGGGCAAATTTCCCAGGCTCGGTAAAACAGTTTAAAGAAGGTATGCTGTACGCTCATAAAGGCTTAAGCAAAACATGGCATAAAGAAATTTATACCTTAAATAATGGGAAATGGCGTATTATTGGCGAGTTACCAATGAATATCGGCTATGGATTATCCGTTTCTTATGATAATAAAGTGCTATTAATTGGCGGCGAAACCGATGGCGGAAAAGCCTTAACCTCCGTGAAGACATTAAGCTACGACGGCAAAAAATTGACGGTAGAATAATTGTCAATAAAAAGAATGGCTTGTGAACATTCTATTTGTTCACAAGCATTTTAGTGAAACCTAAGGAGTATTTATGAGTATTCTCAGCTACGCACAGAAAATTGGTCAAGCCTTAATGGTTCCCGTAGCAGCATTACCAGCCGCGGCACTATTAATGGGA
This sequence comes from Rodentibacter sp. Ppn85, assembly GCF_001999335.1. Classification (GTDB taxonomy): domain Bacteria; phylum Pseudomonadota; class Gammaproteobacteria; order Enterobacterales; family Pasteurellaceae; genus Rodentibacter. The sequence continues at coordinate 23,999 of NZ_MLHS01000023.1, read as the reverse complement.
ATCGGTTATTGGATCGATCCCGACGGGTGGGGAGCCAACAGTCAGTTAGCGGCATTATTAATCAAATCCGGCGCTGCGATTATTGATAATATGGGCTTATTATTCGCCGTAGGGGTTGCTTTCGGTTTATCAAAGGATAAGCACGGTTCAGCCGCACTTTCCGGTCTGGTCGGGTTCTATGTGGTAACTACCCTTCTTGCTCCGGCCGGGGTTGCACAGCTACAACATATTGCACCGGATCAAGTTCCGGCAGCATTTAATAAAATCAATAACCAATTTATTGGGATTTTAATCGGTGTGATTTCTGCAGAACTTTATAATCGTTTCTATCAAGTAGAATTACCAAAAGCGCTTTCCTTCTTTAGTGGAAAACGTCTCGTACCCATTGTAGTCGCTTTTGTCATGATCGCCATTTCTTTTGTACTCCTCTATGTTTGGCCGTATATTTTTAATGCGCTGGTCTCTTTTGGTGAATCAATTAAAGATTTAGGTGCAATTGGTGCCGGAATTTACGGCTTCTTTAACCGCTTACTGATTTCTGTGGGTTTACACCACGCATTAAATTCTGTTTTCTGGTTTGATGTGGCCGGTATTAACGATATTCCGAACTTCTTGGGCGGGGCAAAATCTCTTGCTGAAGGAACCGCAACCGTAGGGGTGACGGGAATGTATCAAGCAGGTTTCTTCCCTGTTATGATGTTTGGCTTACCCGGTGCGGCATTAGCCATTTATCACAGTGCGAAACCGAGTCAAAAAGCAAAAGTGGCCTCTATTATGCTTGCCGGTGCGTTTGCTTCGTTCTTTACAGGAATTACCGAACCGCTTGAATTTTCATTTATGTTCGTAGCTCCGATTCTTTATGTTCTCCATGCATTTTTAACAGGGATTTCGGTGTTTATTGCCGCAAGTATGCATTGGATCGCAGGTTTTGGTTTCAGTGCCGGTTTAGTTGATATGGTACTTTCCTCACGCAATCCGCTTGCCGTAGATTGGTATATGTTAATCATACAGGGCATTGTCTTCTTTGTGATTTACTACGTCATTTTCCGTGTGGCAATCAAAGCGTTTAACCTTAAAACCATTGGTCGTGAGGAACAAGAAGAATCTCTTGAGGAACCTCTAGTTGCAACAACATCTTCTCGCGAAGAAAGAGCGATTAAATTTATTGATGCTTTGGGTGGAAAAAACAACCTCAAGAATATTGATGCTTGTATTACCCGCTTACGACTAACATTAGTCGATCACAATAGTATTAATGAAGAGCAACTCAAATCATTAGGTTCAAAAGGTACTGTAAAAATTGGTAATGACGGTTTACAAGTTATCTTAGGACCGGAAGCGGAATTAGTTGCTGAGGCAATTAAACGCCAGATCCGTTAATCAAAGTCTTTTATTAACGCCTCATAGGGGCGTTAATAAATTCCGATTCTTAGAATCCGCATTTTACATCGTTGAAAGCTTTCACTGCTTATCTTCAAACTCGTATTTCTTTTGATACTTCATATACCTTCGTATCATTTCCGCATTGATACCTAGTGTGTCCACACCGTAGCGCTTGCTCAAAAGTGACTGCCTCATAACTTATATTTCTTTAAATACGGAAACTTATTAACAACCTTATAGCCGTTCTATCTTTTCAATGGTGTTTTTGAGTTAGCAATAAAAAAATCCGCCTTACGATAAGACGGATTTAAAATAAGCTCAAAATTAACCGCACTTTATTTTAGTTCGCTGCCTCTTAGTTCCGGAATAAGAAAAACGGTGGCAATCATATCAATGAGGTAAATAATCGCTAAGAATGCAATAGCAAGACTAAATGAGTAGGCTGAAACAATTGCGCCGACAACAACAGGCCCAAAACCACCGACAGCCCGTCCTAAGTTAAATAGGACATTTTGTGCGGTAGCACGCGCTTCCGTAGGGTAAGCTTCCGCCATTAATGCACCGTATCCCCCCATCATACCGTTCACAAACATCCCTAGAAACGCACCGGCGATAAGCATTACGGTAGGATCGGTAAATTGAGAATAGGCAATAATGCTGACAATCGCACCAAATTGGAATAATAAGAAACTTGGCTTGCGTCCGAATTTATCGGCAAGGCAACCAAAAACCCAGATACCTAACATCATTCCACATACCGTTACCGCCGTCCAAATGCCTGATTTTGTTAGGCTAAAACCAAGTTGTTTAGCTAAGAAGTTCGGCATCCAAATCATAATACCGTAGTAACCAAAATTTTGTACAGATGTCAGCACTACAACCCCTAAACTCACTTTAGCAGTCGCTTTATCTTTCACTAAAAGTTTAAAAGATTCCAATTTTGATGTTTTTTGTGCTGAAAGTGCGGTCTGTTTTTGGGTGAAAATTTCAGGTTCGTGCAATCGGGCTCGTAAATACCAAGCTACAAATGCAGGGAAAATACCAAGAATAAACATACCACGCCAGCCAATATGCGGTAGTAATGCCGGCGTTAATAACGCTGCGCCTAACACGCCAACTTGCCAACCCAAAGCGACATAAGAGGCCGCTCTCGCACGATGGCGTGCCGGCCAAGCCTCAATAGCAAGTGCCATACCTATGCCAAACTCACCGCCCAAACCAATACCAGCGACGGTACGGTAAATAAGCAAATCCCAGTAACCTTGAGCTAATGCACATAAACCGGTAAAAACGGCAAATAATACGATTGTCCAAGTCAGTACGCGTACACGTCCGTATTTATCACTTAATGCACCAAACACAATGCCGCCGAATACGGCACCGATTAACGTCCAAGTAACAAGTGATCCCGACTGAGCAGGCGTAAGATCAAGATCGGCGGAAATAGCGCTAAGCATAAAACCAAGAATAAGTAAATCGAAACCGTCCATTGCATAGCCGACGGCGGATCCAATAAGGGCTTTCCAGCCATATTGATTGACTTTAGTTGTCATATTGATGTCCTTTTACTACTCACAGGTAGTGTTTAAAGTGGAGTAAGGCTATGTAATGAGCTGCAAAACTTTGTCCGCGCTCAAAACTGGTGCGTAGTTTAAAGAATCTTTTTATTTTAGGCAAATAAAAAAGCACGAAAATCATATTCCGTGCCTTTAAAATAGTGACTAAATCAGCCGCGCTTTATTCAACTGTTACCGCTTTTGCAAGATTACGCGGCTGATCCACATCCGTCCCCTTAATTAAAGCAACGTGATAAGCCAATAATTGCATCGGTATCGTATAAAAAATCGGCGCAATAATTTCATTCACTTTTGGCATAGTGATAATTTTCATCCCCGCCGTTTCAGTAAAACCGGCATCTTTATCGGCAAAGACATACAACTGACCGCCACGAGCGCGCACTTCTTCAACATTCGATTTCACTTTTTCTAATAAATCATTAGTCGGTGCTACTACGATCACGGGCATATCCGCATCAATTAATGCTAACGGACCATGTTTTAATTCACCTGCGGCGTAGGCCTCCGCATGAATGTAAGAAATTTCTTTTAATTTCAAAGAGGCTTCCATCGCAATCGGATAATATTCGCCACGACCTAAGAACAACGAATGGTGTTTTTCAGCAAAATCTTCCGCAAGCAGTTCAATATCTTTGTCAAAAGCTAAACTTTTTTCAATATCGGCCGGAAGAGAATGCAATGCTTTAACAATTTCTTTCTCTTTTTCATCGGAAATATTACCGTTAAGTTTTCCAATTGCTGTCACTAACATTAGCATTGCGGCTAATTGGGTAGTAAAGGCTTTTGTTGATGCCACGCCAATTTCTACCCCAGCACGAGTCATAAAGGCAAGATCGGATTCACGCACCAGAGAAGAACCTGCGACGTTACAAATTGTCATCGCCGCCATGTAACCTTTCTCTTTTTCTAAACGAAGTGCAGCTAATGTATCGGCGGTTTCACCGGATTGAGAAAGGGTAAGCAACAGACTATTTGGACGGGTAACAAATTTGCGATAACGAAACTCAGAGGCGATTTCCACATCACAACTTACACCCGCAAGCGCCTCAAACCAATAACGTGCCACCATACCGGCATTGTAAGATGTACCACAGGCGACAATTTGGATATGTTGTACTTTCTCTAAAATATCTTTCGCGCCATTGCCAATAGACTCCACAATCACGTTATTGTGATTAATACGTCCTTCCATTGTGTTGATAAGAGCGGTCGGTTGTTCAAAAATTTCTTTCTGCATAAAATGGCGGAATTTGCCTTTCTCAGCGGCATCATTTTCAAGATTGGATTCATGCACTTCACGTTCAATCTTGTTACCCCGCACATCATAAATATCTACAGTACGGCGAGTGATTTCCGCAATATCCCCTTCTTCCAAGAAAATGAAACGACGGGTCACACTCAATAATGCCAGTTGATCTGATGCCAGAAAATTTTCACCAATCCCTAAACCAATTACTAACGGACTACCTGAACGGGCAGCCACCAAATGTTCTGGATGATTGCGATCTAGCACCACCATACCGTAAGCTCCGGTAAGCTGTTTCACCACTTTTTGTACCGCTTCAAGCAAAGAATCCGTGCTACGCATTTCCCATTCCACAAGATGTGCAATCACCTCGGTATCGGTTTGAGAAAGAAACACATAGCCCCTTGATTTTAGTAATTCACGCAATTCTTCGTGATTTTCAATAATACCATTATGTACCACTGCAAAATTGCCTGAAATATGAGGGTGGGCATTGGCTTCCGACGGTTCGCCATGGGTTGCCCAACGGGTATGGGCAATCCCCGTTCCGCCAATTAACGGCTTCGTCGCAACAGCTTCGTCCAACGCTTTAACTTTACCTAAACAACGTACACGTTGTAATTCATGCTGTTCATTGACCACAGCCACACCGGCAGAGTCATAACCGCGATACTCTAAACGATGCAATCCGTTAATTAAGATTTCTGCAACATCACGCTGCGCTACTGCGCCCACAATACCACACATAAGCTTTCCTTTATTTGTTGATTAATTTAAAAATAATTGCCATTTTGACCGCACTTTCACACACAGATGACTTCTACATCTCGTGCCAAAATTGCTTGTTTATCTTGTTCTGACAGTCCGTTATCGGTAATTAATACATCGATTTTCTGCCAAGCTAATTCTAAATTGGGCATTTTTCTGCCAATTTTTTGGGATTCCACCATCACGATCACTTCACGAGAAACCTCTGCCATCACCTGACTTAGTCCGACTAACTCATTAAATGTCGTTGTTCCCCGTTCTAAATCAATACCGTCCGCCCCAATAAATAGCTGGTCAAAATCATAGGATCGTAATACCTGCTCTGCTACTTTGCCTTGGAACGATTCGGAGCGTGTATCCCAAGTTCCCCCTGTCATCAGTAGCGTAGGTTCATTTTCCAAAGCTCTCAGCGCCGTTGCCACAGAAAGAGAATTTGTCATCACAATCAAGCCTTGCTTTCTATTGAGCTGCTTAATCAAAGCTGCCGTAGTGCTACCACTATCTACAATAATCCGATTATGATCGCGAATACGCTCCGCCGCTGCTTTGGCTATGACAACCTTTCGTTTCGAAAGTTCTTTATTTTCGCTTTCATCAATAATCTCTTTCGGCATTAAGATCGCACCGCCATATTTACGTAATAAAAAACCGCTACTCTCCAATGCGGTTAAATCTTTACGAATGGTGACTTCGGAGATGTCAAATAATCTAACTAACTGCTCCACACCTACTTCATCTTGTTGTCGTAAAAGCTGCATAATCTTATGGCGACGTTGTTGTGCACTACGGGGTTGATTATTTCGTTTCATTTAAAAATGTAAAATAACTTTCTAATAAAATTTCGGTTCAAAATACTATAGAAATAGAACTATTTTGTAAAGGAAATTTCAAGTAACAAAAAACCCTGCTCAAGGCAGGGTCTATAATAATTTATGCAATTAATTATTTGATTGCTTCTTTTAATGCTTTGCCGGACACAAATGCTGGCACTTTAGATGCAGCAATTTTAATTTCCGCACCGGTTTGCGGGTTACGGCCTGTACGTGCCGCACGTTGGTTTACTTTAAATGTACCGAAACCAATCAATTGTACCGGCTCACCTTTTTTAAGGCTTGCAGCGATTGCTTCTAAAGTTGCTTCCAATGCTGCTTTAGCTTGTTTTTTATTTAGCTCTGCAGCACTTGCGATTGCATCAATTAAATCTGTTTTGTTCATAGACTTTACCTTTCGTTAAATTTAATTTGTTTCTTTAATAAAGCGCGCTACCAAGCATTCAGCCCAGGCAACAACGGCTACGTAAAGCATAATCTAACTTTCAATGAAATAAAAGTAAGATTTTTTAAATTTGTGATAAATCTCACGTTATTGGTTAAATTCTATACCGATATTGGATATACCTTCAGTTCTAATCTCATTTTTTAGATCTAAAATCAGTGCAACATCTCGTTTTTCACATTCTTTTAACAAACGATAAATTTGCCACTGCACATCCAATTCGGCTTGAATATCTTCATTTTCTTTGAGCTCGGTTTCAGAAAAATGACGGCCGTTTTCCGTTTCCAATAATGCCGTAATCGTCCCCAAAGAAATACGGCTAATTTTAACCGCTCTTTCTAAGGTTTCTCCCGCAATAATAGCATGCAAAATCTCAGCCAAGGCTTCACAAGCATCAAGTGCGGGTACAACACCAAAATTGTCATAGTTATTCACATCGGGAATAATGGATTCCAATTTTTCCAATTGATTCTCAAAATTAATTTTACAATCTTTTACCGTTAAATATTCCCACACCAGATTGAGAATATTTTGGTAGATTTTGCCTTCTGTTTCCCGGTTATTCATTTGGCAGAATAATTTAAAATTCGGCATCATACGCTCGCATAATGCCGCCATAAAAGTTAAATGCTGCCAGCTTTCAAGGTTTTCCAGACGTTTATGGATAGGATTTCGCATCTTATTTTCTTATTTATGATAGATTTTGGAATATTGGTGAACCGCATCAACAAACACTTTTGGTGTATTTTCCGGCACATCTTGATGGATACCGTGTCCTAGATTAAACACATGGCCGCTGCCCTCTCCAAAATCAGCTAAAATTGACCGCACTTCTTGTTCAATTCGTTCTGCCGGCGCATAAAGCACACTTGGATCCATATTGCCTTGCAAAGCGACTTTATGTCCGACACGTGCTTTTGCCTCAGCCAGATTGACCGTCCAATCTAAGCCGATTGCATCACAACCGGTATTCGCTATCGCTTCAAGCCATAATCCGCCCCCCTTGGTAAAGAGGGTTACCGGCACAGCGCGCCCCTCATTTTCACGAATCAAACCATCAACAATTTTGTGCATATATTGAAGGGAAAAATCCAAATATTCACGATGCCCCAATACCCCGCCCCAAGTATCAAAAACCATCACGGATTGCACACCGGCTTTAATTTGTCCGTTAAGATAGAGGATCACGGCATCCGCAAGTTTATCCAGCAATAAATGTAATGTTTGCGGTTCTGCATACATCATTTTTTTAATCTTACTGAAAGTTTTACTGCTACCACCTTCCACCATGTAAGTGGCGAGTGTCCACGGACTACCGGAAAAACCGATAAGCGGGACTTCGCCGTTTAGTTCACGGCGAATAGTGCGTACCGCATTCATCACATATTGTAATTCTTTTTCCGGATCAGGAATCGGCAGATTTTCAACCGCACTTTTGCTTTCAATCGGTTTGGCAAATTTAGGGCCTTCGCCGACACCAAAACTTAAACCTAACCCCATGGCGTCCGGAATGGTTAAAATATCGGAAAATAAAATTGCTGCGTCTAGAGAATAACGGCGGAGGGGCTGTAAGGTTACCTCACACGCCAAATCCGCATTGCGGCAAAGAGACATAAAATCCCCTGCTTGTGCCCGTGTTGCTTTATATTCCGGTAAATAACGTCCGGCCTGACGCATCATCCAAATCGGCGTACAATCTACAGGTTGGCGTAATAAGGCTTTTAAATAACGATCATTTTTTAGGGCTGACATTTAGGTTTCCTTTCTGTTATCTGATGCTTTGCAAAGTTGGAGCGTAGCATCAATCAATTTACGTGCGATAGTACCTGTTGGCGGCAATTCTGGCAAGGGTTGCTGATAAGAAAACCATTGCGCATCATGAATTTCCGCTTCCTGTAAAGAAATTTCACCACTTTCATAGTCAGCCAAAAACCCTACCATTTGTGAATTCGGAAACGCCCAAGGTTGGCTACCGAAATAACGAATATTTTTAATCCGAATACCGGTTTCTTCAAAAACTTCACGCCGAACCGTCTGTTCAAAAGTTTCCCCCGCTTCGACAAAACCGGCAAGCGTTGTGTACATTCCTCCGCCGGGCTGATAATGGCGTTTATGATTGGCAAGTAAAATATGCGTGTCACGGCGTACGGCAACAATAATGGAAGGGCAAATAACGGGGTAAGTACGATAACCGCAATGCGTACACTGCATAGCAAGTTCGTCTTTCGTTTGACGATTGGAATGACCGCACTTACCACAAAATTGATGGGTTTTCAAAAAATGATTAATTTCCACACCGCGGTTTAACAAATAAAATCTTTCTTCGGGAAGAAAAAGCAAATCCCGCAAACTAGAATAGGCTCGTTGATCATCTTGTTGTTCTTCAATAAGCCATAAGGGCTGATTTTCCCATTCCCCAATTATCATGCCTTTTAAATTTTCAAAGCCGAATGATTCGGCCGTTCCGCAAGGTAATTTCCCCTTTACTAAATGTAAATCAGAACCCTGCGTGAGGAGCCAGTAGCCTGAGTCTGTTGATTGAATGTAGTGCATAAAATCCCCTCCAAAATGACCGCACTTTTTTAATTATTGTAGCAATTTCTAAGCCTACAAGTTTAGCCTTAATTCACTATAAAATTTCTTAAGGGGTAAATCCTTAAATAATAGAATTTATCCCCAGGATTTAAGCATACTTAAATCATTCTTAGTTTAAACGACCGAATTTACCGGTTTGCACATCGTTAAAAGCTTCAACAATTTGCTCGCGGGTATTCATCACAAACGGGCCGTAACCGACAATCGGCTCATTGAGCGGTTCACCGGTAAGAATTAACAATTTCGCGTCATTGTTAGATTCAATTAGTACATCCGCGCCGCCACGCTCGAAAGTGACTAACTCGCCACGGCGTGCAATTGCGTCTCCGCCAACTTGAATTGTTCCCTCTAATACAAGGATGACTACATTATGGCTTTCCGGCACACTAAAAGTATGTGTCGCATTTGCATTCATGGTAGTATCCCACATATTAATCGGGCTAAAGGTACTGGCAGAACCCGTTGTTCCTAACAATTCACCGGCAATCACTCGGACTTGACCTGCATCGTTAGGCAATTTTACTACCGGAATATCCGCCGATTTAATCGCTTGATATTTCGGTTCGGTCATTTTATCTTTCGCCGGTAAATTTACCCAAAGTTGTACCATTTCGAATAATCCGCCTTCTTTAGCAAATTTTTCCGAGTGCATTTCTTCGTGCATCACTCCGGAGCCGGCCGTCATCCATTGAACATCGCCCGTACCGATTGTACCGCCGCCACCGTGAGAATCGCGGTGAGAAACTTCGCCTTGATAAGTACGGTGAGGATGCTCTTCCATGCCACGTAAATTAAATTCAGAATTGTCACGACGACCGCCTGACGACCGCCTGACGACCGCCTGACGACCGCCTGACGACCGCCTGACGACCGCCTGACGACCGCCTAGGAAGAATTTTGGCGGGTTGTAATCCATTAAAAGAAACGGATCAAGATTTTTATCTTTATCGTTGTAACTAAACATTGACGCAACATGGAAACCATTACCTACCCAGTGTTTTTTCCGGTGCAGTAAAAATATTCGCTACTTTTTTCATATAAAACTCCTTCATTTCTTGTTAGAACTGATTGTTCTGTTGATGAAGCGCATTATATAATTTCAAAAAATCAAATAAACAATCCATCAGATAGAATATATTTTACTAAAAAGAAATAATGATCTTAATTATATGAATAAATTTCGGTAACTTTTTGACAAATCACCTCACTAGCCGAACATGCTTCCAATGCTCAATAAAACAAAAAAGTGCGGTTAAAATCCATTAAGATTTTTAACCGCACTTTTTTATATTCAAAAATTAGGCTGATTTTTTGTGATTTTCGTAAGCTGCTTTCACAAAACCTGCGAATAACGGGTGGCCATCACGCGGCGTGGAAGTAAATTCCGGATGGAATTGACACGCGACAAACCAAGGATGATTCGGCACTTCAATGATTTCCACTAATTTTTTGTCTGCGGATAAACCCGTCACTTTTAATCCGGCTTTTTCAATTTGCGGAAGTAATACGTTATTCACTTCATAACGATGACGATGACGTTCTTCAATCGTTTCGGCCCCATATAATTCACGAGCACGGCTGCCCTCTACCAAATGGCATTGTTGCGCCCCTAAACGCATTGTACCGCCAAGATCTGATTTGTCGGAACGTACTTCCGTATTGCCCTCGGCATCTTGCCATTCGGTGATTAATGCCACCACAGGCTGTTCACAATCACGATCGAATTCTGAAGAATTTGCTTTGGTTAGCCCCGCCACATTACGTGCGTATTCAATCAGTGCAATTTGCATCCCTAAACAAATACCAAGGTAAGGCACATTGTGCTCACGTGCATATTGCGCCGTGCGAATTTTCCCTTCTACACCACGGTAGCCAAAGCCGCCCGGAACCAAAATCCCATCAATACCTTTCAGTATTTCTACGCCTTTGGTTTCCACATCTTGCGAATCAATATATTTAATGTTCACCGATAAACGATTAGTCAAGCCCGCGTGTTTTAAGGCCTCATTCACAGATTTATAGGCATCCGGCAATTCCGTATATTTACCCACCATACCAATTGTTACTTCACCTACCGGATTAGCTTGTTTATAAAGTACTTGTTCCCATTCGGAAAGATCCGCTTCCGGGCAATTTAAACGAAAACGATCACAGACAAAACCATCCAAACCTTGCGATTTCAGTAACGCTGGAATTTGATAGATCGAATTCACATCTTTTAACGAAATCACCGCGCGCTCCGGTACATTACAAAATAACGCAATTTTCGCCCGTTCATTTGGTGGAATCATACGATCGGAGCGACAAATTAACACATCAGGCTGAATTCCAATAGACAGCAATTCTTTCACCGAATGTTGGGTTGGCTTGGTTTTTACCTCACCGGCTGTCGGGATATAAGGCACAAGGGTTAAATGCATAAATAAAGTATGCTCACGACCGACTTGTACTGCAAGCTGACGTAACGCCTCTAAGAAGGGTAAAGATTCAATATCACCAACAGTTCCGCCGACTTCCACAATCACTACATCATACCCTTGCGCCCCCGCAATCACCCGATCTTTAATTTCATTAGTAATGTGCGGGATAACTTGAATAGTCGCACCGAGATAATCGCCACGGCGTTCTTTACGTAAAACTTCCGAATAAATTTTACCGGTAGTGAAATTATTACGTTTCGTCATTTTGGTACGGATGAAACGCTCATAATGACCCAAGTCCAAATCGGTTTCCGCTCCGTCTTGTGTGACAAACACTTCACCGTGCTGAGTAGGACTCATCGTACCCGGATCCACATTAATATAGGGATCAAGTTTCATAATCGTAACGTTTAAACCACGCGCTTCTAAAATTGCCGCTAATGATGCCGCTGCAATACCTTTACCGAGCGATGAAACCACACCGCCTGTGACGAAAATATAATTTGTAGCCATAGGAAACCTAATTCTTTGTTGGGATAAAAATGATTATAGCTAATCATCTTGCTAGACATTTCACAAAAGTGCGGTCGGAAATTGAAGAAGATTAGCTATCAAAGACGGGACGATAGTTTACCTGATTTATTGATCTAACTCAACGGGAATACGGGAATTAAACACAAGGATTGCCTATTAAATTTGTAAAAAAATGACCGCACTTAAAAGTGCGGTCAAATTTACTATTATCTAAGAATTTTCCAAGCTCTAAATCCATAGATAGCAATCGCCGTAAAGCAGACAAGAGGTAGGATAAAGGAGAAGTTCACCGCCGGTAGCCCCATTACTTCATCTTGATCAATGATCATACCTTGTAGTGGCGGCATTAATGCTCCTCCCACGATTGCCATCACCAAACCTGCTGCACCTAAGGTAGATTCTTCTTTTAAACCATAGAGTGCGATACCGTAGATGGTTGGAAACATGAGCGACATAAAGCCGGAAGTTAAAATTAAACAGTACAAGCCCCACACACCGTCAATGAAAATAACACCGAGAATACTGAAAAAGCCGCCGATTGCAAAGAGCATTAACATAAATTCCGCTTTCAAATATTTCATTAAACTGGTGCTAATAAAGCGGCTACAGATGAAAATACCCATGGCAACAATATTGAAATTTTGCCCCTCCGCTTTAGTGAAACCTAAGCGTTCTGCATATTGCACGATGAAAGTCCAGCACATGATTTGCACGCCGACATAGAAAACTTGAGCAATCACGCCTTCACGATATTTGGCTTTTTTCACTAAACGGCTGACTGCTTCTTTAAATGAAATGTGGCTACCGTTTTCTTCCACTTTTACTGCCGGCATTTTGTAAAGACCGATAATAATTAACACAGCGACAACCACAAAACCTAATGCGATATAAGGATCACGAATTTCTGCCAAATCATGTGTGCGAATGCCTATTTTTTCCGTTTCGGATAGCGTGTGGAAAATAAGGTTACCCGCTGCATCACGCTTATCCGATTCAAGATTGGTTAAAACCATTTGGGAAGCAATAAACATACCAGTGATAGAACCTAGCGGATTAAAAGATTGTGCAAAGTTCAAACGGCGGGTTGCAGTTTGCGGATCACCCATAGCAAGAATATAAGGGTTGGCGGTAGTTTCTAAGAAGGCTAACCCAAAGGTTAAAATATATAAGGAGATAAGGAAGAAATTAAATATTTCAAACTTTGCAGCAGGCCAGAATAAGAATGCACCAACGGCATAGAGAATGAGCCCTAACATAATCCCTGCTTTATAACTGTACTTGCTGGCAAAAATAGCTGCGGGAATCGCCATCGTACCGTAACCACCATAAAACGCAAACTGCACCAAAGCGGCTTCGGAGGCCGGAATTTCCATCACAGTTTGAAATACGGCCACCATTGGGTTGGTAATATCATTCGCAAATCCCCATAATGCAAATAAGCTAGTAATTAAAATAAATGGTACAACAAATTTCTTTTCTAATACTTTGGCACTCATAGTGTATTCCTTATATTAATTAGTAGAAAGAAGCAAGAATTGCTATTCTTCAATGCGTAATCCATACGTATGAAATTTTCCTAATACCGCCTGCATTTGATCACGACTCAAAAGCGGAATATCCAAACCGGTTGCAAGCAATTTCAAATACCAAGAAGCCAATACTTCTACTTCTTGTGCCAGCCACAACGCCTTATCAAGATTTTCACCACAAGTAATTAAGCCATGATGAGCCAGCAAAATTGCCTTACTTTCTTTGATTCCCTCCGACACGTAGGAAGCAAGTTCATGCGTACCAAATGTTGCGTAAGGCACGCAAGGAATATGATCGGTTCCCCCTACCGCGACCATATAATGAATAGCCGGAATTGGTTTTTGGAGGATGGATAAACCGGCGCAATGAAGAGAATGATTATGTACGACCGCATTGGCTTCGGCACGGACTTGATAGACGGCTAAATGAAATTGCCATTCGCTGGAAGGCAACTTTCCGTCTTCGTGTTTACCGTTACCATCGACATAAACAATATTTTCCGGTGTCATTAAATGGTACGGCATACCTGTGGGGGTAATCAGCATACCTTCTTTGTAACGTACACTTACATTTCCTGCGGTACCTTGGTTTAAACCTAATTTGGTCATTTCAAGGCAGGTTTCGATAATTTTTTGTGAAAGTTCTTTTCTATTCATTTTTGAAGTACCTCTAACTTGTTATAAAACGGGCGTAACCCCTTTTTTGACAATAATGTTGCCGTATTTGGCTGTTTCTCCCGTAATGACGACGGCATAGGCTTGTTTTGCCCGATCATAGAAAGCAAAACGATCAATTCGGGTTAAATTAGGCACAATTCTGACCGCACTTCGAATCGCATTGAGATAGCGTTTTTCAACTTCGGGATCGAGAGTATCGCCTTGCACTGCTTGCATCATAGCCAATGGCGCATCAACATAAGTGTCAAATTCAAATAATGGCGAGATGCCTTCTAACAGCGTTGCGATAGAAATGCCGTCTGCACGAATCACGTTTTGATGTAACGAATGCGCTGGAAAATGCGCATCTGCAAGTACGAGTTCATCACCATGCCCCATTTCGGCAAGAATTTTGAGTAATTCAGGGGAAATTGCCGAATGAATACCTTTTAACATTAAATTGCTCCTATTCCTTTGCAAAATTAAACCGAGGATAAATACGTTTGCGTTGTGGTTGCATAATTTTTTGCGCGGCTTCCGGGCTGTCGTAATACCCAATTCCCGCAAAGGTAAACATCGCAGCGCCCAATACCGTGCTTTCTGCAACATCGACCACATCAATCGGTAAACCTAAAACATCGGCACGGATCTGATTCCAAAGCGGATTTTTGGAACCACCCCCGACACAGATCAAACTTTCGGCTTTGAAATGACTGATTTGTTGTAGCACGTCCAATCCCTGTTTTAGCTGATTTGCCATGTAGTAGAGTGCAGCACGATAAATTTCACCACGAGAGGTAAACATGGAAAGTCCAGCAATATTACCCTTGCCTGGTTGGCTAAAAATGCCCTGAAAATCAACCACACTTTTGGCGCCGTTTTCATCTGCCGCACTGCCTTCTTGAATCATGCAGGCATAATATTGGTCGGTGCCGTACACATCAGCGAACAATAATTTACCCAACCATTCCATAATGCCCGAACCAACCCATTGTACCGCCGGGTTAAAGCAATTCGGTTGAACGTCAAATTCCGTCGTTAATCCTTGTGAAATAAAATCAAATTGCGGTTTTGCATATTGCGTACGAACCATTAAAATTTCCCAAGTACCGGAACTCAACACAGGTTGATTTAATTCTGCTCCGGAACCGAATACGGCAAACTGAGTATCATGTCCGCAGGCAATCACCGGAATGCAATTTAACCCCCAACGGGCAGCAAGTGCAGTAGTGAGCTCTCCCACTTTTTCACCGGCATGACGCATTGGTGGAAAATGATTTGAGGTTAACCCAAGCAACTGCAAAACGCCTTCGTCCCAATCACCACTAGCAAGATTCGTCATCATAGAGGTGCCCGCCATGCTGTGATCGGTTGTCCATTCACCGGTTAAACGCTGGGTTATCATGGAAGAAATGAACACAAACTTATCCATTTTTTGGAAAATCTCCGGTTCATGTTCTTTCAACCAAAGCAATTTAAATAAGGTATTAAAACTGTATTGCCCGATACCATTGCGTTGATAGAGCGCTTCAATGTCAAGCAACTGTGATAGGGTTTCCATCACTGGAATTGTGCGAGGGCATTTCCAAGAAATAATCGGATAAAGCTGTTGTCCATCATGATCAAATGGCGCACCATCCACACCAAATGTGGTAACGGAAATTCCAACAATATCGTTTAGATCAATATGTTGTTGTTTTAGTTGGTTAACGGTGTGATTCACACAATCGGATAACTTTTGCCAGATTTCTTCAAAATCCCAAATATGATAATCAACAAATTTGACATCTGGTTGGGTATTGTTCGCAATATGATGGGATGCCAAAATTTCGCCTTTATCAGTCATCGCAATAGTACGTAAATTGGTCGCACCGCAATCAAAAATCAGTACGATAGGCATAAGCCCTCCCTAAAATTTAGAAAAAATGCGGCTGAAAAATAAGTGAATTTTTGACCGCACTTCAATGTGGTTTTTGATGGAATAGCGGCACGTGTTGAAAAGCACGTGCCAATCATCACTTATTTATAAAGTGGCCCGAAGTTTTTACAGGCGCGATAATCCTGACTTTCTTTATCTTGACCAAAACCATTCCAAGCACTTGGACGAAATATATTGCGTTCATCAACGTTATGCATACAAACCGGAATACGTAACATTGAAGCAAGCGTGATAAGATCCGAACCAATGTGTCCATAAGTTGCTACACAGTGGTTAGCGCCCCAATTTGCCATGACAGAATACACATCGGCGAATGCGCCCTTGCCTGTTAAACGAGGAACAAACCACGTCGTCGGCCAAGTTTCATTGGTGCGTTTGTTGAGGATATCGTGGACTTGCTCTGGTAAATCGATTGACCAACCTTCGGCAATTTGCAATACCGGCCCTAATCCTTTGATAAGGTTAATACGATGCATGGTGAACGGCATACCGCCTTTAGTTAAAAATTGAGAAGATAAACCACCGCCACGGAAATATTCATGTACGGCCGGACACCAACGGGTATTCTCTAAACAACGTTTTCCGTCTTCTTCGGTCACTTCCCAAGCCGGTTTAATGGTTGGTTTGCCGTTTTCATCCCGGTGTTGACCTGTGCCGTCAAGTGCTGCGGAACCGGAGTTAATTAAATGAATAAAGCCGCTTTCCGGTTTCCAACCGGTCACACGTTCGACGGATTCCGGACTCCAATAAGTACGCACATCAGCAAAAACTTGAGCCTGACCGGTCAGTTGATGTCCAAACAGCATACATACCGCATTCAAACTGTCATTTTCAGTCGCAAGAATATATGGCGGACGAACCCCATTCCAATCATAAGTAGAATTCAACATCGCTTCCATAAAATCACCGTTTGGCAAATGATCGGTCCAATGACGTTGGCCTTGGAAACCGGCTGCAATCGCGTTATGACCTAATGATTCTTCCGCATAATTTAATTTCGCTAATTTTGGATTTCCCACCATCAAATCGCGAGTAATGATGGTCATTTTCACCACATTTTCCCAAAGTTCGGCACGTTCTTCCTGCGTACGTTGGTGTTCCTGACTGTTAACATCGATACCTTCCTTGCAATATTGTTTTACCCAAGAAATCGCTAAGTCCACTTCCTCTTGATCATAGATTTTACGATCCAAACGACGTTTGATTTCTGTCATATCCACATATTCATTACGCATACCGAGGTATTCTTGGAAAAATTGCTGGTTCACAATGGATCCTGCAATTCCCATAGAAACAGAACCGATAGACAAATAAGATTTACCACGAATGGTTGCGACGGTGAGACCTGCACGAGCAAAACGTAAGAGTTTTTCTTTCACATCCTCCGGAATCTCTGTGTCATCCGCTTCCTGAACTTCTGTGCCATAAATTGAAAATGCCGGTAAACCTAATTGAGAATGACCTGCAAGTGCAGCAGCAAGATAAACCGCACCCGGACGTTCAGTACCATTAAATCCCCAAATGGCTTTCGGCATATGCAGATCCATATCGATAGTTTCGGAACCGTAGCACCAGCAAGGTGTTACAGTAATGGTTAATCCCACATTTTCACGTTTGAACTTATCTGCACAAGTCGCAGCTTCAGCAACGCCACCGATACAAGTATCGGCAATCACACATTTAACAAAAGAACCATCTGTATGGCGGATGTGGGTTTGCAACAACTCTGCAACGGATTGCGCCATACGCATGGTTTGCTCTTCTAACGATTCACGTACGCCCATACGACGACCGTCAATGGTTGGACGAATACCAATTTTAATGCGATTAGTTTGAGTGGAAGCTGTCATAATAGTGTCTCTCCTATCATTTTTAACATTCATATTGACTCGGATAAGCGGTTTATTTGCTTAACTTGAAATTATTTTTGAATAAAAAAATGAAAGAAAATAGAAGAAAAGTGAAGTTAATTTCAAATTTGTGAAAGGGATCACAATAATCGGGTATTTTTTCAGGGAAATAACGCCCGATTATTGCTTATTTTTTGAATAATCGGTAAATTCGGTCATTATTTATTATAAAACGGTCAAAACATCGTTTTTTTCACAATATGCTTGGAGTGTTTCCGATAAATCGGAATCAGTAAAAATAGTATTAATTTCGCTCAATTCGGTTAATTGTATCAGGCTCTTTTTCTCAAATTTAGAATGATCCGCTAAAAGATAAGTATGCTCTGATGCTTCCATCATTTTACGCTTTGAAGAAGCATTTAACTCATTGGACTCCCAAATGTTTCCTTGATTATCAATACCGGAACAAGAAAAAATAGAAAAGTTAATATGGAGACGTTGTAATAAATACTCTGACAATGGTCCGTAAAACGCTTCATATTTTGATGAATAGACCCCACCGGTAACAATGGTTTTGATATTGGGTTTATTAACCAATGCGTTGATATTAAGCATAGAATTCGTCACAACAGTACAAGGAATATCCGGCATTAAATGCGCAAAATACCAACTGGTAGAACTTGCATCCAATCCAACCACAGCATTTTCGTAAAGTAATTCAAGCGCATTTTTTGCAATATATCGTTTTGCTGCCGCATTAATATATCGCCGAGTCTGAAAAAAAGCCCCAAGATCAGTCGTTTTATTACTTATCGCTCCTCCATGAGTACGATAAAGCAATCCTTGCTTTTCAAGCCGATTAAGATCACGTCGGATGGTTTCAACAGATATTTCACACTTTTCAGCCAGTTCAATCACACTGGCTTTGCCTTGCTGGTTAATCCATTGCAGAATCATGTCATCTCTATTACGCATATTCACTCCAAATCGCTCAAAAATTGTCTCATTATAGAATTTTTTAGAAAAAATAAACAACTTATCATCTTTTCCTTTCTACGCTAAAATATTTGGACTTTTGATCACAAGAGAGAATTTATGACAAACAAAACATTAAGTGCGGTCATTTTGGCGGCAGGAAAAGGTACGCGTATGTACTCGGATTTACCAAAGGTATTGCATACAGTGGCAGGCAAGCCGATGGTGAAGCACGTGATTGATACGGCAAATTCCTTGGGGGCTGAAAACGTACATTTAATTTACGGACATGGCGGTGAATTAATGCGTGAACGCCTTGTCAATGAAAACGTCAATTGGGTATTGCAAACCGAACAACTTGGCACAGCACATGCGGTGCAACAGGCTGCACCGTTTTTTAAAGACGATGAAAATATTGTGGTGCTTTACGGCGATGCCCCTCTTATTACCAAAGAAACCCTCGAAAAACTGATCGCAGCAAAACCGGAAAACGGCATTGCCTTATTGACCGTACAGCTAGACAATCCGACCGGCTACGGGCGTATTATTCGTGAAAATGGTCGTGTAGTTGCCATTGTTGAAGAAAAAGATGCCAATGCTGAACAATTAAAAGTTCAGGAAGTCAATACCGGTGTAATAGTATCCGATGGGGCAAGCCTCAAAAAATGGCTTGCCCACGTGGGTAATAATAACGCACAAGGAGAATATTATTTAACGGATTTAATTGCCCTCGCAAACCAAGACGGTTACCAAGTTGTTGCCGTGCAAGCGATGGATAGGATGGAAGTGGAAGGAGCAAATAATCGTTTACAGTTAGCTGCACTTGAACGTTACTATCAACATAAACAAGCTGAACGCTTATTGTTAGAAGGCGTAATGTTATTTGATCCGACCCGTTTCGATTTACGTGGTTCGCTAGAACACGGCAAAGATGTTGAAATTGATGTGAATGTGATTATTGAAGGCAAAGTGCGGTTAGGAAATCGGGTAAAAATTGGTGCCGGTTGTCTATTGAAAAATGTGGTGATCGGTGATGATGTGGAGGTGAAGCCTTATTCCGTACTAGAAGATGCCAGCATTGGCGAAAAAGCGGTAATCGGTCCTTTCTCCCGTTTACGTCCCGGCACAAAACTTGCCTCTGAAGCTCACATCGGTAACTTTGTAGAAATCAAAAAATCTGTCGTTGGCAAAGGTTCAAAAGTGAACCATTTAACCTATGTAGGAGATAGTGAAATCGGCTTAAATTGTAATATTGGCGCTGGTGTTATCACCTGTAATTACGATGGGGCGAATAAATTTAAAACCATTATCGGTGATAATGTCTTCGTGGGTTCCGATACACAATTAGTGGCGCCTGTGACGGTTGAAGACGGCGCAACAATTGGTGCAGGTTCAACCATCACGCGTAATGTAGCAAAAGATGAGTTAGTGATTACACGTGTGCCGCAACGCCATATTCAGGGGTGGCAACGCCCGATTAAGAAAAAATAAGATCTGATGTCATAATAAAAAAGCAGAGTCAAACTCTGCTTTTTTACTGCAAACTAAATCGAATCGGAACAGATATATTACTTGCTAATCCATTTGGTTTAGGTCCAACCGGTCTTGCACTTTTCACTGCTTTTAATGCAGCTTTATCCAGGCTTTCATCGCCTGAGGATTTCACGACATTTTCACCACTTAATGAACCGTCATTACCAACATTAAAGGAGATATGAACCACTCCTTGTTTACGCATCATTTTAGCTCGTGTCGGATATTGTTTTCGACGCTCTATTTCACGATAAAGCGCGGCTTTATAAGCAGCAATTTCATTTGCATTTGAACCGTTTCCTACTACATTAGCATTGGTATTTACCATGCCGGTTGTTGTTGCTTTTGAATTTATCGCCGATGCAGAGTTTACATTACGATCGCCTACCGACAAATGTTGTGGTAATTTCTGTGCTTTTTCAGATTGCTTTACCTGTTTTTTTGGTTTTTCTTTGGACCGCTTTATTTTTTCCTGTTTATTCTCAGGTTGTTTTTTCTTTTCAGGTTCCGGTTTTTTTGTCGGATCCGCCACTATCTCTTCCCTTGGTGGTTCAGGTTCGCTCTTTTGAGGTTCCGGCTCCGATTCAGGTTCTTCAATGCGCATCCCCTGTACCATTTCCATTGAAATCGTCGTCGCTAGCTCACCGGCATGATTATTTGCACTATCATTAGATTCATGCCAATTCCATAATAGCGCACCAACTATAACGCTATGAACAAGAAGAGAAATAAGCAAAGCTAGGAATAAACGTTTAGCTTGTTGCATAACTTTTCCTATTTTCCGGCCGGTGTCGCATTACCGTTTTTATCCTTCATTGATACCAGCGCCACATTTTTAATCTCATTTTTGGCAAGTAAATCAGTAATAGTGACAAAATCCTGAAAACTTGCTTCCGCATCAATTTTCAACGTCACTTTTTGCCCCTTATCCCATTGGCTAATTTCTGCCTCTAAGGCTTCTTGTGAAATGGGTTTATCATTAAAGTAGAACTCTCCTTTCGCAGTAACCGTCAGTAATTTTGCCAAATCATCGGATTTAAAAGCTACGGTTGTACTTGCTTTTGGCACATTGACTTGAATTTTCCCCTGCGAAATAAAGGAGGCGGTAATCAACACAATGGCCAATAGCACCAACATAATATCAATGAAAGGAATAATGTTGATTTCATCAAATTTTTTCACGAGTATTCCTTATCTTTCTGTGAATTTAACACTTTCCATTTTAAACGGTTTACCTCAATTTTACGGTTTAAACCGCTATAAAAAACCATGGCCGGAATAGCCACTAAAATCCCAAGTGCAGTCGCCTTTAGAGCCAAAGAAAGATGCAACATAATTTCACCAGCATCCACATCACCTCCACCCTGACCGATTTGATAGAAAGTTAATAAAATACCGATAACCGTACCTAATAACCCGACATAAGGTGCATTCGCACCGACAGTAGAAATCGTAGTCATATTACGATTCAGATCGATATCCAGTGCATGAATATTAGAATACTTGCCTACATTAATTCTGCTTAGAAAAATAAAGCGTTCAATAACCATCGCAAGCATAATCACGCTCATAACAAATAAAAGTCCGATAATAATGTAGTCACTGTATTGTTGTAAAAACTCGAAAAGTTGAGGCATTTTTTATCCTTAAAGCATAAAAACAATTGAGAATTAGTTTCAATTAGATATCAAATTCTAACAAAAGGAAATGAGGTCGTAAATATTAATTGGGGAAAAAATCCGACGAATGGAATACTCAAGATATAAGTGCGGTCGATTTTGGCTAAATTTTATTATCCATTTTTAATTCCGCTAAATCTTGATTGACGCTTTGTTGTTGGCGTTGTACCGCGTCGAACCAATGCTTTTTACTGTTTTCGTTGCGTTTTTTCCATGCTTTTAATTCCGCCTCAATCTGTTTATCCGCCAGTTTTTGGTTAAACGGCATACGGAAAATACTGCCCACGTTAAACAGGAAAATTAACGGATTTAGCCACGGCAATTTATAGCAACGTCCGACATATTTCAGACTTGCAGGATTGTCTTCACGCACAAAATCCCGAATGGCACGCAAAAGATAACGGTTGTGTTCAAGGCTTGGATTCGGGTAGCAACCGTACATTAAAAAAGGCAGTTTACCGTCTTTCTCGGGTATGCCGATTTGTAAAGAATAACGCCCTGTTAGACTAAAAGGATAAAGCCCGTAAAGATTATAGACAATGCCGCTTAACGGATCGCCCTCTTCCGGTATAAACGCCAACCAATATTCTTTGCCTAAGTGTTGTTGATAAATCACTTTTTTCTTACGATTAATCCGAATGCCACGAGGGCGTGGAGGAAAAAGAATGCAAAGGAGCAATAACGGCCAGATAACGTGAAAAATAGGGCGAACCAAGCGTAAGCTATCCCGTTCAAGATATGGTTTTCTATATTCTTCATAGGGAAGTATCTTTTCATTTGGATATTTACTTATAAACATAGGATTATTACGACGTTTTATATGTCCTTCATACAAGGGTTGAATAAATCTATCAGGTTCAAAAGCCCATTCAAAATCATATTTAATTGCTTTAATTTGATTATCAAAGGGTCTGACGCCATGTTGAAGATCAATAAAGGTAATGACACCTAAAATCGCTAAAAAGATCAGACGAATCATCCCTCTGGGAAAGGCATCTAAAATTAAATGGCGAATTTCCAATTCATCGGGATTCACCCGACGAATGGAATAGCCCAAGGTGTAAATGCGGTAAAAATGAAGCCATTTTTCGAGAAGTTTCATTTGATTCCTTTAATATTCAAATCCTAAAGTGCGGTCAATTTTCGCTAGATTTTATTATCCATTTTTAACTCCGCTAAATCTTGATTGACGCTCTGTTGTTGGCGTTGTACCGCGTCGAACCAATGCTTTTTACTGTTTTCGTTGCGTTTTTTCCATGCTTTTAATTCCGCCTCAATCTGTTTATCTGCCAGTTTTTGGTTAAACGGCATACGGAAAATACTGCCCACGTTAAACAGGAAAATTAACGGATTTAGCCACGGCAATTTATAGCAACGTCCGACATATTTCAGACTTGCAGGATTGTCTTCACGCACAAAATCCCGAATGGCACGCAAAAGATAACGGTTGTGTTCAAGGCTTGGATTCGGGTAGCAACCGTACATTAAAAAAGGCAGTTTTCCGTCTTTCTCGGGTATGCCGATTTGTAAGGAATAACGCCCCGTTAGACTAAAAGGATAAAGCCCGTAAAGATTATAGACAATGCCGCTTAACGGATCGCCCTCTTCCGGTATAAACGCCAACCAATATTCTTTGCCTAAGTGTTGTTGATAAATCACTTTTTTCTTACGATTAATCCGAATGCCACGAGGGCGTGGAGGAAAAAGAATGCAAAGGAGCAATAACGGCCAGATAACGTGAAGAACTGGGCGAGCCAAGCGTAAGCTATCCTCTTCAAGATATGGCTTTCTAAATTCATCATAGGGAATCACTTTATCATTTGGAAACATTTTTTTAAAACTATCTCTATTTCTTATTTCAATATGCCTCTGATATGCTAAGAGGAGACTTTTATCTGGTTCAAAAGCCCACTCAAGGTCATATTTAATTGCCTTAATATGATTATCAAAGGGTCTGACACCATGTTGAAGATCGATAAAAGCAATGACGCCTAAAATCGCTAAAAAAATCAGACGAATTATCCCTCTTGGAAAGGCAT